>NZ_QGLF01000004.1:300000-589574 GCF_003173055.1 Zavarzinia compransoris
GAATGGTTCGAAGGCAACTACCAGGAATACGAGGCGGACCGCCACCGCCGCCTGGGTACCGACGCGGACCAGCCGCACCGCATCAAGTACAAGCCGCTGACCCGCGGTTGATCGAAAAACGCCCCGGCCGAAACCGGGGCGTTTTTTTATGGCATCATGGCGGCGGCCGGCCCGTACGGATCAAACCCGCATCGACGTATCCGAAGCCATGGCCCATGCGGTCAAGGGGGGCATACCGGGGAGGTATGAAGTCGCTGGCCAAACGGTATTGGACCTGAAATCGCCAGGCCACTAATAAAAAATGACGGTCAGAGCGACCTGAAATGTGCTGCCACGCACTCACCTGAATCACCCGAATAAAATAATAAGGGGAGGTGGATATGTTTGTGCGCAATTGTTGGTATGTGGCCGGCTGGGACTACGACCTCCCGCCAGGCAAAGTTATTGCCCGCAAGATCATCGGAGAACCGCTGGCGCTCTATCGGCGCCAGGATGGCGGTGTCGTCGCGATCGAGGATCGTTGTTGTCATCGCCACGCCCCGCTCCATCTCGGCGAGATCGAGGGGGACTGCATCCGCTGCATGTACCACGGCATGAAGTTTGACCCCAGCGGTCGCTGCGTCGAGGTTCCGGGCCAGGATCGCGTGCCGCCCCGAGCGGCCGTACGGTCCTATCCGACGGTCGAGCGCGACAATTGGATCTGGGTATGGATGGGGGATGCGGCGCGGGCCGATCCGGAATTGATTCCCTTCTCGATCGGGCCCGGCGACCCCGATTGGGACATGCGGCCCAATTCGCTGCTCTTCAATGCGGACTACAGGCTGGTGATCGATAATCTCCTCGATTTCTCCCACCTGACCTATGTTCACCGCAAGACGTTCGGCGGCGACATCTTCGCGTATACCAAGCCGGAAATAACCCGGCTGGAGCGCGGCATGAGGATCGAGCGCTGGGTACGCAATGTTCCGGCACTCAACTTCACGCAGCACATCATGCAGGGCCGCTACGACATGCACCTTGACTATTCGGTGCTGATGCCCTGCGTCTTCGTCATGCGTTTCAAGGTTTTCACGGCGGGGACCGCGGTGGAAGGCCCGTCGGACGGGGAATTGCTGCTGGATACCTGGACCTGCCAGTCGGTGGTCCCGGTCAATGCCGAGCAATGCGTCTATTACTTTTCGTGGGGGGCCCCGAAGGCCGCCGGCCAGGAAACCAGCAACCTGCTGGCCAAGGGCATCTATCAAGCATTCCTTGAAGACAAGGAGATGATCGAGGGGCAATACGCGAACATCAAGGCGAACCCCGATGCACGCATGATCGGTATCGCGCATGACGCCGCGGTCAATCAGATGCGTATCCTGATGGAGCACGCGATCGCGGCGGAAAAAACGGGCATCGCCGCCGAATGAAGCATTGGATGACTGTCGTGCATCCTTCGAAGCACCTCACATTGGGGCGCTTCGTGGTAAG
Source organism: Zavarzinia compransoris (assembly GCF_003173055.1). NCBI lineage: Bacteria > Pseudomonadati > Pseudomonadota > Alphaproteobacteria > Rhodospirillales > Zavarziniaceae > Zavarzinia > Zavarzinia compransoris. The sequence goes on from NZ_QGLF01000004.1 coordinate 301,471, forward strand.
GGATCTGTCGCCGCCCCTGCTTTTTAAACGGCCCCTCCGACCAGATCGACCTCTTCCCCGATGAAGATCGGGGAGTTCGGGTAGTCGATGAAATTGATGTGGTCGAGGAAAAGCTCGGAGGCGGCGCGGCCGCCTTCCGGGGTGCTGAGGTGGTTCAGCATGGCTTCGACCGAGTCCCAATAGAGCGAATCGATGCCGTCATAGGGTTCGGTGGTGCCGCGCGTCGCCGCGAGGGCGCTGGAGATTTCCTCGTGCACGGTGACGTTCTGGACATAGCGGCGGATGCCGAGGGTGGCGGCGCGTTCGATGGCCATGGGGCCGTGGACCTGGCGCCAATAGTGCTGGAAATCCCGGCGCGACATGCCCGGCTGGCGCCGCATGCAGACCATCAGCTTGATCATATTTCGGTTCGCCCCCGGCCTAATCTTCTTCTTGTTGTCATCAAGCGCCGCTCTACTCTGCTCACCATGACGATGATCGAAAACCGCCCGTTTGACGAGATCCTGGTCGGCGAGTCCGCCACGATCGAACGCCGCCTCCATCTCGAGGATGTTGCCACCCTGGCATCCCTGGCCGGCGACCTCAATCCATACTTGGTCGATCCCGCCTTTGCCTCCACCCATCGCTATGGCGAGCCGGTGGCGCCGGCGCCCTGGGCGCTGGCCCTGGTCTCGGCGCTGATCGGCACGGTGCTGCCGGGGCCGGGCGCCATCATCAAGGCGCAGGCGATCGATTTCCTGCGCCCCGTCGGTCTCGACGATGTTCTGACCATCACCCTCCGCGTCGTCGCCAAGCGGCCGGAGCGCGACCTCGAACTCGCCTTCACCGGCCGCAACCAGGAGGGCCGGGACGTGCTGTCCGGCACCGCCCTCGTGCTCGCCCCGGCGGAAAAGATCCGGCGCGAGGCCGTGGGCCTGCCGGAAATCCGCCTGCTGCGGAAAGGCGCCCGCCTTGCCCGGCTGATCGAGGCGGCGAAGGCTTTCCCGGCCCTGAAGGTCGCGGTCGTCCATCCTTGCGATGCCGCGTCCCTGGCCGGGGCGCTGGATGCCCGCGACCTCGGCCTGATCGAGCCGGTGCTGGTCGGGCCCGAGGCGCGCATCCGGGCGGCGGCGGAAAAGCTCGGCCGGGGGCTCGACGGCCTGCGCCTCGTCGCCGCCGAACATTCCCATGCGGCGGCGGAAGCCGGCGTCGACCTGGCCCAGAAGGGCGAGGTCGAGGCCTTGATGAAGGGCAGCCTGCATACGGACGAAGTCCTGGGCGCGGTGGTCGGCCACAATGGCGGCTTGCGCACGGACCGGCGCCTGTCCCATGTCTTCGTCATGGATGTGCCGTCCTACCCGAAGCTGCTGCTGATCACCGATGCCGCGGTCAATATCGCCCCCACCCTGGCGGAAAAGCGCGACATCGCCCAGAACGCCATCGACCTCGCCCGCGCGATCGGGATCGACGTGCCGAAGGTCGCCGTGCTTTCGGCGGTCGAGACGGTCTCGCCCAAGATCCCCTCGACCATCGATGCCGCGGCCCTGTCCAAGATGGCGGACCGGGGCCAGATCACGGGCGGCATCGTCGACGGGCCGCTCGCCTTCGACAATGCGATTTCCGCCGAGGCGGCGAAGACCAAGGGCATCAGTTCCCCCGTCTCGGGCGAGCCGGACATCTTGCTCTGCCCCGATCTCGAATCCGGCAATATGGTGGCCAAGCAATTGGGCTATCTCGCCGACGGCGAGGCCTCGGGCATCGTCCTCGGCGCCCGGGTGCCGATCATGCTGACCAGCCGGGCCGATGGGCCGGCGGCGCGGGCCGCCTCGGCCGCGCTGGCGGTGCTGCGCGTCCGCTGCGCGCCGAAGAAGGACGCCTGAGCCATGGCGGAAGGGATCGTTCTCGTCCTCAATGCCGGCTCGTCCAGCGTGAAGTTCCGCATCGCGGAAGAAAGCGGCACGGCGCTTTACGAAGGCGCCATCAGCGGCATCGGCTCGAAGCCCGCCTTCAAGCTGAAGGACGGCGCGGGCAAGACCATTCCCCTCGACCTCGCGCCGGAGCGGATGGACGAGCATCAGGACGCCCTCGACCTGCTGCTCGGCATCGCCGCCGAGTTCCTGCCCGGGCGGCAGATCCTGGCGGCGGGGCACCGGGTGGTGCACGGCGGCCTCGATTTCGCCGCGCCGGTGATCGCGGATGCGGCGGTGCTGGACCGGCTGGATGCCTTCGTGCCCCTGGCGCCCCTGCACCAGCCCCATAATCTCGCCGCGATCCGGGCCCTGGCCCGGCTGCGGCCGGACCTGCCCCAGGTGGCTTGTTTCGACACCGCCTTTCACATCGGCCAGGATCGCATCGCCCGGCTGTTCGGTCTGCCCCGCGCCCTGATCGACGAAGGCGTGTTCCGCTACGGCTTCCACGGCCTGTCCTATCAGGCGATCGCGGCGCGCATGCCGGCGGTGATGGGGCCGGGGGCGGACGGCAAGGTGATCGTCGCCCACCTGGGCAACGGCTGCTCGATGTGCGCGATGGACGGGCGGCGCTCGGTCGCCACCACCATGGGCTTTACCGCCCTCGACGGGCTGGTGATGGGCACGCGCTCGGGCGCCATCGATCCGGGCGTCGTGCTCTATCTCCTCGAACAGAAGGGCTATACGCCCGCGCGGATCGCCGATCTCCTTTACCGGGAATCGGGGCTGCTGGGCGTGTCCGGCCTGTCCAACGACATGCGCGACCTGCTGGCGAGCGATGCCCCGGCGGCGGCGGAGGCGGTCGCCCTTTTCGTGCACCGCATCCTGCGCGAGATCGGTTCGCTGATGATGGTGCTGGGCGGGCTGGATGCCCTGGTCTTCACCGCCGGCATCGGCGAGAACGCGGCCCCGGTCCGCGCCCGGGTGATCGAGGGGCTGGGCTTCCTCGGCGCCCGGCTCGACGGTGCCGCGAATGCGGCCGGCGGCCCGCGCCTGACCGCCCCGGACAGCCGAATCGCCGCCTTCGTCATCCCGACGGACGAAGAGGCGGTGATCGTCTCGGAAACCCTGCGGCTGCTGTCCTGACGCGCTATTTCGTCGCGGCGGCAAGGCCCAGGCGGGCGCGAAGCTCTGCGGCCCGTGCATCCCTGGCCTGCGCATCGGGCCAGGGCTGGCGCGGCGAATGACCCCACACTGGCCCCGGCCAGGCCGGATCGCCGGGCGTTCTGGCAATGACGTGGATATGTAGCTGGGCGACCACATTGCCAAGGGCCCCGACATTCAATTTTGTTCCCAGGCTTGCAATGGCCGCGCTGGTTTGGCGCAATTCCCCCCATAGGGTTTCCGTTTCCGCCTCGGACAGGTCGGTCAATTCGATCAATCGGTCTCGCCGCGGGACCAGGATGACCCAGGGGTAGCGGCACTCGTCCATCATCAGGACACGCGACAGGGGGAAGTCGCCGAGGGGGATGGTGTCGCCCGCCAGACGGGGGTCGAGTGAAAAATCGTTTGGAGATTGGATCATGGGGGTGATTACCATCGAGGGGCGGGGAACGATTGCCGACCGTAGCGCAGGTGTCGGGGGCTGGTTTAGTGTGGTTGCTGCATGATCGCCATCAGAACTCTCGACGCCGCTGAAGCCTGGGCCGCCATTCCCGCCCTTGCCGACCTTCTGGTCGAGGCGGTGGATGCGGGGGCGTCCGTATCCTTCATGGCTCCGCTGGATTTCGGCGATGCCGTCGCCTTCTGGACCGAGGTGGCGGGCAGCGTCGCCAACGGCCGCCGCGTTCTCGTGGTGGCGGAACAGGCGAACCGCCTGGTCGGGACCGTCATCGTCGATCTCGTGGCCGAACCGAACCAGAGCCACCGGGCGGAAATCGCCATGCTCATCGTTGCCCTGGAAGTGCGGCGCCACGGCGTCGGCAAGCGCCTGATGGTGGCGGCGGAGGCGGCGGCGGTCGCCGCCGGGCGCACGCTGCTGACCCTCGACACCAGGGCCGGCGACAAGCCCGAGAAATTGTACCGCTCCATGGGCTGGACCGAGGTCGGCCGGGTGCCCCGCTATGCCCGGGCTTCCAACGGCAAGCTCGAGGATGTGGTGATCTTCTACAAGGAACTGGACCGTCCGGCGGAAATGGCGGCGGAATAGGCCATGCACCCGAATGCCGCCCTGATCGGCCGGCCCGGCGGCCGCGCCCTGCTGGCGACCCCGGCCCTGATCCTGGACCTGCCGGCCTTCGAGCATAATCTGGCCGCCATGGCCGCGGCGGCGCAGGCGGCGGGCCTGGCGCTCCGCCCCCATGCCAAGACCCACAAGTCGCGGGCGGTGGCCGCGCGGCAGCTGGCGGCCGGCGCGGTCGGCCTTTGCGTCGCCAAGACCGGCGAGGCGGAGGCGCTGGCCGATACCCCGGGCCTGAACAGCCTTCTCGTCACCTCGCCGGTCATCGGCCCCTCGGCGCCGGCCCGGCTGGCGGCCCTGGCCGCCCGGGTGCCGGAATTGCTGGTCGTGGTCGATTCGCCGGCCGGGGCGGCGGCGCTTTCCGCCGCGGCGCAGGGCGCGGGCCGGGTGATCGGCGCCGTGGTCGATATCGATCCCGGCATTCACCGCACCGGCGTTGCCGATGCGGCGGCGGCGCTGGCCCTGGCCCGGCAGGTCGCCGGACTGCCGGGGCTGCGCTTCGCCGGGCTGCAATGCTATGCCGGCCATGCCCAGCACCTGGAAGATTACGCCACCCGCGTGATGATCGCCGAAATGGCGCTGGGTGAAATGGCCCGGGCGGCGGCGGCGCTGCGCGCGGCCGGCCTTGCCCCCGGCCTTCTGACCGGCGGCGGCACGGGCACTTTCGCGATCGAGGGCGGGCTCGGCGTCCTCAACGAGTTGCAGGCCGGCTCCTATGCCTTCATGGATGTCGAATATGGCGCGGTCGCCCTGGAGCCGGCGGGGGGAGGACCGTTCAGGCCGGCGCTCTTCGTCGATGCCCGGGTGATTTCGGCCAATACCGCGGATTTCGTCACCCTGGATGCGGGCTTCAAGGCTTTCGCCACCGACGGGCCGAAACCGAAGCCGCTGTCGGGCGCCGACTTCGCCTTCATGGGCGACGAGCACGGCGCCCTGTTCGAGGCCGTTCCCCTCGGCAGTCTCGTCACCCTTCAGGTGCCGCATTGCGACCCGACGGTCAATCTCTACGACGTCATCCATGTCGTCGAGGGCGACACGCTGGTCGACCTCTGGCCGATCGAGGCGCGCGGCCGCAGTTACTGACGGCTATTTGCGGATGATGTCCAGCCGCCCCCCGGCGACCAGGGCGGCGACATCGACCAGGATCGGGGCCAGCACCGTCGCGCCCCCCCGGCAGGCCAGATATTGCGGCTGCCACACCGGCTGGAATTTCTCCTTGAAGGCGCGCAGGCCCTCGAAGGGGTAATATTTCTCGCCGTGGCGGAAGATGATGGCGCCGACCCGGTTCCAGACCGGCGCCAGCGGATGTTCCGCCAGGCCGGACAGGGGCGCGGCGCCCAGGTTGAACCAGCGGTAGCCCCGCTCGCGCCCATAGAGGATGACGCGCAGGAACAGGGCATCCATCAGGATGCGCGAGACGCCGGCCTCATAGCGCATGAGGTCGACCGAAAGCTCCTCGCCCCCGCCGCTCTGCCACAGGTTGGCGAAGGCGACGACGCGGCCGTCCTTGCGGATCACGGCGCAATCGAAGCGGCAGAGATAGTCGGGCGAGAAATTGCCGAGCGAGAACCCTTTCTCCCGGGCATTGCGCTTTTCGAGCCAGAGGTCGGACACCCGCCTGAATTCGGGGATCAGGGCCGGCACTTCCGCTGCCGGCACGACCGCGAAGTCGAGCCCGTCCTTCACTGCCCGGCGGTCGATGTTGCGCAGCGCCTGGCGCGCCGACCCTTCCAGGGTGAAGCCCGGCAGCGGCACCCGCGCCACCTCGCCGATCTTGTGCAGCGACAGGCCGAGATCGATGTAGAGCGGCAGGCAGTCCGGCGTCACGGCATAGAAGACCACGCGCCCGGCATTCAGATCGGCCAGTTCCCGGAAGCGCCAGACCAGTTCGGCGGCATCATTGGCATCGCCCACCGGATCGCCCATGGCGATCCAGCTGCGCCCGGCGACGCCGTACATGATGAAGGCCTTGCGCGCATCGGTGGTCAGGAAATGCTTGTCGCCGAGCAGGGCGAGGGCGGCATTGGCCCGGGGCGAGCCCGCGGCCAGCGCCGCGATCTCGTCCGCCACCGCCTTGTCCGCGGCGGGCGGCAGGCGGCGGTGGCGGTTGATCAGCGCGTCCCCGGCGATGAAGAGGACGACGAGGGCGACGAAGAACATGGCGCGCAGGAAGCGGGAGGCATTGCCTTCCCACGCGAACTGCCACCAGAGATCGCTGTTGTAGTCGACATGCCGGTAGATGAAGAAGCCGAGCCAGATGGTAAGCGCGATGAAGGAGACCATCAGCGCGAGCCAGCGGAAGCTGGGCCGGAGGTCGGACAGCCGCCCGGCGCGATAGAAGGCGTCGTGGAACACCAGGAGGAACAGGGTGAAGCCGCCGAGCAGCACCGCCTCTTCCCAGTCGAGGCCCTTGAGCAGCGAGAACACGGCGCCGAGCGCCAGCAGCACCATGGCGGCATTCCAGGCCGGCGCCAGCCGCGCCGCGAGGCCGCGGGCGATCACCAGCAGCAGGACGCCGATCACCGCCGTGACCAGATGCGAGCCCTCGACGAAGGACTGCGGCAGGAAGGACGCCATCAGGTCCAGCCGGAAGGCGGAATGGGGCACGGTGATCGAGATCAGCAGGATCATGCCGGCGAGGAAGACCAGCCCGCCGGCCAGCGGTGGCACGAAGGCCTGGACCAGGCGGCTGGCGGCCTGGCCCGGGCGGACGCGGCGCCGGCGCCGGATGATTTCCGCCGTCGCCAGCGCGCCGGCGGCGACGACCAGGGGCAGCACGTAATAGATCACGCGGAACAGGATCAGTGAGCCCACCACCTCGGGCGTCGCGGCGACGCCGAGGCCGGACAGGATCGCCGCCTCGAAGACGCCGATGCCGCCCGGCGTATGGGCGATGATGCCGAGCGTCAGGGCGGCGGCGAAGACGACGGCGAAGGTGCCGATGCCGGGCTGGACCGCCTCGGGCAGCAGGACGTAGAGCGCGGCCCCCGCCGCCGCCATGTCGATGGCGCCGGCCGCCAATTGGCCGGTCACCGTCCGCCGGTCGGGCATGGACAGGGTCCAGCCGTAGATGCGGACGATTCGGTCCCCGGTCGAGACCCAGGCGACGAAGGCGAGCACGAGGCCGAGCAGGCCGAGGCCGATCAGGTTGGCGACCACGGGGCCGATGCCCAGCGCCCCGGCGACGCTGCCCGGCTCGATCACCATGAAGAAGCCGACGACGAGGGCGGCCCCCAGCCAGAAGGTCGCCCAGGCCATGGTCACCACCCGGGTGATGTCGGCCATGTTGAGGCCTGACGCCGAATAGAGCCGGTAGCGGACCGAGCCCCCGGTCATCACCGGAAAGCCGAGGGCGTTGGAGACCGCATAGCCGGCGGCCCCGGCGAAGGCGGCGGTGCGGAAGGGCACCGGCTCCTCGACCGAGCTTTTCACCGCCAGCACGTCGTAGGCGGCCAGGGCGGCGAAGGAAACGACGGTGAAGCCGATCGACAGCAGGATGTTCAGGGTCGGCGTCGCCAGCATGGCCTGGCGCACGTCGCGGATGCTGATCTCCTGGGCCATGCGGTTCAGCATGAACATGGCGATGCCGAGCACGACGAGGGCGAGCAGGGGCCCGACGAAGCGCAGCCAGCCCGGCGTGGCGCGGCGGGGGCCGCCGGCGCTACTGCTGTTCGCGGGCATTGGCGATGTCTTCCATCAGTTCGAGCTGGACCTGCTGGATCTCGGTCAGGCGTTCCCACTGGCGCATCAGCAGGTGGTCCAGCTTTTCGTGCAGGTGGCGGATCTCGAGCTCGGCCTTCAGGTTGATGCGGTAGTCGTTCTCCGAGCGGGCGCGGTCCTTCTCCTCCTGCCGGCGCTGGCTCATCATGATGATCGGCGCCTGCAGGGCGGCGACCGACGACAGCACGAGATTGAGAAGGATGAAGGGATAAGGGTCGAATTGTTCGGCCGTGACGGCCAGCAGGTTGAACGCCATCCAGACCGCCAGCACGGCGCAGAAGGCGATGATGAAGGCCCAGGAGCCGCCGAAACGCGCCACCCGGTCCGCCACCCGGTCGCCCAGGCTGCGGTCCTCGACGAAATCCGCCTCGACGTCGTGGGAAACCGTGCCGCCCTGGGCCAGCGAATTGACCACCGCGCGGTCGAGGTCGGTCAGTTCGCCCCGCTCCCGGAGCAGCATCTGTTCGATGCTGCGGCGCCGGGCCCGGGCCAGTTCGTCGAGGCAGACGAAGCCGCTGCGCTGCCAATCCGGGTGCTCGGCCTCGAGCGCGGCGGCGAGCCCCGGGCGCACGGCGGCGCAATCGGCCAGCCGGCGCACCGGCAGGTGCCGGCCGCAGATGCCGCATTCGGCCGTCGCGTTCGGGGCTGGGGTCATCCTGGGTCGCTTCGCTGCTCGGGGCCGGGGCTGATCCCCTCGGCGGCGATCAGGCCTTCGCCCCGTGGCGACAGGCGATAGCCGACGCCGTTCCGGCTGACAAGGCCCAAGTCGACCAGTTTCCGCAGCAGGCGGCGCAGATCGTCGGGGCTTGAACCGGCGGCGGCGGCGAGGTCGGCCGTCCCGCTGCCGATCGCGGCCAGCAGGGGCCGGGTCCAGGCCCGGCCCTCGATCCGGTCCAGCCGGTCCAGGCGCTTCACCAGGGCTGCAGGCGCTTCGCCGCCGTCGCCCGGGGCCAGCCGCAGCACGGCACGGTGAACCGGCGCTCCCCCCGGCCCGAGGGCGGCGAGCAGGGCGGCGAGGTCGGCATAGCCCGCCTGTCCGGCATCTTCCGCGGTCAGCGCGGCGAGATCGACGATCTCGACCCGTTCGACCTCCAGGGCGCCGACCGGGCTCTGCATCAGGCCGGGGCGGAGCCCGGGCGTGTGCCAGCGGCGGAAGACGAGGCTCACCTTACCGGCGGCGATGGCGTCGAGGATCTTCTGTTTCAGCAGCATGCCGGGGATATAGGCGGTTCCGGCCCGCCGATCCACCCCGGCGACGGGGCCGGGGCATGCGGCATCGGTTGAAGTGTCCGGCGGGCGGGGCTAGTCTCCGCGCTCCGGATTTGAGGAATTGGCCTTGCGTTACATCTCCACCCGGGGGGCCGCCCCCGTGCTCGACTTCGAAGGCGTTCTGCTGGCCGGGCTCGCCCGCGACGGCGGCCTCTATGTGCCGGAGCATTTCCCCGCGATCGGCGACCGGCTGGCGGGCTGGCGCGGGCTGTCCTACCAGGCGGTGGCCTTCGAGATGCTGGCGCCCTTCGCCGGCGACAGCCTGTCGCCGGCGACCCTGGGCGACCTGATCGACGGCGCCTATGGCAGCTTCGGCCATGACGCGGTCTGCCCCCTGGTGCAGGTCGGGCCCAACGACTTCCTGCTCGAACTGTTCCACGGGCCGACCCTGGCGTTCAAGGATGTCGCCATGCAGCTGCTGGGCCGGCTGTTCAACACGGTGCTGAGCCGCCGGGGCGAACAGGTGACCGTGCTCGGCGCCACCTCGGGCGATACCGGTTCCGCCGCCATCGAGGCGCTGAAGGGCCTGCCTTCGGTCAAGGTGGTGATGCTGCACCCCAAGGGCCGGGTGTCCGAGGTCCAGCGCCGGCAGATGACCACGGTGCTCGACGGGAATATCCACAATGTCGCGATCGAAGGCACGTTCGACGATTGCCAGGCCCTGGTGAAGACCCTGTTCAACCGCCTGGAGTTCCGCGACAAGGCCCGGCTTTCGGCGGTCAATTCGATCAATTGGGCGCGCATCGTCGCCCAGACGGTCTATTACGTCACCGCAGCCCTGTCCCTGGGCGCGCCGGACCGGCCTGTGTCCTTCTCGGTCCCGACCGGCAATTTCGGCGACATCTACGCCGGCTATGTGGCCAAGCGGATGGGCCTGCCGATCGAGCGGCTGGTGGTCGCGACCAACCGGAACGATATTCTCGCCCGGGCGCTCCGGGCCGGGGATTATTCGACCGGGCAGGTGCAGCCGACCATCAGCCCCTCGATGGATATCCAGGTGTCGAGCAATTTCGAGCGCCTGCTGTTCGATCTCTACGGCCGCGACGGCGCCGTCACCGCCGGGGCCCTGGCCGGCTTCCAGGCGACCGGGAAACTGGCGCTGGGCGCCAATGTCCTGGCCAAGGCGCGGGAGATCTTCGATGCGGTGGCGGTGGACGAGGACCTGACCCGCGAGACCATGGCGGCCACGCTGCGGCGGACCGGCCTCGTCGTCGATCCGCACAGCGCGGTCGGGCTTGCCGGCGCCGCGGGGGCCCGGGGCGAGCGGGCGGTGCCCATGGTGACGCTGGCGACCGCGCATCCGGCGAAATTCCCCGCCGCGGTGCGGGCGGCGACCGGAATCGAGCCGAAACTGCCGCCGCGCATGGCCGACCTCTATGAAAGAGAAGAGAGGTATGCTGTTCTGCCCCATGACGCCGACGCCCTCCAGGCCCATATAGCGGCGATCATCGGTTGAGGATCGTGACGGGCATGAAGGTAGAGACCAGCCAACTGGACAATGGCCTTGGCGTATTGACCGTGCCGATGCCGGAACTCGGCTCGGTGGCGCTGGGCGTCTGGGTCGACGTCGGCGCGCGGCACGAGACGAAGGCGCTGAACGGCGTCTCGCACATGCTGGAACATATGGCGTTCAAGGGCACCGAGCGGCGCTCCGCGCGCCGCATCGCCGAGGAGATCGAGGCGGTGGGCGGCCACCTGAACGCCTTCACCAGCCGGGAGCAGACGGCCTATTACGCCCGCGTGCTGAAGGACGACGTGCCGCTGGGCGCTGATATCCTGGCCGATATCCTGACCGGCTCGACCTTCCAGCCGGACGAGCTGGAGCGCGAGCGCCAGGTGATCATCCAGGAGATCGGCCAGGCCCAGGATACGCCGGACGACCTGATCTTCGACATGCTGCAGGAGGCGAGCTATCCCGACCAGCCGATCGGCCGCCCGATCCTCGGCAGCGCCGAGAATGTCGCCCGCCTGACCCGGGACGAGATCGCCGGCTATATGGCCGATCACTACCGCGCCCCCGCCATGGCGGTGGTCGCCGCCGGCGCCGTGAGCCACGAGCAGGTCCGCGCCCTGGCCGAACAGCATTTCGCCGGCCTCGGCCCGAAGACGGCGGGGCAGGCGGATCAGGCCCGCTTCGTCGCCGGCGACTGGCGCGACGACCGCGACCTCGAACAATTGCATCTGGCCATGGCCTTCCCCGGCGTCTCCTACGACGAGCCGGATTATTTCGCGGCCCAGGTCTATGCCACCGTGCTCGGCGGTGGCATGTCGTCCCGCCTGTTCCAGGAAATCCGCGAAGTGCGGGGACTGGCCTATTCGGTCTTCGCCTATTCGGGTTCCAGCGTCGACAGCGGCACCGTCGGCATCTATGCCGGCACGTCGGCGGAGGATGCGGGGCAATTGGTCCCGGTCATCGCCGATGAAATGGGCAAGCTGGTCACCGACGCCACCGAGGAAGAGGTGGCCCGCGCCCGCGCCCAATTGCGCGCCGGCTTCCTGATGGGCCTCGAAAGCCCGTCCTCGGTGATCGAGACCATCGGCCGGCAATGGCTGATCCACGGCCGGGTCATGCCGGTCGAGGAAGTGCTGGAGCGGCTGGCCGAGGTCGATGCCGCCACCGTGCGCCGCTTCGCCGACAAGGTGATGCGGAGCCAGCCGGCGGTGGCCGCCCTCGGCCCCCACGGCGGCATCGAATCGAAGGCGCGCATCGCCGCCCGTTTCGGCTGAGGTGGCAATGTCGCTGATCCGGTCGCTGCGGCTCGATCCCCTGCCGGTGGTCACCACCAGCCGGATCGAGCTGCGGGCGCCGGTCGCCGGCGATTTCGAGCAATGGTCGGCCTTGCGGGCCGAAAGCCGCGATTTCCTCACCCCTTGGGAGCCGCTGTGGCCGGCGGACGATCTCACCCGCAACGCCTTCCGCCACCGGCTGCGCCGCTATGCCCGCGAAGCGCGGGAGGATGCGGGCTATACGCTGTTCCTGTTCAGCCGGGGCGAGGGCCTGCTCCTTGGCGGCATCACCCTGTCCAACGTGCGGCGCGGGGTGACGCAGAGCTGCGCCCTCGGCTACTGGATGGGCAAGCGCTATGCCGGGCGCGGCCTGATGACCGAGGCGGTGCGGGGCATCACCGTTCACGTCTTCGAAACCTTGCGCCTGCATCGTATCGAGGCGGCCTGCCTGCCCTCGAACCAGCCGTCCCGCGCCGTGCTGCGCCGGGCCGGCTTTTCCGAGGAAGGCATGGCCCGCCAGTACCTGCGTATCAACGGGCAGTGGCGCGACCACCTGCTCTTCGCCATGCTCGCGACCGATCCCCGCCCCTGACGACGGCCCTCGGCGCAACGCCCAGGAGAATTTCTTGACCTCCGAAGACCAACGCAAGGACGCGGACCCCCAGCCGGTTCCGCCGGCCGAGGCCTATGAGACTCTCGCCTATGGCTATGCCGAGGGCGGAAAGCCGCCGCCGGCCTTTGTGCGCTATGTCGGCTACGGCCTTCTCGCGCTCGCGGTGGTGTCCGCCGTCCTCGTGCTTTACATGGTCTACGGCTTCGGCTGGGCGGGCGTCGTCGGCCTGCTGCTGACGGCGGGCGTGGGCGCGGCGGTCGGTTTCGGCCTGACCTTCATTCCGGTCTGGCGCGCGGATTGGCGCAAGGCGCTGCGCCTCGGCTTTGCCTCGCTGCTCGCCCTCGGTGCGCTTTGGGGCACCCATGGCGGGGTCTATGGCGATGCCCGCCAGAAGCGCGCGACCTTCGAAGCCCTTGCCGGCGCCAAGACCCCGGCGGAGGCGCGGGCGCGCCTCGGCGCGATCACCACGGGCAACCGCTATGCGACCTTTCTCGTCTTTGCCATGGACCGGGCGGCGGCGACCCGGGCCTCGGCCAGGACCCTGCTCGACAGCGCCCAGATCGGCTCGGTCGATTGGAACATCGCCAACCTCGATCCGGCCGACAAGACGGGCCTGACCGCGCTGCACAGCCGGCTGCTCGACAGCGACGTGCTCCTGTCCGGCATGCCGGACCAGCTTCAGGCGCTCTACAAGCGCGAGGGCGAGGAGATCATGGCCGCCGCCGCCCATCTCGAGCTGTCGCCGGAATTCCGCGCCAACGCCCAGGCCAATATGTTGCAGCGGCAGCGGGAATATCTGGCCTTCTATGTGGCGCTCTCCCTCACCACGCGGAAGGCGGTGTCGGAACTGGCGGGGATCGCCAATGGGCTTGCCCAGGGCAAGGCCACGCGCGGTGCCGACGGCAAGCTGGTTTACGGCGACGATAAGACCAGGGCCACCGTCGAGGGGCATATCGCCGAACTCGACAAGGCCCGCGCCGCGGTGGTCAAGCTGGTCGAGGCAGCCAAGCTCCTGGACCAGAAATACGACGCGACGGGAAGGTGACCGTCCCGCCCTGATTGTGCTCGCCCCCTCTCTGATTTATCCTGGCTGCATGTCGGGATGCCGCGCCGTGGGGTGACCGGCGGGGAGGGTGTGATGCTTTGGCGCCTTCGTTTCGGGCTTTTGCTGCTTTTCGTCCTGGTGCTGTCGCCGCGTGCTTTCGCGCAGCCGGTCGAGATCGTCCAGGAGGTCGAGTGGCGTAGCCTGGTGGTGGAGAAAATCGCGGCCCTGGGCGGTGACCTGAAGTGGCGCCCCCAGGGGATGACAACCGATTCCTACTTCCGCGACGGGCTGAGTGTCGCCCAGGCCGTGATCCGGCCCGACGGCACGCTTGCGGATCTTCGCCTGACCCAGAAAAGCCTCCTGCCGGCCATCGACGCCGAATGGCTGCGGCTGCTCCGCAGCTTGCGCCTGCCGCCCTCGCCGCCGGTCCTGGGCCAGGAAGGACAGGCTTTCGTCGCCTTCGCCGACGGCAGCCGCTTCGGCCGGCCGGTGCTCAAGCGGTTGGAGGATCTCAAAGCCTGGATGATCTGGCGGCTCGCCAAGCCTGGTCTCTTCCGGCTTCCGCGTGAGCTCCGCGAGACGGAGACGGTGCTGCAGGTCAAGGTCAGGTTCACGGTCGATGCCGCGGGCGCCCTGAAGGACATCGGCATCTTCGAGCCCAGCGACGAACCCTTGATCAACGAGACCGTCCTCAAGGTTTTCAATACGCTGAAAGCGCCGCGCTCTCGAGGGTGGATCGGGCAGGGCAGGGCCTTCGTCGTACCGGTGGAATTCTTGCCCCTCATGCCCGCCCCGCCGGTGCCGGACTGACCTGGGGCCTGCCCGATCCGGCTTCGCCCGATGCGGTTTTGCCCGATGCGGTTTTGCCCGGGTTCAGGCCCGCCCGGCCTCGGCGGAGAGATGGGCGATGTCGAAGCCGAGCTTGGCGATCGCCCGCGCCCATTTCGCTTCGAGATTGGGCGAGAACAGCAGCTCGGTATCGGCATCGACATGCAGCCAGCCGTTGGCCTGGATTTCCTCGTCCAGTTGCCCCGGGCCCCAGCCGGCATAGCCGAGGGCGAAGAGGCAGCGGCGCGGCCCGTCGCCGGTGGCGATGGCGCGCAGGATGTCGATGGTCGCGGTCAGGGCGACATGCTCGCCGACGCCCATGGTGGTCGGCTGGTGGTAATCGTCGGAATGCAGCACGAAACCCCGGCCGGTCTCCACCGGCCCGCCGGACAGCACGCGCATGCCGTCGATATCGGTCGCGATCTCGATGCCGAGCTGGGACATCAGGTCGGTGAAGCTGATGTGATCCGCCGGCTTGTTGACCACCAGCCCCATCGCCCCCTCGGGCGAATGGGCGCACATATAGATCACCGTGCGCTCGAATCGGGGGTCGCCGATGGCGGGCATGGCCACCAGCAATTTGCCTTCGAGACTGGGCACGTCTTCGCTGATCGTGATGTTCATGGCTTTAGGATGTGACGCTCCGCTCAGGAGGGCAAGGGGGCGGCATGAAAAGAAACCCGCCTGCGGTGTCGCAGGCGGGTGAAAGTTTGTGCAGGGTTGGCTGCCTCGGGTG
The DNA here is from genome assembly GCF_003173055.1 of Zavarzinia compransoris. NCBI lineage: Bacteria > Pseudomonadati > Pseudomonadota > Alphaproteobacteria > Rhodospirillales > Zavarziniaceae > Zavarzinia > Zavarzinia compransoris. The sequence goes on from NZ_QGLF01000004.1 coordinate 316,534, forward strand.
CGAGGCAAGGCGGACTCTGCCACCGCCCGGCGCCCCTGGCTGTGCGCAACGTCACAAAAATATCGGTCGTCCCCCAAACCGGGCGATTGACCTCAAAGCTCGGTAGGGTACCCTTCCCGCCATGTCGACCGGTAGCCAGCTTGCCAAGATCTCCCTTCTTCAGGGCCTGCCCGAGGCGGTCCTGACCGATCTCGCGCGGGTTGCTCGCTGGCACCGCTTCGAGGAGGGGGAAATCATCTTCGACCGGCAAAGCGATTGCCGGGGCGTCTATCTCGTCATCGAGGGCGAGGTGGATGTGGTGAATTTCTCGTCCCAGGGGCGCGAGATCGCCTATGCGCGGGTCAAGACCGGCGATTTCTTCGGCGAATTGTCGGCCATCGACGGCCAGCCGCGCTCGGCCAATATCGTCGCCCAGAGCGATTGCCGTATCGCCGAGCTTTCGCGCGAGACTTTCTACGAATTGCTGCGCCAGCAGAATCAAGTGTCCTTCCGCGTGCTCGAGAAAATGGTCCATATCATCCGCACGGCGGACGAGCGGATCATGGATCTCGCCACCCTGGGCGCCCATCAGCGCGTCTGCATCGAATTGCTGCGCCTGGCCAAGCCCGATCCGGTGAAGCCCGGCTGCTGGATGATCTACCCCCTGCCGACCCAGGCCGAGATCGCCGCCCTTGCCTCGACCACGCGCGAGACGGTGGCCCGCGTCATGGGCCAATTGGCCGAGGACGGTCTGATCCGCAAGGTGCACAAGACCGTCTATATCGACTCGCGCGACAATCTGGCCGAGCTCGCCCAGAAGCTGAACCCCCGGCGCGAGGACGGCCCCGCCCGCTGACCGCAGGCACGGCTGACAGCCGGCGTCAGCCGTTCAGGTAGCGCCGCTCCAGATGGGCCTTGAAGGCGGCGGTGCCCAGCGGCAGGCCGGTCGCCCCGATCAGCACTTCGTCCGTCGTCTGGCTCGAGCCCTTCTCATGGACATGGGGGCGCAGCCACGCCAGCAGCGGCTTGAAATCGCCCTGGGCGATGCCGGGCAGGATGGCGCCATCCGCCGCCGTCGCCGCGGCGAAAAGCTGGGCCGCGGCCATGGCGCCCAGCGTATAGGTCGGGAAATAGCCGAAACTGCCGCCCGGCCAATGGATATCCTGCATGCAGCCGTCGGCGTCGCTCGGCGGCGTGATGCCGAGAAGCGCGGCCATGCCTTCATTCCAGGCGCCGGGCAGGTCGGCGACCTTCAGGTCGCCGGCGATCATCGCCCGTTCCAGGCGATAGCGGAGAATGACGTGGGAGGGATAGCAGACCTCGTCCGCATCGACGCGGATGAGGCCGGGGCTGACCCTGTGATAGACGCGCTGGAGGTTCGCCGCCTCATAGGCCGGGCCCCGGCGGTCGAAGGCGCTGCGCACCAGGGGGGCGAGGAAGGCGATGAATTCCGGCGTCCGGCAAGCCTGCATCTCGAACAGCAGGGACTGGCTTTCGTGCAGCACCATGCCCCGGGCATTGCCCACCGGCTGGCCGCGCCAGGGCTTGGGCAGGCCGCGCTCGTATTGGGCGTGGCCGGTCTCGTGGATCACGCCCATCAGCGAGCGGGTGAAGTCCGCCTCGGCATAGCGGGTGGTGATGCGGACGTCGTCGGGCACGCCGCCGGTGAAGGGATGATGGCTGACGTCGAGCCGGCCGTGGGCGCGGTCGAATTGCAGCACGTCCAGGATGCGTTCGGCCAGGGCGCGCTGCGCCTCGACCGGGAACGGCCCCTCGACCGGCAGGGCCGGGGGCAGGGCATTCTGCCGCTCGATCACGCGGGCGCGGAGATCGGGCAGGAAGGCGCCCAATTCGTCGAACAATTGATCGATCCGGGCTGAACGGCCCCCCGCCTCATATTCGTCCAGCAGGGCGTCATAGGGCGACAGGCCGAAAGCCTCGGCCTTGGCGGCGGCCACCTGGCGCACGAGGTCCAGGAGGGACTGGAGGCGCGGGGCGAGGCTGGCGAAATCATTGGCGGCGCGGGCGCTGCGCCACGTCAGTTCGGTTTCATGCGACTGGCGCGCGATCGCCTCGACCAGATCGGCCGGGACGGCGGTCGCATGGCGCCAGTTGCGGCGGATCTCGCTCAGGTTGGCGGCGGGCCACGGCTCCAGCGGCTCGGTCGCCGCGGCTTCGATCAGGTCGGCGATCTCGGGCGCGGTGATCTGTTCATGGGCGATCAGGGACAGGGCGGCGATCTGCTCGCCCCGCACTTCGGCCCCGCCGGCCGGCATCACCGCGGCGCTGTCCCAATGCAGCACCGAAAGCGCGCCCTGGACCGCCGAAAGCCGGCGGAAACGGTCTTCGAGGCGGGAATAGGCGCTGTTGGCGGTCATGGGGTTTTCGGCTCGTCCGGACGGAAGTGATAGGCGAAATAGACCCCGAAGACGCCGATGGCGAGGGCGAACCAGGTGATCGCATATTGCAGGTGGTCGTTCCGCAGGTTGATCACGCTTTGCCCGCCGATGGGCAGGCCGCCCGGGTTCGGGGTCTTGTCCGCCTCGACGAAGAGGGGCAGGGCGTCCGGCGCATGGGCGGCCACGGCCATGGCCGGCAGGTCGCCCCAGAACCAGGTATTGGTCGCGGGCGAATTGTCCGGCACGAAATAGCCCTGGGGCCAGCCGGGCCGGGCCATGCCGGTCACGGTCACCGTGCCGGCGGCGAGACTGTCCGGCCGGCTGGCGGCATCGCGGGATTCGAGCGGGACCCAGCCGCGGTTGACCAGCACCGTGGTGCCGTCGGCCCGCACCATGGGGGTGACGATCTGATAGCCCTGCTTTGCGGCGGGCGAATAGGCGATGATGTGGATCTCGTCCTCGTGCCGGAAGGTGCCGGTCACGGTGACGTTGCGGTAGCGCCAGGCTTCCGCATCGTCGATCGTCGCGGGCAGTTCGACCGCCGGCTGGCCGCGCCGTTCCTCGAGGGCGGTGATCAGGCCCTGTTTCCAGGCCATGCGATTCAGCTGCCAGGCGCCGAGCGCGAGCAGCAGGCCGATGACGATGGTGGTGACCACGGTTGGCCAGAGGGTCGGGCGGAAGCGGCGCGGCGCCCTGGGCGAGGCAGGGGCGGCGGGCGAAACGGGGGTGGGGGCGGGGGAGGTGACCATGGGCCCCTCTTAGCACTTACCAGCCGAGCTTGCGATACTGCTGGTGAATGAGCGCGGTCTTGATCCGCCGCAGCATGTAGATCGAGCCGCCCAGGATGAGGGGCAGCCAGATGATCAGGTGCACCCAGGTCGGCGGCTGAAACCGGAGTTCGAGCCAGAGGGCGCCACCGGTGACGATGGCGCCCAGGATCAGGATGACGAAGACGGCCGGGCCGTCCCCGGTATCGATCGCGCTGTAGTCGAGCCCGCAGGAGGAGCATTTCTCGCGCAGCGCCAGGCCGCCCGTGAACAGGGGGCCCTGTCCGCAGCGAGGGCAACGGGCCTTGGCCATGAAATGCTCCTTCCCGGTTTCGATCAGTGGCCGGCGCCGGCCACGTGGCTGCCCGCGCCCCAGACGTAGATCGAGGCGAAGAGGAAGATCCACACGACGTCGACGAAGTGCCAGTACCAGGCCGCCGCCTCGAAGCCGAAGTGGCTGGTGGTGGTGAAATGGCCCTTGTAGGCGCGGATCAGGCAGACGAGCAGGAACACGGTGCCGACGAAGACGTGGAAGCCGTGGAAGCCCGTCGCCATGAAGAAGGCGCCGGCATAGAAATTGGCGCCGGCCTCGTTGCCGCCGAAGGTGAAGGCGGCATGCGAATATTCATAGGCCTGCACGAAGGAGAAGAAGACGCCCAGGATCACGGTCAGGGTCAGGCCCTGCAGCACGCCCTTGCGGTCGCCCTCGATCAGGGCATGGTGCGCCCAGGTGACCGTGGTGCCCGAGAGCAGCAGGATGACGGTGTTCATGAAGGGCAGGTGCCAGGGATCGAAGGTCTCGACGCCCGTCGGCGGCCAGACATGGCCCATGGCTTCGGTCGGGAACAGCGCGCCGGCGAAATAGGCCCAGAACCAGGCGACGAAGAACATCACTTCGGAGGCGATGAACAGGACCATGCCGTAGCGCAGGCCCAGCTTGATCACCGGGGTGTGTTCCTTCTTGTGGACCGATTCGTCGACCACGTCGCGCCACCACGCCAGCATGGTGTAGAGCACGCCGGCGAAGCCGATCCAGAACAGCACGCTCTTTGCCGGCAGGAAGCTCAGGAAACTCTCCGGATGCATCCAGTGGATGGCGCCCAGCGCCATCGCAAAGGCCGAGAAGGCGCCGATGATGGGCCACGGGCTCGGGCTGAGCAGGTGGTAGTCGTGTTGGGGGGTATCTGCATGCGCCATGGCTGTCGTTCCCTCGAACGGATCCTCGGTCAATTGGTCGTGGCACCCGGGGCGCCCTGCGTGGCCGAAGCGGCCGGCACATCATTGGCATCCCGGAAGAACGTATAGGAAAGGGTGATGGTCTTGACTTCGTTCAGGCGGTTGTCGTCGGAAACCGCCGGATCGACGTAGAAGAGCACGGGCATGTCGACGTCCTGGCCCGGCTGAAGGGTCTGCTCGGTGAAGCAGAAGCAGTCCACCTTCACGAAATAGGGGCCGGTCTTGTCGGGCGTGACGTTGAAGGTGGCCCGGCCGGTGACCGGACGGTCCGAATGGTTGATGGCCTTGTAGAAGACCACTTTCTGCTCGCCCGCCTTCACCGTCACCGACGTCTGTTCCGGCTTGAAGGTCCAGGGCAGGCCGCCGGAGATATTGGCGTCGAAGCGGATGGTGAATTCCCGGGCGTCCGTGGTCACGGCGCGGGCTTCCGCCTCGCTGGCGCGCTGGGGCGTGCCGCCGTAGCCGGTCACCCGGCAGAACAGGTCGTAGAGCGGCACCGAGGCATAGGTCAGCCCCAGCATGCCGGCGACCGTGGCCGACAGGTAGAGGGCGGTGCGGCCGTGGTTGGGGCCTTTGCGGGCGCCGCTCATTGGCCGAAGACCTTGACCAGGCTGACCAGGAAGATCACCACCACCCAGCCGGCAAGGGCAAGGCCCAGCGCGATATTGCGGCCGCGGCGGCGGCGGTGCATCTCGGATGTCGGCATGGCGGCGCTCACTCAGGCAAGTCCTGCAAGGCGCTCGACCAGCAGGAGCGCGAAGAGCAGGAACAGGTAAAGGATGGAAAAGGCGAAAAGCTGCATCGCCGCGCGATTGTCCCGCTTCACGTAGAGGCGGACGGCCAGCCCCAGGAAGACGAGGCCGAGCACGGCCGCGGCGACGCCATAGACCATGCCGGCAAAGCCGAGCAGGACGGGGGCGAGGCCGAGCGGGGCCAGCAGCACGGCATAGGCGACGATCTGGCGCCGGGTCGATTCCGGGCCCGCCACATTCGGCATCATGGGCACGCCGACGGCGCCGTAATCGGCCGCCTTGACCAGCGACAGGGCCCAGAAATGGGGCGGGGTCCAGAAGAAGATCAGGGCGCAGAGCGACAGCGACTCGATCGAGACCGCATTGGTCACCGCGGCCCAGCCGATGACGGGCGGCAGGGCGCCGGACAGGCCGCCGATGACGATGTTCTGGGGCGTGCGCCGCTTCAGAACCATCGTATAGACGACGGCATAGAAGAAGATGGTGAAGGCCAGCAGGGCGGCCGCCAGCAGGTTGACCAGCAGCCCCATGGTCAGGACCGAGGCGGCGGAGAGGATGAGGCCGAAGGCGAGCGCATCGTCGGGCGTCAACCGCCCCGACGGGATCGGGCGGGACAGCGTCCGCGACATGCGGGCATCGATGTCGGCGTCATACCACATGTTGAGCGCGCCCGAGGCGCCGGCACCGACGGCGATGCACAGCAGGGCGGTGAAGCCGATGAAGGGGTGAATGCCACCCGGCGCCAGCACGATGCCGACAAGCCCGGTGAAGACCACGAGCGACATCACCCGCGGCTTGAGCAGTGCGAAGAAATCCGACGCGCGGGGCTCGAAGCCCGCCTCCGAAGAGGCGGGCCCGAGGTCATGCGCGGTGGAGAGACGGGTGTCGGTGACGATGGTCACTTAAGGCTTCTCCAACCTGGCCGGGTCAGTGGTGGCTGCCCGGCTTGATCACCGGCAGTTCGTTGAACTGATGGAACGGCGGCGGCGAGGGCAGGGTCCATTCCAGCGTATCCGCACCTTCGCCCCAGGGGTTCGCGGCGGCGCGCTTGCCCGACAGGAAGGCGTGCAGCACGACGAAGAGGAAGAAGATCACGCTCGCGCCCGAGATATAGGCACCATAGGAGGCGATCCGGTTCCAGTCCGCCAGGGCGTCCGGATAGTCGGGAATGCGGCGCGGCATGCCGGCAAGGCCGAGGAAATGCATCGGGAAGAACAGCAGGTTCACGCCGATGAACATGATCCAGAAGTGAATCTTGCCGAGCAGTTCGGAGTACATGTAGCCCGACATCTTGGGGAACCAGTAGTAGAAGCCCGCGAAGATCGAGAACACGGCGCCGAGCGACAGCACGTAGTGGAAGTGCGCCACGACGTAATAGGTGTTGTGAAGCGCGGTATCGATGCCGGCATTGGCCAGCACGACGCCGGTCACGCCGCCGACGGTGAAGAGGAAGATGAAGCCGATCGCCCAGATCATCGGCGTCGTGAAGCGGATCGAGCCGCCCCACATGGTCGCGATCCAGGAGAAGATCTTGATGCCCGTGGGCACCGCGATGACCATGGTGGCCGCGGTGAAATAGGCGCGGGTATCGACCGAGATGCCGGTCGTATACATGTGGTGCGCCCAGACGACGAAGCCGACCACGCCGATCGCGACCATGGCATAGGCCATGCCGAGATAGCCGAACACGGGCTTGCGGCTGAAGGTCGAGATGATGTGGCTGATGATGCCGAAGCCCGGCAGGATCATGATGTAGACTTCGGGGTGGCCGAAGAACCAGAACAGATGCTGGAACAGGATCGGGTCACCGCCGCCGGCCGGATCGAAGAAGGCCGTGCCGAAGTTGCGGTCGGTCAGCAGCATGGTGATGGCGCCGGCCAGCACGGGCAGCGACAGCAGCAGCAGGAACGCGGTCACCAGCACCGACCAGGCGAACAGCGGCATGCGGTGCAGGGTCATGCCCGGGGCGCGCATGTTGAAGATCGTGGTGATGAAGTTGATCGCGCCCAGGATCGACGAGGCACCCGAGAGGTGCAGCGACAGGATCGCGAGGTCGACCGCCGGGCCGTCGTGGCTGACCACGCCCGAAACGCTGGACGACAGCGGGGTATAGATCGTCCAGCCCGTGCCCGCGCCGGCGTCGGCGCCGATGCCCGGCACGAAGACCGAGATCAGCAGCAGCGCGAAGGACGGCACCAGCAGCCAGAACGAAATGTTGTTCATGCGCGGGAAGGCCATGTCCGGCGCGCCGATCATCAGCGGCACGAACCAGTTGCCGAAGCCGCCGATGACGGCCGGCATGATCACGAAGAACACCATGATCAGGCCGTGCCCGGTGGTCAGCACGTTGAACATATGGCCGTTATGGATCCACTGGAGACCGGGCTCTTGCAGTTCCAGGCGGATGATCATCGACATGGCGCCGCCGATCAGCCCGGCGAAGACCGCGAAGATCAGGTAGAGGGTGCCGATGTCCTTGTGGTTGGTCGAGAACAGCCAGCGCCGCAGACCCGTGGGGGTATGGTGGTCGTGGCTGTCATGGGCATCGTGATGCCCGTGAGCGGCAGCGTTGCTCGCCATCGGTTCTGTCTCCTCGGGCGGTTCAGTTCTGGGCGGCCGGGGCCGCAGCGGCCTCGGCGACCGAGGTGGTGGCGGGGGTCAGGCCGGCCTGCGCCTTCTGGGCGGCGATCCAGGCGGCATATTCCTCCTTGGACACGACCTTCACCTCGACCGGCATGAAGCCGTGGTCGGCGCCGCAGATCTGCTGGCACATACCGTAGAAGGTGCCGGTCTGCTCGGCCTTGAACCAGGTCTCGTTGGCATGGCCCGGGGTCGTGTATTTCTGCACGCCGAAGGCGGGCACGGCCCAGGAATGGATGACGTTGTCCGAGGTCAGGATCACGCGGATCGTGGTGTCGACCGGCACGACCAGCGGGTTGTCGGTCGACAGCAGGCGGATCTTGCCGTCCGTCGCCTCGGCCTCGGTGCGGGCGGCGATGCGCGATTCGACCACGAACTCGCCCTCGTCCGGATAGGAATAGGCCCAGTACCACTGGTAGCCCTGCACCTTCACGGTCATCTCCGCATCCGCCGCCTTGTCCGAGACATAGAGCAGGCGGAACGACGGGATGGCGATCACGACCAGGATCATGATCGGCGCCACCGTCCACAGCACCTCGATCAAGGTGTTGTGCGCGGTCTTCGACGGGTTCGGGTTGGCCCCGGACCGGAACTTGAACATCACGTAGACGAGCAGCCCGGCCACGAAGACGCTGATCGTGATGATGATCCAGAGCAGCAGGTCGTGGAAACTGTGCATCTGTTCCGCGACCGGCGTCACCGCCGGCTGCATGTTCAGCTGCCAATGTTCCGGTTGCGCCGCCAGGGCGAGGCCCGGCAGGGCCGTCCCGGCGATCAGGGAAGATAGGCCGATGACGGCCCTGTTGAGCTTGAGACCCATGGGTCGATCCAACTCCCGCTTGCTTGCGTTGGCGGGCGTGCCGTAAGCGCCCCCGCCGCCCCTCGAAAACCTGTTCCGGCCGGTCCAGCGGGCATGCGACCGGGCGCATCGCCCGCTCGGCCCGGATTCTCCGCCGGCCTTGTGGATAAACCTATCACCGCGCCGCCATGCGCAACAGCGATCAACAGGTGACGCGCCGCGCAGAATCCGGCCCGGCGATAAGCTGTCCGGATTTCGAGACCTTATGACTCAAGTGGACAAATTGTCCAAGGCATTGTCGCGGCGGGAGGATCCGGGCCAGGGCCGGAGAGGCGGGGAAATCTGTGCCCGGCCGGCCCCTGCAAGGCCGGAGCGACCTTATGACGCAAGGCGCCGATTGATCTGCATCATGGCCGGTGCGGGAAATTACCGGTGCCAGGAATGATCGGCGTCAGGACGATGACGAACGGCTTTCGATACACCATATTAGGCGAATGTCCAAGGAGCAGCCTATCATGACCTCGCCGTCCGAAGCCGACCGTCTCGTCCCCGATGCCCTGTTCTTCGAGCGCGCGGGTCTCGATCCGGTCCGAATCGACCGCCTGGTCGACGATGCGCTGGCCGGTGCCGACGACGGCGAGCTTTTCCTCGAATATGCCCAGTCCGAATCCTTCGCCTTCGACGACGGCCGCCTGAAGGCCGCGACCTTCGACACCTCGCAGGGCTTCGGGCTGCGCGCCGTCGCCGGCGAGGCGACGGGCTTCGCCCATGCCGCCGACCTGTCGGAGGAGGCGATCGAACGCGCCGCCCGCACGGTGCGCGCGGTTTCCGCCGGCCATGGCGGCACTATGGCGGGCCCGCCGGCGGGCACCAACGCCAAGCTCTATGTCGACGACAATCCCCTGAGCGCGGTGCCCTTCGAGGCGAAGACCAAACTGCTGGCCGAGATCGATGCCTATGCGCGAGCCAAGGACCGGCGCGTGCGGCAGGTCTCCGCCTCGCTGTCGGCGTCCTGGCAGGTGGTGGAGATCGTCCGCGCCTCGGGCCTTCGGGTGCGCGACGTCCGCCCGCTGGTCCGCCTCGGCGTCTCGGTCGTGGTCGAGGACGGCGGCAAGCAGGAGGCGGGCAGCTATGGCGCCGGCGAGCGCGGCTTCTACACCAAATACATGGACCCCGCCCATTGGCAGGGCGCGGTCGACGAGGCCCTGCGCCAGGCCCTGGTCAATCTCGACGCGGTGGCGGCGCCGGCCGGCGAAATGCCGGTCGTGCTCGGCGCCGGCTGGCCCGGCATCCTGCTGCACGAGGCGATCGGCCATGGCCTGGAAGGCGATTTCAACCGCAAGAAGACATCCGCCTTCTCGGGCCTGATGGGCACCCAGGTCGCGGCCAAGGGGGTGACGGTGGTCGACGACGGCACGCTGCCCGGGCGGCGCGGCTCGCTCACCGTCGACGACGAGGGCACGCCGACCAACCGCACCACCCTGATCGAGGACGGCATCCTGGTCGGCTATCTCCAGGACCGGCTGAACGCCCGCCTGATGGGCATGGCGCCCACGGGCAACGGCCGGCGCCAGTCCTATGCCCACAGCCCGATGCCGCGCATGACCAACACGATCATGCTGGGCGGCGACACCACCCGGGACGAAATCATCGCCTCGGTGAAGAACGGCCTCTATGCCGTCAATTTCGGCGGCGGCCAGGTGGACATCACCTCGGGCAAATTCGTCTTCACCTGCACCGAAGCCTATCGGATCGAGAACGGCCGCCTGGGCCCGGCGGTGAAGGGCGCGACCCTGATCGGCAACGGCCCGGACTGCCTGACCCAGGTGCGCGCCGTCGCCAACGACATGGCCCTCGATCCCGGCATCGGCACCTGCGGCAAGTCCGGCCAGGGCGTGCCGGTCGGCGTCGGCCAGCCCTCGCTGCTGATCGACGGCCTGACGGTGGGCGGCACCGCCGCCTGACCGCCCACCTCTCCCCTCCCCCGGGGGATCAGGGCGCGGTGATCGCCCGGCGCAGGGCGGCCAGGGGCGCGCCCTCGTCGAAGACGACGGCGCCGCCCCGTTCCGCGACGCCGAGATCGGCGAACAGGCGGTCGAGATCGGTCGGCGCCGGCCGTTCCGCCATCTCGGCATAGAGATCGGCAAGGACCGTCGTGCCGGTCGCGGCATCGCCGGCGGCGACGACCTCGGCCATGGACCAGAAGGCGGAATTGCCGCCGCTGGCCCGGTTGATGGCGATGAAGGCATCGCGCAGGCTGCGCTTGCCCGCGGTCGCCCGGCGGATGGCGATATCGGCCCGAAGGCAGAACAGCGCGCCGCCCCAATAGGTCCGGCCCCAGGTGGGGGTCTGGTCCAGGCCCCGGTCGTCCGGCCCGGGCAGGCCCCGGGGCAGGCCGGCCAGCGAGTCGCGCCAGACGTCGGCCGCGGTGATCTGCCCGGCCAGGGCGCGGGCGATCGGTTCGGCATAGACCGCGCTGCCCTCCAGCAGCCAGAGGTGCCGGTCCGCCATCATGGGCAGGGCGAGGTGGATCATCTCGTGGGTCAGCACCCAGTCGCGGGCGAAAGCCGCGCGGGTCGCGTGCCGGCCCGCGGTGACCTCGATGGCCGCGCCGCGAAAGCCATAGGTGGTGCCGGTCCGCACCCGGTCGCCGTCGTCGGCGACGACCAGGATGCCGACCTCATCGACCGGGAAGCGGCCGAAATAGGTGCTGGCCGCCGTCGCCGCCCGCCGCAGCCAGTCGAGCGCCAGAGCCCGGTCGAGGCCGGGGGCCCCGTCGGCGAAAAAGATGCGCAGATGGCCGCCCCCGATCGTCAGTTCGGCATCGGGCGTGGCTTTGAGGGCGCGATAGACGGCACCGGGGCCCCGGCCCTCGGCGGCGGCCGGGACGGTCGCCAGCCCAGTCAGCATGGCGGCTTTCAGCAGGGCGGCGGCCAGTCGGCGATACATGGAACCCCCTTCTTTCGATCGGCAGGGCCGATCGCGGTTTTCCTCTATGCTCGTTGCCGGATCGGACGAAGTTCCGCAAGCGGAGGAAGAACATGCAGGGCCTGTCTCTTGATGCGCGCCGGTTGGCCGGCCATGGCGCGCTCGTCGTCGTCGCCGGGCTGGTCGCCGGCTTTTTCATCGGCTTCGTCGCCCTCGGCGGCTTCATCCTGGATCCCTTGCCCTCGGCCCGGTTCGAGTTTCCGGGCAGCGAGCGGGGCTGGCGCGCCATGCATGTCGGCTCGATCCTGAACGGGGTCATGGCCCTGACCGTCGCCGCCCTGATCGACCGGGTGGTCGGGACGGAGAAGGTCCGGCGCCTGATCGTCCGGGTGCTGACCCTCGCCATCTGGGCCAATACGCTATTCTATCTCGCGGCCAATTTCGCCGCCAACCGCGGCCTCTCGCCCTGGGACAATGCGGCCGGGCCGGGCTCGCTCTGGGGCCTCGTGGCCTTCCTGCCGGCGGCGATCGCGGCCGGCCTCACCATCTGGGTGATGCTGCTCTTCGCCCGCGCCGCCTTCAGCGCCCGCTGAGCGCGTCGCGCCGCCCGGCCGCCGCCAGCCTCGTCAGGAAGGCGGCGCGGGCGGCGGGGGTGGAGTTCCGCACCGGGGCGAAGGTGCTGCGCGCGACCGGGCTGATGCCGCAGAATTTCAGGACCGTCCGGGTCATCATCCGGTGCCCCGGGGCGCCATAGGCCAGCCAGTTGAACCAGCCCGGCGTGTCCAGGGTGACGATCAGGCGGCCGCTGCGCCCCTTGAGCAATTTGTCGGGCAGGGACGGGCCGTCGCCGCGATAGGCGAAGGCGAAGCCGGGCAGGAAGCTGCGGTCGAGGAAACCCTTCAGCAGGGCCGGGACCGAACCCCACCAGATCGGATAGACGAAGACGACGTGTTCCGCCGCCAGGATCGCCGCCCGGGCCCGTTCGAGGTCCGGCTCCAGGTCCTGGCGCTTGCGGTAGCCGTGGCGGAGGATCGGATCGAAGGCCATCTCGCCCAGCCGGAGCCGGGTGACCTCGGCCCCCGCGGCCCCCGCGGCCTCGGCATAGGCGGCTTCCGCGGCGGCGCAGAAACTGTCCCCGGACGGGTGGCCGAGGATGGTCAGGACGCGCCGGCCCGCCATCGCCGCCGCCTCAATAGGCGTATTCGGCGAACAGGCGGGTGATGTCGCCGTGCCAGCGGTTCTGATAGGCGTCCAGCAAGTCGTCCGCCGGGCTGCGGCCGCTGTCGACCGTCTTCTTCAGGACTTCGATGAACAGGGTCTCGTCGCTGCCGAGGCCGTTGACCGCGGCCCGGCGCTTCAGGCCGGCGTCAGCGATCTCGACCAGGGGGCGGGCGAGGTCGAGCACGGTGCCCCGGCGGAAGGGGGCGCGCAGGCCCAGGCGCGGCACGGCGGCGCGCAGGGCCTGGCGTTCCTCCGCCGTCCAGTCCTTCACCAGGTCGAGACAGGCGGCCAGCGCCTGGTCGTCGTAGACCAGCCCGACCCAGAAGGCGGGCAGGGCACACAGCCGCTTCCAGGGGCCGCCGTCGGCGCCGCGCATCTCGATATAGCGCTTCACCCGGGCCTCGGGGAAAAGGGTGGTCAGATGGGCCGACCAGTCGCCGAGATGGGGTTTCTCGCCCGGCAGGGCGGGCAGGCGGCCGTCCAGGAAATCGCGGAACGACTGGCCGGAGGCATCGATATAGCGGTCGTCGCGATAGACGAAATACATGGGCACGTCGAGCGCCCATTCGACATAAGCCTCGAAGCCGAAACCGTCCTCGAAGGCGAAGGGCAGCAGGCCGGTGCGGTCCGGGTCGGTATCCGACCAGATATGGGCGCGGTAGGACTGGAAGCCGTTGGGCCTGCCCTCGGTGAAGGGGGAATTGGCGAACAGCGCGGTCGCGACCGGCTGCAAGGCCAGCGCCACCCGCAGCTTGGCGACCATATCCGCCTCGGAGGCGAAATCGAGGTTCACCTGCACGGTCGAGGTGCGCAGCATCATGTCGAGGCCGAGATTGCCCTTCTTCGGCATATAGGCGCGCATGATGTCGTAGCGCCCCTTGGGCATCACCGGCACCTCTTCCCGCTTCCAGGTCGGCGCGAAGCCGAGGCCGATGAAGCCGAGGCCGAGTTCGCGGGCGACGGTCTGCACCTGTTCGAGGTGGGTCGCCACTTCGCCGCAGGTCTCGTGGATGGTTTGCAGGGGCGCGCCGGACAATTCGAACTGGCCGCCGGGCTCCAGGCTGATGGAGGCGCCGTTGGCCTCCAGCGCGATGATGTGGTCGCCCTCGAGGACCGGGGCCCAGCCGAAGCGGCGCAGGCCCTCCAGCATGGCGCGGATGCCGCGGTCGCCGTCATAAGGGACGGGGCCGAGATCGTCGAGGCGGAAGCCGAATTTCTCGTGCTCGGTGCCGATCCGCCACTCCGCCTTGGGCTTGCCCCCGCCGGCCATCCAGTCGACGAGCTGCTGCCGGTTTTCGATCGGCGCGCCGGCCGTTTGTATACCCGACATGTCTCACCTCCCCTGATGACCGGCACATTGACTAGCCGAAAGGAGAAGGCGCTGTCCAGCGCCGGCCCATGCAGGTCCGGCATGTGAAAAGGGGCTGATCAGCGCTCCCGCGCCGCCTGCAGCAGGGCAAGGCCGGCGATCGCCGCGGTTTCGGCGCGCAGGATGCGGGGGCCGAGGCCGGACGGGCGGACGAAGGGCAGGCGCCGCAGCAGCACCCGCTCGACCGGATCGAAGCCGCCCTCGGGCCCGATCAGCAGGGCCGCCGGCCCCGCGCCGATATCCCGGGCGGCATCGAGCAGGTGAGGGGCATCGCCCGCCTCGTCGCAGAAGAACAGGGGCACCGCCGGGTTCCAGGCGCCCAAGATCTGGTCCAGCTTGCGGATGTCCTCGATCGCGGGCACGGCGAGGCGGCCGCATTGCTCGGCGGCCTCGACCGCATTGGCGCGCATGCGCTGGGCATTGGCGCGGTCGATCACGGTGCGCCGGGTGACGGCGGGGATCAGGCGGGTGGCGCCGAGTTCGGTCGCCTTTTCGGCGACGAATTCGACCTTGGCGCCGCGGATCGGCGCGAAGACCAGGCTCGTGTCGGCCTCGACCGGCTGGGGCGCCAGGGACTCGGCGGGGATCAGCGCCGCGCCCTTCTTGCCCTGGCGGGCGAGGCCGGCGCACCATTCGCCGTCGCGGCCGTTGAAGACGGCCACCTTGTCGCCGTCACCAAGACGCAGCACATGGGTCAGATAATGCGCCTGCCCGTCGTCGAGGGCGACGGCGATGCCGGGGGCGAGATCGGCGTCGACGAACAGGCGATGGCGCGGGCGCTCGGACATTTCGGCTTTCTGCTCCTTGAGACGATGCGGCTTTCCGGTTAGCACAGGGGAATGAACATGCCCACCACGCCGTTTCCCCAGGGCGAAGCCCAGCCCACGCCCCAGGGCGAAGCCCGGCCCGCTGACGCCGCCCCGGTCACCTGGGTCGATCATATGCCGGCGGTGCTCCGGCCCTACCTCCGCCTTGCCCGGGCCGACCGGCCGATCGGCATCTGGCTCCTGATGCTGCCGTGCTGGTGGTCGGCGGCCCTGGCCGCGCCGGCGGGCGCGCTGCCGGACTGGCGCCTGCTGCTGCTGTTCTTCGTCGGGGCGGCGGTGATGCGCGGCGCCGGCTGCACCTTGAACGACATCGCCGACCGGGATATCGACGCCCGGGTCGCGCGCACCCGGGGCCGGCCGCTGCCCTCCGGCGCCATCGGGGTGAGGGCGGCCTTCGCCTTTCTCGCGGCGCAGGCGCTGGCGGGGCTGCTGGTGCTGTTGTCGCTGAACATGTTCACGGTCTGGCTCGGCATCGCCTCGCTGCTGCCGGTCGCGGTTTATCCCTTCATGAAGCGGATCACCCATTGGCCGCAGGCCGTGCTTGGCATCGCCTTCAACTGGGGGGCGCTGGTCGGCTGGTCGGCGGTCAGGGGCGATCTCGGCTGGCCGGCGGTGCTGCTCTATCTCGCCGGCATCCTGTGGACGCTCGGCTACGACACGATCTATGCCCATCAGGACAAGGAGGACGATGCCGTCGTCGGCGTGAAGTCGACGGCGTTGCGCCTCGGCGACCGGACCCGGCCGTTCCTGTGGCTGGTCTATGGCGGCATGGTCGCGCTGACCGGCGCCGCAGGGGCGCTGGCCGGGCTGGGCTGGCCGTTCTGGCTCGGGCTCGGGGCGGCGGCGCTGCATCTCGGGTGGCAGGCGGCGACGACCGATTTCGATGACAGCCCCGAATGCCTGGCCCGCTTCAAGTCGAACAGCCGGCTCGGCTTCGTTATCTTCATCGCCATTGCCGCCGGCCAATGGGCGGCCTGAGGGGGGATCATGGCCAAGGCAACGACCGTCAGCACCGAAGGCGTGTTCCAGGACATCACCTGCCGCCAGCACCACCTGACCGCCGACGAGCCGCAGGGCAACGGCGGCACCGACCGGGCGCCCGCGCCCTATGAATTGCTGCTGGCGTCGCTCGGCGCCTGTTCGTCGGCGACGCTGCGCCTCTATGCGGCGCGGAAGGGCTGGGAGCTCGGCCGGATCGAGGTCGTCGCCACCTTCGCCCGCGACGAGGCGGGGGTGGAGACGATCCGGCGCCAGGTGTCCCTGGGCGCGCCCCTCGACGCCGACCAGCGCGCCCGGCTGGCCGAGATCATCGAGAAGACGCCGGTCACCAAGACCCTGAAGCGCTCGATGACCATCACCACCACGTTTCCCTGACCGCCGCTCCCTGACCGCCGCTCAGCGCCTTTCCTTCAGGGTCGGCAGGAAGACCGTCAGGATCCCGAGGGCCGGCAGGTAGGAACAGAGCGTATAGACATATTCGATACTGGTCGCATCCGCGATCCGGCCGAGCACGGCGGCGCCGAGGCCGCCGAGGCCGAAGGCGAAGCCGAAGAACAGCCCGGCCACCATGCCCACCCGCCCCGGCATCAATTCCTGGCCATAGACGACGATGGCCGAGAAGGCGGACGACAGCACCAGGCCGACGATCACCGACAGCACGCCGGTCCAGAACAGGCTGGCGTAGGGCAGGGCCAGGGTGAAGGGCAGCACCCCCAGGATCGAGCCCCAGATGACGTATTTCCGGCCGATGCGGTCGCCGATCGGGCCGCCCGCGATGGTGCCGACCGCGACCGCGCCGAGGAAGACGAAGAGGCGGAGCTGCGCCTCCTCGATGCCGAGGCCGAAACGGTGGATCAGGAAGAAGGTGTAATAGCTCTGGAAGCTCGACATATAGATGAACTTCGAGAACATGAGCACGATCAGCACGGCCATGGCACCCGCGACCTGGCCGCGGCCAAGGGTGACGCCGTCGACCGAGGCGCGCTTCGGCTTGCCCCCCAGGGCGCGGCGCGGGCCGTACCAGGTGCCGATCTGCCACAGCACGCTCATCCCCACCAGGGCGACGCCGGCGAACCAGGCGACCGCGCTCTGCCCGTTCGGCAGGATGACGAAGGCGGCCAGCAGGGGGCCGATCGCGGAACCGGCATTGCCGCCGACCTGGAACAGGGACTGGGCGAAGCCGTGCCGGCCGCCCGAGGAGAGACGGGCGATGCGCGAGGCTTCGGGGTGGAAGATCGACGAGCCGGTGCCGAGCAGGGCGGCGCCCGCCAGCACGGCGCTATAGCTCCAGGCCTGGGAGATCAGCACGAGGCCGCCCATGGTCAGGCCCATGCCGACCACCAGCGAATAGGGCTTCGGATATTTGTCGGTGACGATGCCGACCACCGGCTGAAGGATCGAGCCGGTCATCTGGTAAGTGAAGGTGACGAGGCCGATCTGGCTGAAGGTCAGGGCGAAATTATCCTTCAGCATGGGATAGATCGCCGGCAGCAGCGATTGCAGCAGGTCGTTCACCATATGGCAGAAGCTGATCGCCAGCAGCACCATCAAGGTGGCGCCCGCTGCCGACGGCTCGCGCCCGGCCGGATTCAGGGTCGTGTCGCTCATGTCGTTCTCCCGGCCGTTGCTGTGGCCGTGCTCTCCAGTCAGCGATACTATTGTCTGGCGCGTGACCTACCATCGCAGGCGGGTCGATCAATTTCGCGAGTGGGCCATGGTCCGGAATGTCAGCGTTGCAGAATATGAAGCCGTGCCCCGGGCGGTGCTGGCGGTCGGCAACGATTATCCTGCCGGCTACGAGAAGGCGCCGCACCGGCACCGGCGGGCGCAGCTGCTCTATGCCACCTCGGGCGTGATGCTGGTCGGCACCGAGGCGGGCACCTGGCTGGTGCCGCCGGACCGCGCGGTCTGGATCCCGCCCTGGGTGACCCATTCCATGCGCTCGACCGGCATGCCGCTCGGCACCCGCAGCCTGTTCATCGAGCCGGACGCGATCGACGGCCTGCTGGAGGAGTGCCGGGTGGTGCGGATCACGCCCCTGATGCGCGCCCTGATCCTGGAGGCGGTGGACCTCCCGGTCGAATATGACGCCGAGGGGCGGGCGGCGCTGATCATGAACCTGCTGCTGCACGAATTGCGCGAATTGCCGCCGCTGCCCTACAGCCTGCCCATGCCGGCGGGCGGGCCGCTCTATCAGGCCTGCCACGATTTCGCCCAGGCGCCGGATCCCCATGCCACGATCGACGGCTGGTGCCACCGCCTGAACATGAGCCGGCGCAGCTTCACCCGCGCCTTCCGGCGAGCGACCGGCCTCAGTTTCGCGCAATGGCGCCAGCGCGCCTGCATCTTCGCCGCCCTGCCGCGCCTCGGCGAGGGGGAGGCGGTGACCACCGTCGCCATGGATCTCGGCTATGACAGCGTCGCCGCCTTCACCACCATGTTCCGGCGGCAATTGGGCGAGCCGCCCAGCCGCTATTTCCGGCAGGTGGCGTGACGACGCCTATTGGATGGTGATGTCGGCCTCGGCCACCGCGCCCCAGAAGGCATAGCGCAGGCGATAGCGCCCGCTGGCGAGCAGGGCGCCCGGAATGTCGATGCGGTCGCGGCTGATCAGGGTCTCGCCCGGCTTCAGGGTCGATTCCGCCACCACTTGGGCGCAGAGGTCGGCTTCCTTGGCCAGGATCACGCTGCCCCGGGGATCGAGGATCTGCCAGGTCGCGACATCGCAGGGCGTGGGCGCGCTGAGGCGGGCGATGGCCGCGCTGATGTTGCTGAGGCGGGCCTCGATCGGCAGGGCTAGGGTGCCGCTGCCTTGGCTCGGCAGGCGGCTGGGGGCGCGCAGCGCGAGGCGCAGCGCCTTGTCCGGCGGCCTCGCCAGGGTCGCGCCCGTATCTACGGTGGCGGCGGTGGCCGCCGGCGGCGGGCTGCCCACCGCGATCTCGGCCGGGGCGGGCGAGGCCGGCGCCACCGGGGCGACGACCTCCGCGGTGCCGATGACGGCGGGCGGCGGCACCGCCGGGGCCAGCGCGGCCGGCTCGGTAACCGGGGCGACGGCTTTCGGCACCGGGCGTCGGCTCGGCATCACCGGCGGCACGGCGGGTGCGGCAGAGGCGGGCGCAGCATGATACGACGGCGCCGGAGTCTCGCCCAACTCGGCACAGGCCGCGACGGCACACAAGGCCGCCAGCGCGATGACAGATCTACCCCTCAGCATGATGACAAGGGAACGCGGCCGCGCGCCGCGGTCAAGCACCTTGTCGCCGATTTAGGTGTGATCGCCGTCACTCGATGTATTTGAAGGCCAGGGCGCGGGCATTGGCGACGGCCTGTTCGCCGATCCTGGTATAGGCGGTCAGGGTGTTGCGCGCCTTCAGGTAGGATTCGAAGATCTTCCGGCCGGTGGCGTCCGCCTTCTCCCGCTCCTCGGCCAGGAGTTCGCCGGAGGCATTGCCGAGCGCGATCATCACCTCGTTCGAGACCCGGGCGACCTTGGTGCCCTTGGCGATCAGGGTGGCCAGCGCCTCGCCGTTCCGCAGCGCGCATTCGGCCCAGAGATCGTCGCAGGCGGCCTGGGCGGCGGCGGCGACCACCGCCTTCAGGTCGGCCGGCAGGGCCTCGAATTTCTCCTTCGAGACCAGGAGTTCGAGGGCGCCCGCGGGATCGTGGAAACTGGGGCCGTAGTAATAGTCCGCCTGCTGGTTCAGGCCGAGGGCGAGGTCGCTGTAAGGCCCGGCCCAATCGGCCGCGTCCAGGCTGCGGCTTTGCAGGGCCTGGAGGATTTCCCCCGCCGGCAGGCTGGCGGTGGCGACGCCGAGGCGGGCGAGAACCTCCGCGCCGAGGCCGGAACTGCGCATCTTCAGGCCGCGCAGATCCTCGCCGGAGCGGATCTCCTTGCGGAACCAGCCGAGCATCTGGGTGCCCGAGGTCCCGGCCAGGAACGCCTTCACCCCGAAGGGGGCATAGATCTCGTCCCAAAGCCCCTGGCCGCCGCCGTAGAGCACCCAGGCCGCGTGCTCGTTCGCCGTCAGGCCGAAGGGCACGGCGGTGAAGAAGGCGGCCTGGCGGTGCCGGGCCATGTGATAGGCGGCAAGATCATGGGCCATGTCGGCGCGGCCGTCGGCGACGGCGGCGAAACCGTCCAGGGCCGGGGCCAGTTCGCCGGCGCCGTGGACCTTCACCGTCAGGCGCCCGCCCGACATGTCGGTGATGCGCTGGGCCAGGCGTTCCGCCGCCTTGCCGGCGCCGGCCAGGCCCTTGGGCCAGGCGGTGGCCATGCGCCATTCGATGCGTTCGGGCAGGACGGCCGGGGCGGCCGGCAGGGCGGCCTGTGCCGTGTCGGACGGGAGCGGCGGGGACGGCTTCAGCCCCGGCGTCGGCGGCGTCTGCGCCCTGGCCGCGGCCAGGGGGGCGCCGGCCGCGACCGCGGTCCCGCCCAGCACGGCGCCGGCCAGGAAGCGGCGCCGATCCGTGTCCGGTCCCCCGGTCATGGCAAGGCGGCCTGCCGGCGCAGGGCCGGGCCGATAAGGCAAGAAAGCATCAGAGCGCGCTGTCCGTCGTCTTGATGGCCAAGGGTTTCCAGCCTTCGGGCCCCAGGCCCTCCAGCGGTTGATAGCGCGCCTTATAGACCATCTTGCGGCAACCCTCGATCCAATAACCGAGGTAGACATAGGGCAGGCCGAGCTGCGCCGCCCGCTCGATCTGGCGGAGCACCAGATTGGTGCCCAGCGAACGGGTCTCGTCGTCGGGATCGAAGAAGGAATAGACCAGGGACAGGCCGTCGGCCAGCCGGTCGATCAGGCAGGCCGAGACCAGCCGCCCGCCCGGCATCCGGTATTCGGCGACATGGGTCTGGATCGGGCTGTCCTCGATCATGGCGGCATAGTCGAGGGCGTCCATCTCCACCATGCCGCCGCCGGGGTGGCGCGCCTCGAGATAATGGCGCAGCAGGGCGAATTGTTCTTCCGTCGCCAAAGCCGGCGACTCGGTCATCACCAGATCATCGTTCCGGGCCATGATGCGCCGGGCATTGCGCGAGAAGCGGAAGGCCGCCACCGGCACCCGGACCGAGACGCAGGCCTGGCAGCCGTCGCAGGCGGGCTTATAGGCGATGCCCTGGCTGCGCCGGAAGCCGGCATGGGTGAGGGCATCGTTGAGACCGACCGGATCGTCGCCGTTGAGGCGCGTGAACACCTTCCTCTCCATGCGGCCCGGCAGGTAGGGGCAGGGCGCGGGCACGGTGACGAAGAAGTACGGGAAGCGAACCGTTGTGTGCTCGGTCAAGTCGGTCTTTCTTTCCTCGGGGCGTCGGCCTCTGCCCCGATTGCACGATGTTCCGCCCCCTCAAGTCAATGCGCGCGGGGGCGGGGGGTCAATGCGAATCCGCCGGATCGGCGATGACTATCGTGAATTCCTCCCCACCTTCGGGGGACCAGCCCTCGACAAGCTGATCGGCCAGGAAACCGATCGCCGTCTGCGCCTGATAGCGGTGGTCGGCCAGGGTCGCCGGGCTGACGTCGTCGGCGAACATGCAGCGCACCAGGACGTTCAGGTCCAGCGCGCCGCGGCTCAGGCCGACGACGAATTCGACCCCCGGGCGCGGCTCCTCGTCGTCGATCAGGAATTGCGCGTGAAACGCGTCGTCGATCCGAAAACCCCAGTCCAGTGCCGACATGGCTGCTCTCCACCCGCGCGGGCTTGACGGGACGGGATGCCCCGGCGAGCTTGGCGCCATGACAGGATACGAACCCTCCTATTACGTGGCCAGCCGAAACCCGGCGCCCCGGCGCCCGGCCCTGGCCGGCCAGGTCACGACCGACGTCTGCGTGATCGGCGGCGGCTTCACCGGGCTTGCGGCGGCGCTCGAACTGGCCGAGCGGGGCTTCCGCGTGACCCTGCTCGAGGCGGAGCGGATCGGCTTCGGCGCCTCCGGCCGGAACGGCGGCCAGATGCTGAACGGCCTCAACCCCGGCGTCGCCGCGATCGAGCGCCTGGCGGGCGAGACCGCGGCCCGCGCCCTCTGGGACATGACGGTCGAGGCGACGGAGATCGTCCGCCAGCGCATCGCCCGCCACGGCATCGCCTGCGACTGGCAGCCCGGCTTCGTCCATGCCGCCACCAAGCCCTCCCATTTCGCCGCCATGGCCGAGGATGCGGCGATGATGGCGGCGAAATACGGCTATCGGCAGATGACCGTGCTCGACCGCGCGGCGCTGGCCGGCCATGTCGTCTCCGACCGCTTTCACGGCGGCGTGCTGGACGAGGGCTGCGGCCACCTGCACCCGCTGAACTACGCCCTCGGCCTCGCCGAGGCCGCGGCGGGCGTCGCCCTGCACGAGCAATCCCGCGTGATCGAGATCCGCGAGGGCACCCGCCCGCAGGTCCGCACCGCCGACGGCATCGTCGACTGCGGCCATGTCGTCCTGGCGGTCAATGCCTATGTCGGGCGCCTGCGGCCGCGCCTTGCCCGCACCATCATGCCGGTCGCCACCTTCATCATCGCGACCGAGCCCCTGGGGGCGGACACGGCGGCGCGCCTGATGCCCAGCAATCCTTGCGTCTCGGACAGCAATTTCGTCCTCGACTATTTCCGCCGCTCCGCCGACCACCGGATGCTGTTCGGCGGCGGCGCCTCCTATTCCGGGCGGACCGGCCCGCACGAGGCCATGGTGATGCGGGCCAAGATGGCGCGCACCTTCCCCGAACTGAAGGGCGTGAAGGTCGATTACTTCTGGGGCGGCTTGGTCGATATCACGGTCAACCGCCTGCCGGACTTCGGCCGCATCGGCGACAATCTCTGGTATGCCCAGGGCTTCTCCGGCCATGGCATCGCCCTGACCAATCTGGCCGGCCGCCTGCTGGCCGAGGCGGTGGCGGGCGACGCCGGCCGCTTCGACGTCTTCGCCCGCCTGCCCCATGCGCCCTTCCCGGGCGGCAGGCTGCTGCGCACGCCGCTGCTGATGGCGGCGATGATGTGGTTCCGGCTGCGGGACCTGCTGAGCTGAGCTGAGGGAAAACTCCCTCAGCCGCCGGTGACGGGCGGGAAGATGGCGATTTCGTCGCCCGGGCGGACCGGCGTCTCGTCGGTGGCGAAATCCTGGTTGACGGCGATGCGCAGGCGCCCGCGGTCGGCCAGGGCCTGGGCATGGCGCGGGCTCCGCGCGCGGAGCAGGTCGATCAGCGCACCCACCGTGGCGGCCCCCGGCGGATCCAGGTCCAGGTCCTCGGCGGCGGTGCCGACCTGTTCGCGCACCCAGGCGAAATAGAGGATCTGCATCTCAGGCGGTCTTTCCGGTCATATGCTTCAGGCCGGCGCGGAGATAGTCGAAGCCGGTGATCACGGTCAGCAGGGCGGCGATCCACAGGCCCCAGAGGCCGATATCCTCGCTCGGGATGGCGGCGGGGGAGGCCTTGCCCACCATCAGGAAGCCGAGCGCCAGCATCTGCACCGTGGTCTTCCATTTGGCGAGTTTCGAGAC
Source organism: Zavarzinia compransoris (assembly GCF_003173055.1). Classification (NCBI taxonomy): domain Bacteria; kingdom Pseudomonadati; phylum Pseudomonadota; class Alphaproteobacteria; order Rhodospirillales; family Zavarziniaceae; genus Zavarzinia; species Zavarzinia compransoris. The sequence continues at coordinate 339,925 of NZ_QGLF01000004.1, forward strand.
CGGCACGCCGACGCGCAGTTCCGCCAGGAATTCGCGCAGGCCCGAGACCAGCATCTCGCGGCACATGATGATGACGGCGGCGATGATGGCGACGCCGGTGATATGGTCGCGCGCCACCAGCATCAGGAGGGCGGCGGCGATCAGCAGCTTGTCGGCGATGGGATCGAGGAAGCGGCCGAGCGGCGAGACCTGATTCCACGCCCGCGCCAGCCAGCCGTCGAAATAATCGGTGACGCAGGCGGCGGCATAGAGGCCGAAGCTGAGCCAGTTGGCCACGGGGAAATCGAGGAAGAACGCCGCGACCATCAGCGGAATGACCACGATCCGGAACAGGGTCAGCAGGTTGGGAAGATTGGTGATCATGGGAGAGCCGCGTCAGCCTTTTTCATGAAAATGATCATAAACGAGCTTTGCGACGGTTTTCGAGATCCCCGGTACTTTTTCGAGATCGGCCAGTCCCGCGCTCGCCGCCGCCTTGGCCGAGCCGAAATGATGCAGCAGCGCCTTCTTCCGGCTGGGGCCGATGCCGGCGATCTCGTCGAGGACCGAACGCACCGCCTCCTTGCCCCGCTTCGCCCGGTGGGTGCCGATGGCGAAGCGATGGGCCTCGTCGCGCAGCCGTTGCAGGAAATAGAGCACGGGCGAACGCGGCTCGAGCGAGAATTCGGCCCGCCCGGGCATGAAGAAGCGCTCGCGCCCGGTATTCCTGTCGGGCCCCTTGGCGATGCCGACCATGGCGACATCCTCGATCCCGAGATCCGTGAGGACGGCGAGGGCGGCGTTCAGCTGCCCGGCGCCGCCGTCGATCAGCACGAGGTCGGGCCAGGCGGCGCCGTGCTCGTCCCGCTCCGGGTTCTCGGCGATCAGGCGCTTGAAGCGCCGGGTCAGGACTTCGCGCATCATGCCGAAATCGTCGCCGGGGGTCAGGTCCTCGCCCTTGATGTTGAACTTGCGGTAGGCGTTCTTGTGGAACCCTTCGGGGCCGGCCACGATCATGCCGCCGACCGCATTGGTGCCCTGGACATGGCTGTTGTCGTAGACCTCGATCCGCGCCGGCGTGGCGTCGAGATCGAAGGTCTCGGCCACCGCGGCCAGCAGCTTGCCCTGCGACGAGGTTTCCGCCAGCCGGCGGCCCAGGGCCTCGCGGGCGTTGGTTCTCGCATGTTCGACGAGGTCGAGCTTGGTGCCGCGCTTCGGTTCCGCGATCTCGATCCGGCGCTCGGCGGCGGCGGACAGGGCTTCGGTCAGCAGGGCGTGGTCGTCGACCGGCCCGTCGACCAGGACCAGGCGGGGGGCCGGGCGCTCGTCGTAGAATTGCGCGATGAAGGCGGCGCGGATGGCGGGGGCCTCGTCCGACTTGTCGATGCGCGGGAAATAGGCGCGGTTGCCCCAGTTCTGCCCGGCGCGGAAGAAGAAGACCTGCACGCAGGCCTGCCCGCCCTCGATATGCAGGGCGACGATGTCGGCCTCGGTCACCGCGTCGGTATTGATGTCCTGATGGGCCTGGATCGCGGTCAGGGCGCGGATGCGGTCGCGGAAGATCGCCGCGCGTTCGTAGTCCAGCGCTTCCGCCGCTTCCGACATGCGGGCCGACAATTCGCGCTGGATCGCCTGGCTGCGGCCGCTGAGGAATTCCTCCGCCTGTTCGACCAGGCGGTCGTAGTCCGCCCGCTCGATCAGGCCGACGCAGGGCCCGGCGCAGCGCTTGATCTGATAGAGCAGGCAGGGCCGGCTGCGGCTGTTGAACATCGAATCGGCGCAGGAGCGGAGCTGGAACACCCGCTGCAGGTCGTTCAGCGTGCGGGTGACCGCGCCGGCCGAGGCGAAGGGGCCGAAATAGCTGCCCTTCTCGTTGCGGGCGCCGCGGTGCTTGCCCAGCCGCGCCCATTCGCCGCCCTTGGCGATGACGATATAGGGGAACGACTTGTCGTCCCGCAGCAGCACGTTGTAACGCGGCTTGAGCCGCTTGATCATATTGGCTTCGAGGAGGAGGGCTTCCGCCTCGGTATGGGTTACGACGACTTCGAGCGCCGCCGTCTCGGCGACCATGCGGGCGATGCGGTTCGAGGGATGGGCGCCGTTCGCATATTGCGCCACGCGACGCTTTAAGTTACGCGCCTTGCCGACATAGAGCAGGTCGCCGCGCGCGTCCAGCATGCGGTAGACGCCGGGGCCGTGGCCCAGGGTCGGCAGGTGGCCGCGGATCAGCAGCCGGCCCCGGCGGTCGGCGTCGCCCGCGGGCGGCGTCTCGGGCGGGAAGGGCTCCTCGTCCCCAATCGGGGAATCGGATTCGGCGGTGATCATCGGTTAGACCCGGTGCGGTTCGATTCGACACCCGCGCCATGCGGGACATGCACAGCATTCATGCTGCAATGGCGAAATGAGATCCGTTGCAGCGCAAGGCAGCTATTGTGACAGTCTCGAAAGCCGCGGATTCCCTGGGCTGGCGCATAAAGCGGCAGAGGAAACTGACATGGCTTCGACATCGTCCTGACACTTTCCACGATTCCTGTGGAAAACCCTGTTGGCAACTCCCGAGTCAATGCCGTACCCCCGCAGCTTCCCTGGCCTTGAGCGTCCTTGCTCAATATTTGAGCAGGGTAGGGTCGTGTCAATGAAATCAATGACTTAACCTCGGAAGCGGCGAATCGGCGGAGTCTATTAACGATTTTTCTGCTTGACGGCAGGTGGCCTGGGTTGCTAGCCGCGCCTGTGTACAAATTCGCGCAACCGGCCCTTGCCTGCCGCCATTTGTGGCAGTTTCAGGGCAGAACCTCCGGCGTCCTGGTGTTCAGGCGGACGATTTCGATGCCCGCGGCCTCGGCCCCGCGAATGGCGCCGGGCTTTTCGACGCGGATGCGAACGGCGTGTATCTGCGGGTTACGGAGGAGACGCTCCGCGGTCTCTTCCGCCAGCCGTTCCACCAGGTTGAAGTGACCCGAGGCGATCACCGCCCGCACCTCGTTCGATGCCCATTCGTAGCACACGACCTTGGCGTGATCGTCGCCGGCGGAACGCGGGTCGTCCACCGCGAGATCGAGGTCGAGGCGGACGATCTGGCGCCGGCCCTTCTCATGGGCCCAGACGCCGATCTGGGCCTCGACGGTCAGGCCGCGCACGAAGAGATGGGCAAGACCCTGGCGGGCGTCGGCGAAGCCGACGGGGGTGACGAAACTCTTGGTCATGGAACGAGAGGCCTTGCGACTGGGATCATGGGGGAGGGGAGCGACCGCTCAGCGGCGGCTCGGCTTCTTTTTCGGGGTGCGGACGCCGGGGCGGCCGCCGCTGGAGCGGCCGCGCGCCGGGCCGCCGGGCCGGGCGGCCGGATGGGCTGTCGGATTTTGGGCGATTTCAAGCTCCGAGGCTTCGAGGCGGCGGATCTCGTCGCGCAGCCTTGCCGCTTCCTCGAATTCGAGGTCGGCGGCGGCGGCGCGCATGCGCTTGTCGAGATCGGCCAGATGGGTCTTCAGGTTGTTGCCGACCATATGCCCCGTATCCGCCAGGTCGACCTTCAGGCTGTCGGTCTCGTAGACCGATTCGAGAATGTCGCCGATCGACTTCCGCACCGATTCCGGCGTGATGCCATGGGCTTCGTTATATGCCCTTTGCTTCGCCCGGCGCCGCTCGGTCTCTTCGAGGGCGCGGCGCATGCTGTCGGTGATCTTGTCGGCATAGAGGATGGCGCGGCCGTCGACATTGCGCGCGGCCCGCCCGATGGTCTGGACCAGTGAGGTCTCGGAGCGCAGGAAGCCTTCCTTGTCGGCGTCCAGGATGGCGACCAGGGCGCATTCGGGGATGTCCAGGCCCTCGCGCAGCAGGTTGATGCCGACCAGGATGTCGAAAGTGCCGAGCCGGAGGTCGCGCAGGATCTCGATCCGTTCCAGGGTCTCGATGTCGGAATGCATGTAGCGGACCTTGAGGCCCGCTTCGTGCAGGTATTCGGTCAGGTCCTCGGCCATGCGCTTGGTCAGGGTGGTGACCAGCACGCGGTTGCCCTTGGCGGTGACGGCGCGGCATTCGGCGATCAGGTCGTCGACCTGCTTGGCCACCGGGCGGATGTAACATTCGGGGTCGATCAGGCCGGTCGGCCGGATCACCTGCTCGGTGAAGACGCCGCCGGTCTGTTCCAGTTCCCACTTGCCCGGCGTCGCCGAGACGAAGATCGTCTGCGGTCGCATGGCGTTCCATTCCGAGAATTTCAGCGGCCGGTTGTCGATGCACGACGGCAGGCGGAAGCCGTATTCGGCCAGGGTCGATTTCCGCTTGTTGTCGCCCCGCTCCATGCCGCCCAGCTGGCCGACGGTGACATGGCTCTCGTCGACGACGACCAGGGCATTGTCGGGCAGATATTCGAACAGGGTCGGCGGCGGCTCGCCCGGGCGGCGCCCGGTGAGGTAGCGGGAATAATTCTCGATGCCGGCGCAGGCGCCCGTCGCCTCCAGCATCTCGATGTCGAAGGTGCAGCGCTGCTCCAGGCGCTCGGCCTCGAGGAGCCTGCCGTCGCCGCGCAATTGCTCAAGCCTGTGCTGCATCTCGACCCGGATCTGCTTGACGGCCTGGTGCAGGGTCGGGCGGGGGGTCACATAGTGGCTGTTGGCATAGACCTTGACGAAGTCGAGGGGGGCCGTCTTCTCGCCGGTCAGGGGATCGAATTCGGCGATGCCGTCGATCTCGTCGCCGAACAGGGAGATGCGCCAGGCCCGGTCCTCGTAGTGGGCGGGGAAGACCTCGATACTGTCGCCGCGCACCCGGAAGGTGCCGCGCTGGAAGGCGGCGTCGTTCCGCCGGTATTGCAGCCCGACCAATTGGCGCAGCAGTTCCGCCCGGTCCACCGTCTCGCCGGCCTTCAGGCTGAGGGTCATGGCCGAATAGGTCTCGACCGAGCCGATGCCGTAGATGCAGGACACGGAGGCGACGATGATGACGTCGTCGCGTTCCAGCAGGGCGCGGGTGGCCGAGTGGCGCATCCGGTCGATCTGCGCGTTGATCGAGGCTTCCTTCTCGATATAGGTGTCCGTCCGCGGGACATAGGCCTCGGGCGTGTAGTAATCGTAATAGGAGACGAAATATTCCACCGCATTGTCGGGGAAGAAGGATTTCATCTCGCCGTATAATTGTGCCGCCAGCGTCTTGTTCTGGGCCAGAATCAGGGTCGGGCGCTGGGTCCGTTCGATCAGATGGGCGATGGTGAAGGTCTTGCCCGAGCCGGTGACGCCGAGCAGCACCTGATTGTGCTCGTCGTTGTTGACCCCTTCGAGCAATTCCGCGATCGCGGCCGGCTGGTCGCCCGCGGGCTGGTAATCCGAGACGAGGCGGAAGCGCCGGCCGCCTTCCGATTTCTCGGGCCGGTCGGGACGGTGCGGCACCCAGGCCGCGATCTCGGCCACGCTCGGGCCATCGGTCATATTCGCCATATGTTCCTTATAGGGCGGCGGCGCCCGCAATGCCATAACCGAGGCGGCAGCCGGCCTGTCTGTCGCGCATGGCTTTCGCCGGGCGATGCATTGCCGGCCCGCGCGATACGTTCGCCGGGGGATGTTCAATCCCCGCTGATCGGGAAATATTCGATATTGATAATGACTATCAATATCGCCGAGCGTCCGGGCACTCGCGTGCCGGGGGCCAGCATCGGCAGGGACCTGCACGCGGGATTGTATTTTCCGTAGTGCAGGGGGTTCACGATGAAGGCGGTGAAGGAAGCGCGCGGTTGCGCGACGGCGGTCGGGCTTGTGCTCATGGTTGCGGCGCCGGGGGTCCGGGCCGAGGAGGTGACGGCCGAGGAATTGCCCACGGTGGTGGTTTCCGCGTCCGGCTTCGAGCAGAAGCTGACCGAGGCCCCCGCCAGCATCACGGTGATTTCCGCCGAGGAATTGCAGAGCAAGCGGATTTCCAGCCTGGCCGACGCGCTGGCAGAGGTCGAGGGGGTCGACGTCGGCGACAGCGCGGGCAAGACCGGCGGCCTGAACATCAGCATCCGCGGCATGGGCAGCGCCTATACGCTGATCCTGGTCGACGGCCGCCGCCAGAATGCGGCGGGCGACGTGACCCCCAACGGCTTCGGCGAGACCAGGAGCAGCTTCCTGCCGCCGGTCACCTCGATCGAGCGGATCGAGATCATCCGCGGCCCGATGTCCACGCTCTATGGCTCCGACGCCATGGGCGGCGTCATCAACATCATCACGAAGAAGACCGGCCAGACGTGGGGCGGTTCGCTGTCGGCGGAAACCACGCTTCAGGAACACAGCCAGTTCGGCGGCAGCCGGGCGACCGAAGCCTATCTCACCGGCCCCCTGATCGACGGCAAGCTGGGCCTGACCCTGCGCGGGCGCTATTTCGAGCGCGACGCCTCCGATATTTCCTATGTCCAGGCGAATGGCGCCACGGTCATTCCCAGCATGGGGCGCAACCCGGTCGAATCCGATATCTACAATCTCGGCGGCCGCATCCTGTTCACGCCGATGGAGGGCCACGACATCGGCATGGAATACGAGGTCAACCGCCAGCGCTACGACAACAGCCAGGGCCAGCTCGGCACGCTGGGCGCTGCCGGCGGCTATACCGAGGAACAGCGCTACGAAAGGGACCAGTTCTCGGCCTTCTACCACGGCAGCTTCTCGTTCGGCCGGCTGGAGCTCAGCCTCACCCGCAACGAGACCGAGACGATCGGCCGCCTGATCCCCTCGCGCATGACCACCCCCGGCATCACCCCCGGCGGCCCGCGCGAACTGAGGGGCGACAATACGATCGCCGACGGCAAGTTCCTGTTCGAGCTGGGCAACCATTACCTGACCCTGGGCGGCCAGTATTGGGACGCCAAGATGATCGACGGCGTGGTGCTGGCACCCTTCACCCATGAAATCCGCTCGGTCTTCGCCGAGGACGAGTGGCGCCTGTTCGAAGGGCTGAGCCTCACCCTCGGCATCCGCCACGACGATCACGACAAGTTCGGCGGCCACACCAGCCCGCGCGCCTATCTGGTCTGGAACCCGCTGGACAATTGGACCGTGAAGGGCGGCGTCAGCCAGGGCTTCAAGGCCCCTGACCTCGAGGATCTCGCCGACGGCATCAACGGTTTCGGCGGCCAGGGGCGCATCCCCCTGATCGGCAACCCGAACCTGAAGCCCGAAACCAGCACCAGCAGCGAGATCGGCGTCTATTACGACAATTTCTCGAACTTCAACGCCAATGTGACCCTGTTCCACAACAAGTTCGAGGACAAGCTGTCCAGCGTCACCGTTGACAATTGCCGGGTCGTGGCTTCGGCCGGCTGCGTCGACATCGGGCCGGGCTGGGAAACCGCCGCCCCCACCTTCTCGAAGGCGGTGAATGTCGACGAGGCGGAAACCCGCGGGATCGAGATCGCCGGCCGCTTCTCCTTCCTCGAGGACTGGTCGGTCACCGCCAATTACACCTATACGGAAACCGAACAGAAGAGCGGCACCAACGCCGGCTGGCCGCTGAACAGCACGCCGAAGCACATGGTGAACGGCACGGTGAACTGGCAGGCGACGGAAAGCCTGGGCCTGTGGCTGCGCGGCGAATACCGCAGCGAACGCTTCCGCCGCACCAGCGGCACCCGCAACTTCGCCTATGAAGCCTTCGGCGACCACAAGGCCTATCACCTGTTCCACCTGGGCGGCAGCTACCAGGTGATGGACGGGCTGAAGGTCAGCGCCACGATCTACAACCTGCTGGACGAGGATTTCCTCGAATACCGTCCCTATGTCAGCAGCACGGCCGGCGCCATCGCCTACGACAACCTCTACAACAACAACCAGGAGGGCCGCCGCCTCTGGCTCGCGACCACCTTCGAGTTCTGATCACCGCTTGGAAATCGGGGGGCAGGGGGCCTGCGTCGCCTCGGCACTTGATGCCGGGGCGGGGCGGGGCTAGGGTTCGCCGGCTTCACACCATCCAACGATCGGTACCGTCATCATGGCCTTCATCGCTTCGTCCCTCGCGCGCATCAAGCCGTCGCCGACCATCGCGGTGACCCAGAAGGCGGCCGAGCTGAAGGCGGCCGGGCGCGACGTCATCGGCCTCGGCGCCGGCGAGCCGGACTTCCCGACGCCGGACAACATCAAGGCCGCCGGCATCCGGGCGATCGAGACCAACGACACCAAATATACCGCGCCGGACGGCACGCCCGCGCTGAAGAAGGCGATCGCCGCCAAGTTCAAGCGCGAGAACGGCCTCGATTACACGCCGGACCAGGTCCATGTCGCCTCGGGCGGCAAGCAGGTCATCTACAACGCCATGATGGCCACCCTGAACCCGGGGGACGAGGTCATCATCCCGGCGCCCTATTGGGTGTCCTATCCGGATATCGTGCTGCTCGCGGGCGGTACGCCGGTCTTCATCGAGACGACGCTGGATTCGGGCTTCAAGGTGACGCCGGAACAGCTCGAAGCGGCGATCACGGACAAGACCAAGTGGATCATCCTGAACTCGCCCTCGAACCCGACCGGCGCCGCCTATGCCCATGACGACCTGAAGCCCCTGACCGAGGTGCTGGTGAAGCACCCGCAGGTCTGGGTCCTGACCGACGACATGTACGAGCACATCACCTTCGACGGCTTCGAGTTCGTCACCCCGGCGGAGATCGAGCCCGCGCTCTATCCCCGCACGCTGACGGTGAACGGCGTCTCCAAGGCCTATTCGATGACCGGCTGGCGCATCGGCTATGCCGCGGGCGACACCGCCCTGATCAAGGCCATGGCCAAGATCCAGAGCCAGTCGACCTCCAACCCCTGCTCGATCAGCCAGGCGGCGGCGGTCGAGGCGCTGAACGGTCCCCAGGACTTCATCGCGCCCCGCGCCGAACGCTTCAAGGAACGGCGCGATCTCGTCGTCTCGATGCTGAACCAGGCGAAGGGCCTGAAGTGCCCGAGCCCGGAGGGCGCCTTCTACGTCTATCCGTCCTGCGCGGGCGTGATCGGCAAGAAGACCCCGGACGGCAAGGTGATCGAGAGCGACGGCGACTTCGCCGCCTATCTCCTCGAAGCCGAGGGCGTGGCGGTGGTGCAGGGCGCGGCCTTCGGCCTGTCGCCCTATTTCCGCATCTCCTATGCGACCTCGGAAGAGGTGCTGACGGAAGCCTGCACCCGCATCCAGCGCGCCTGCGCCGCGCTTCTCTGAGCGGCGCATGAAAATCGCCGTCATCGGCGCCGGCGGCGTCGGCGGCTATTTCGGGGCCCGGCTGGCGCAGGCCGGGCACGATGTCGCCTTCGTCGCCCGCGGTGCCCATCTGGCGGCCTTGCAGAAGAACGGCCTCGCGGTCGAGGGGGCGGCGGGCAGCTTTCTGCTGCCGGCCGTCCATGCCACCCGCGATCCCGCCAGCATCGGTCCCGCCGATATCGTCGTCTTCGCCGTGAAGATGTATGACGTCGCGGCCGCAGCGGCCCTGATCGGCCCCCTGCTCGGGCCCGACACCCTGGTGCTGACGCTGCAGAACGGCGTCGATGCGCCCCATCTCCTCACCCGCAATCTGGGCGCGCGGCGCGTGCTGGGCGGGGCCGCCTATATTTCCGCGGTCATCGCGGCGCCGGGCGTGATCCGCGTTTCGGTGCCGAGCACGCGGATCGAATTCGCGCCGGTCGACGGCGCGGTTTCGCCCCTGGCGGCCGAATTCGCCGATGCCGGGCGGGCCGCCGGCTTCGGCACCGTGCTCGGCGATGATGTCGATGTCGTGCTGTGGCGGAAATTCTGCATGCTGGCCGCCTTTTCCGGCGTCACCGCCATGCTGCGGAGCGCGATCGGCCCGATCCGCGAGCATGCGGTCGCCCGCGCCCTGCTGGGCGATGCGGTGGCGGAGGCGGTGGCGGTCGGCCGGGCCCGGGGTGTCGCCCTGCCGGACGACATGGCCGCGACCATCCTGCGGCTGCTCGACGCCGTGCCCGCACTGATGAAATCCTCGATGCTCGAAGACCTGGAACGGCACCGGCCGCTGGAGGTCGAGGACCTCTCGGGTGCCATCGTCCGCCTCGGGGCCGAGCTTGGGGTTGCAACGCCGGTGCATCGGGCCATCCTGGGGGCGCTGGTGCTGCATGCGGCGGGCGTGCCGGGCTAGTTTTGAATCGTTCTAGTTTTTCCCTTGAAAACGGCTCCGCGCGGGGCCATATGGGATAGGCGATAGGAGACATCGATCATGGCAAAGACGACCAAGTCTGCCGCGCCCAAGGCGGCGACGGGCAGCAACGAACGCGGTATCGACATCGGCCTTGCCGAGGCCAGCCGCAAGACGGCGGCGGCGATCCTGAGTGCGGCGCTTGCCGACACGTTCACCGTCTACCTGAAGACTCACAACGCCCATTGGAACGTCACCGGCCCGGACTTCCAGCAGCTTCACATCCTGTTCGAAGGCCAATACGAGGAATTGCACGGCTCGATCGACGAGATCGCCGAACGGATCCGCGCCCTGGGCGTGAAGGTGCCGGCATCGCTGGCCGGTTTCGCCCAGGCGTCCTCGATCGCCGAGACCGCGACCGAACTGACCGCCGACGAAATGGTCCGCGATCTGCTGGCCGCCAACGAGCAGCTGGTGCGCAACCTGCGCAAGGCCGAGGCCGACCTCGGCGAGCTGGACGACATCGCCTCCGCCGACCTGATGGTGGCCCGGGTCGCGGCGTCGGAAAAGCATGCCTGGATGCTGCGCTCGTTGCTCGGCTGATGTCATTTCGGGGCCGGCGCCGTAACATCGCCGCCGGCCCCGGCGAATATCCCCGGGCAGGTGTTTGACCGCGGGAGTTCGCCATGTTGATCCGTATCCGCAAGGCCTGGGACCAGCTTCGGGACAGCGAGGCGACGCCCGAAGCGGTCTTTCTCGACCGGCGCCGGCTGATGACCCTGGCGGCGGCCGGCACCCTGTTCGCGGTTGGTGCCTGCGATGCGGCGGACGGCCCGGCCCGCGCCGAAGGTGCGGCCAGCGGTTCGACCGGGGCGGCGCCCGATCCCTCGGCCTCTCTCTATCCGGCGAAGCGGAATCCCGCCTTCACCCTGGACCGGCCGCTGACCGAGGAGCAATGGGCCTCGACCTATAATAATTTCTATGAATTCGGCACCCACAAGCAGGTCTGGGCCCATGCCGACAAGTTGCAGACCCGGCCCTGGGCCGTGGTGGTGGACGGGCTGGTGGCGAAGCCGGCGACTTTCGCCATCGACGAGCTTCTGGCCAGGGTCAGCCTGGAGGAACGGCTGTACCGCCACCGCTGCGTCGAAGCCTGGTCCATGGCCGTGCCCTGGACCGGCTTTCCCCTGGCGGCGCTGCTGGCCAAGGTCGAGCCGCAATCGGCAGCGCGCTATGTCCGCTTCGAGACCTTCAACGACCCGGCGGTGGCCAGCACCCAGCGCCAGCCTTTCTACCCCTGGCCCTATGTCGAGGGGCTGACGATCGAGGAGGCGGCGAACGACCTCGCCTTCCTGGTCACCGGGGTCTACGGCAAGCCTGCGGCCCCTCAGTTCGGCGCGCCGCTGCGCCTGGCCCTGCCGTGGAAATACGGTTTCAAGTCGATCAAGTCGATCGTCCGCATCACCCTGACCGACCAGCGCCCGGTCAGCTTCTGGCAGGAACTGGGGCCGGACGAATACGGCTTCTGGGCCAATGTCAATCCGGCGGTGCCGCATCCCCGCTGGTCCCAGGCCCATGAGCGCGTGCTCGGCACCGAGGAACGCCGCCCGACCCTGCTGTTCAACGGCTATGGCGAACAGGTCGCCGGCCTGTACCGGGGCCTGGAGGGCGAGGCGCTCTATATGTAGGCGCCGCCCTCAGCGATAGAGGGCGGAGAGCTTTTCCCGGCCGCGCAGGGTCAGGCTCAGGCGGCCATAGGCGAGTTGGGTATCGATATAGCCGCGCTGGCGCGTGCGCCGCACCAGGGCTTCGAATTCGAGGCTGCTGACGCCCAGTTCCAGGCGGCTGGCCTCGCGGTCGACGAGGCCGAAATCCGCCGTTTCCGACAGGCGCTGCAGCACCATCAGCAATTCGCCGATCTGCCGGTCCTGCGCCTGGGGCAGCAGGGCGGGATGGGAATCGCCGTAGACATAGGTGGGGCGCATCGCCTTCACTCCTCTTTCGCGGCGCGGGCCGGGGCGGGCGCATCCGCGTTCTGTCGTAACTGGAAAACCACATTCTCGGCCAGGCTGAGACCATCCTTCAGGACGCGCGCGATCTCATGGGCCAGGGCGAAATCGTCCTGCTTCAACTGACGATCGAGAAAGCGCTGGTTCACCGTCATCATGGTGTCCAGCACGCTGGCCTGGATTTCGCGGCGCATCAGCTCGATCTGCTGCACCGTCAGGGAGATTGCGGCACTGAAGTCGGGCTGCATCGATGGTCTCGCCTCCTGCGGAAAAGCCGGCAACGCGGTGTTGTTGTGTGGTGATGAGAGTGGACCCGGCAACCGACCAAAATCGACGGTATTAATATCCAAAATGGGTAATTAACGGATGTGGGGATTCCCGCGGGGCAGCGCAGGTGGCGGAAACGCTGAAGAATCCCGCTAAATTGGGTCAATGTTTATTCCCATTTTGGACTAAAACATTAAATGGGAATAACTGCCGGCCCTCCGGATCCGGCCGCGCAAGGCAAAAAAATGCCGGGCCAAAGGCCCGGCAAGTCATACAGGGAGGCTTCACGTCAAAAGACCGTGAAGGTGGTCAGGGGAATGGGGGGCAAACCGCCTGACCGGATACAGGACCGGGGGAGGGAGTGGTCCTGCATCCAAGGCCGCTGCCAGGCAGCGGCGTCAGATGAATATTTAGTCCTGCACCCGCTCAGTCACCATTGCTAATGCGAGCGGCGGCTGTTGCATTTTTTGCATGGAACCGGATTGGCGGTAAAATCCGGTTCCAAATCAACAATATGACAAAATTGTCATTATGCTGCACTGCGATGGTTCCGGGGTCAGAACCCCCATTCCGCCACTTTCCGCAGCATGAAGTCGCGGAACACGGCGATACGCTTGGTATCGCGCAATTCTTCCGGATAGACGAAATAAGTGTCGAAGGTCGGGCCCGCGCTGTCGGGCAGGACCTGGGTCAGCTTGGTATTGCCGCGCGCCACATAGTCGGGCAGGGCGGCGATGCCGAGCCCGGATTCAACCGCCAGCATCAGGGCATAGATATTGTTGACGGTGAAGATGGGCTTCCGCGGTTTCTGGGGATCGGGCGATTTCGCCAGCAGCCAGTTCACGTCGGCCAGCGGCTGGGGCACGGCCGCGCCATAGGCGAGCACGGCGTGATTGTCGAGATCGTCGATATTCTTCGGCGCGCCGAAGCGCTTCAGGTAGCTGGGCGCGGCATAGAGGTGGTTGGTCACCTGCACCAGCCGGCGCTGCACCAGATCGGCCTGGACCGGGGCGCGGAAGCGGATGGCGATATCCGCCTCGCGCATGCCGAGGTCGAGTTCGTCGTCGTCGAGGATCAGGTGGACCCGGATATCGGGATAGAGGTCGACGAATTCCTTGATCCGGGGGGTGAGCCACAGCATGCCGAAGCTGACCGTGGTGGTGACGCGCAATTCGCCCCGCGGCTTGTCCTTCGAATCCGCCAGCATGGCTTCCGCCATCGCCAGCTTGGCGAAGACGTCATGGGCGGTCCTGAACAGCAGTTCGCCCTGTTCGGTCAGGATCAGGCCGCGCGCATGGCGGTGGAACAGCGATACCTTCAGGCTTTCCTCAAGGGCGCTGATCTGCCGGCTGACCGCCGATTGCGACAGGTTCAGCACTTCGCCCGCATGGGTGAAGCTGCCCGCCTCGGCGACGGCATGGAAAATCCTCAGCTTGTCCCAGTCCATCATCGCGCGCCCCCCTGCTGCGCACGCCCTGCCGCCGTCACTCGGCGGCTGCCGCTCGCTCGTCTTCGTGTTGGCCGAGGAAGCGTTCCGCCTCCAGGGCAGCCATGCAGCCCATGCCGGCGGCGGTCACCGCCTGGCGATAGACGTGATCCTTGACGTCGCCCGCGGCGAAGACGCCGGGGATGCTGGTCGCGGTCGAGTCCGGGGCCGTCAGCAGATAGCCCTGGTCGTCCATCGGCAGCTTGCCCTTGAAAAGCTCGGTCGCCGGCGAATGGCCGATGGCGACGAAGAAACCGTCGGTCGGCAGTTCCGTGACCTCGCCGGTCAGGATGTTGCGCAGGCGCACGCCGGTCACGCCCGGCGGATCCTCGCCGCCCAGGATCTCCTCGACGGCGCTGTTCCACACCACCGAGACCTTGGGATGGGCGAGCAGGCGGCGCTGGTTGGTCTTGTCCGCGCGCAGCTCGCCGCGCCGGTGCACCAGCGTCACCTTGGCGGCGTGATTGGTCAGGTAGAGCGCTTCCTCGACCGCGGTATTGCCGCCGCCGACGACGACCACCGTCTTGCCGCGATAGAAGAAGCCGTCGCAGGTGGCGCAGGCGGAAACGCCGAAGCCCTGGAATTTCTGTTCCGACGCCAGGCCCAGCCATTTGGCGCTGGCGCCGGTCGCGATGATCACCGTGTCGGCGGTATAGACCGTGCCCGAATCGCCGGTCAGGGTGAAGGGGCGCTGGCCGAAATCGACCTCGGCGATGATGTCGTCGATGATGGTGGTGCCGACGTGGCGGGCCTGGGCCTCCATCTGCTCCATCAGCCAGGGGCCCTGGATTGCTTCGGCGAAGCCCGGGTAATTCTCGACCTCGGTGGTGATGGTCAATTGGCCGCCCGGGGTCAGGCCGCGCACCATGACCGGGTCGAGGCAGGCGCGGGCGGCATAGATCGCCGCCGTGCAGCCGGCCGGGCCCGAGCCGATGATCAGCACCTTGGCGTGGCGACGCTCCGACATTCCCAATATACTCCGCGGTTCTCGATCGCGCCGCCCCCCGGATGCGCCATGCGGTCGCGGCGGGCGAAGACGATGGGTTGAGAGAATCGCCCATATGGGGTTTCTCTTCCCCGACATGTTATGCGTTGCGGGCATGGCGCGCCAAGAGGCGGCGCAGCGCTTTCGCGCCGGAACTTGACGGCGACCGTTTATGGCGTGTAATCCCGCGCTGCGCCGATGTTTCCGCGAATTTGCACCATGATTGGCGAAATTTTCTTTCTCAACGCCGTGCCGGGCCTGATAATGCGCCGCCACAGGGGGAGCGCATGACCAAGGTTAAGCTCGACGATATCGACGTGCAGATTCTCGATCACCTTCAGTCCGATGGCCGCATGACCAATGTCGATCTGGCCCGGAAGGTCGGGATTTCGGCGCCGCCCTGTCTTCGTCGTGTCCGCGCCCTCGAGGAATCGGGCTATATCAAGGGCTACCACGCCGAGGTCGATGCCGAGGCGCTGGGCTTCGAAGTGACGGTCTTCGCCATGGTCGGCCTTGCCAGCCAGGCCGAATCGGACCTCGTCGCCTTCGAGGAACGGGTGCGGAACATGCCGCTGGTCCGCGAATGCTGGATGCTGAACGGCGAAATCGATTTCATCCTGAAGATCGTCGCCCGCGACCTTGCCGAATTCCAGGGCTTCCTGACCCGCGAACTGACCCCGGCGCCCAATGTCGCCAGCGTGAAGACCAGCTTCACCATCCGGAACGGCAAGCACGCCCCGGGCGTCCCCTTCGGCCTGCCGCCCCGGCCGGCGCGGGCCCGTTAGGGCGGCCTTGCTGACGGCTTTCGGCCCCGGCATCTGGATTGCGGACGGTCCCGGGGTCGCGGTCGCCGGCTTTCGCTCTCCGACCCGGATGGCCGTCGTCCGGCTGGCGGACCGGCTGAGCCCGGTCACGGTTTCGCGGCCGCATGTTCCGCCCGGGCGGTCTGCCAGACTTCATGGGCGGCATCCGCGTTCATCGCCGCGATGGCAAGGCCCACGATCAGGTCCGGCCACGCCGAGGGCCACAGGAAGGCGGTGACCAGCCCGGCAGCGATGATGGCGAGATTGGCCAGGGCATCGTTGCGGGCGGAGAGAAAGGCGGCGCGGGTCAGGCTGCCCGCCCGGCGCCGGAAGCGTGTCAGCAGGGCGGCGCAGAAGAGGTTGACCGCCAGCGCCCCCGCGCCGGCCAGCGACAGGGGCAGCGGATCGGGGGCGAGTGGGGCATTGAACTTGTCCCAGGCCGTCCACAGCGTCGCCACCGCCGGGGCGAGCAGAATGGCCGACAGGGCCATCCCGGCCCGCGCCCGGTTCGCGGCGCTCCAGCCCAGGGCGGCGAGGATCAGCAGGTTGACCAGGGTGTCTTCCAGGAAGTCGACCGAATCGGCGAAGAGGGAAACCGATCCGATCGCCAGCGCGACGGCGAATTCGACGCCGAAATAGGCGAGATTGAGCAGGGCGACCGCGGCGACCGCCCGGCGCAGGGCGGGATCGGATTCGGTTTGGGAAGACGGGGCCATATCAGTCACTCCAGGCGCGGGTAAGCAGCAGCATGCCGAACAGGGCGCCGCAGGAAACGATCACGCTCGCCAGGGCATAGGCGATGGCGGCGGCGGCCTGGCCGCGCGCCCACAGGTTCACGCTGTCGAGCGAGAAGGCCGAGAAGGTGGTGAAGCCGCCGATGATGCCGGTGGTCAGGAACAATTGCAGGGACTGGCCGGGCGGGGGCGAGCGGGCGAACATGCCGACGACCAGCCCCATCGCCGCCGAGCCGGCGATATTGATCAGCAATGTGCCATAAGGAAAGCCGGGGCCGAGGACCTGAAGCGAGAGCCTGCCCATGCAATGCCGGAGCATGCCCCCGATTCCCGAGCCGATGAAGACGACGACGTAACCGGCGAAAACGGTATTGCCCATGAATATCCTGCCCGCGCCGGACGGCGCGCCGTTGCAGGAGTCATCAGCATCATCGCGGTTACAAGGGAGACCCCATTCCCATTCGCCACTGTGCCAGAAGCGGGCGGGCCGGGCAACCGGCGGCGCGCGGCCTATGCCGACAGGGCGGCGAGGTTGAGCGCGAGCAGGCTGCCGTCCGACGGTTCGCCCCGGCCGGGGACCACGATCCCGGGACTGCCGAAACGATCGATCGTCGATTGCAGCGGTTGGGGCGCGATCGGCTGTGCCGGGCACCGCAGGTCGGCGGAGGGCCGGATCAGGCTGCCGCCGTAGAGGCAGTCCGCATCCTCGACATAGACGAGCGTATTGGCCCGGGTCTGGGCGGCGCCGGGGTGGAAGACTTCGATCAGGCGCTCGCCCACCTCGAAGGCCATGGCTTCGCCCTGCCAGTCGGCCCGGGGCAGGGGCAGGCCGGCGGACATGGCGGCGGCGACCGTGGTTTCATGGCCGAGGCTGCGCAGGCCGCGCTCGTGCACGGCGGCAAGGCCGCCCAGCCGGTCGGCCCGGGCTTCGGTGACATAGACCTGAAGCGGGGCGCCGCTGGTCAGGCGGTCGACGGCGTCGATCAGCCGGGCCGTATCCTCGTGGGTCGCGGCGGTATCGACCAGCAGCGCGCCCTGGCGCCCGACCACGACGAGGCCGTTGGAGGCCAGGGCCTCGCCGCTCTCGTTCGCGAAGGAGACATGGACATAGAGCCCGTCCGCGACCGGGAACAGGCTGGGCGGGGGCAGGCGGCGGAAGGCGGACAGCGCCGCCCCGGGGGCACGGGCCGCCAGCATGTCGTCGAAACCGTGGCGGCGGTCGTGGAACATCATGCGCATCTCTGCCCCCCTGCTGATCGCGGCGGCACCATGGCGGCGCGATCGGGCGGGGGTCGGGCGGGTCTATGGCGAAATTGGGGCGGTCGCCGCTTTCAGCCAGTCGAGCGCCGCCCCGTCCAGTAGCGGCGACAAGGCGCCGAGGACCCGGGCGTGATAGGCGTTCACCAGGGCGATCTCCGCCGCCGACAGCCGATGGGTGTCGATCAGGCGGCGGTCGTAGGGGACGAGGGTCAGGGTCTCGAAGCCCAGCATGTCCCGCTCGGCGCCCGCGGGGGCGGGCAGGGCGGTGACCGCGATCAGATTCTCGATGCGGATGCCATAGGCGCCGGTCTTGTAGTAACCGGGCTCGTTCGAGACGATCATGCCCGGTTGCAGGGCCACCGTGTTCGGCATCTTGGAAATCCGCTGCGGCCCCTCGTGCACACACAGGAACGAGCCGACCCCATGGCCCGTGCCGTGGTCGTAGTCGAGCCCGGCCTGCCACAGGGGCGCGCGGGCCAGCACGTCGAGCTGGCTGCCCGAGGTGCCGGCGGGAAAGCGCGCCGCGCCCAGCGCCAGATGGCCCTTGAGGACCAGGGTATAGCGATCGCGATGCTCCGGGCTCGGCGTGCCGAGGGCCAGCGTCCGGGTAACGTCGGTGGTGCCGTCCGGATATTGCGCCCCGGAATCCAGCAGCAGCAGGGTGCCGGCCGCGAGCACGCGGCTGGTTTCCGGCGTGGCCCGGTAATGGACGATGGCGCCGTTCGGCCCGGCGCCGGCGATGGTGTCGAAGCTGGGGCCGCGGAACCAGGCATGTTGCGCGCGCGCGGCCTGGAGCCGGGCGACGACATCGATCTCGTCGAGCACGGCGCCGGCCGCGAGATCGGCGTCGAGCGCCTGGAGGAAGCGGACGATCGCCGCCCCGTCGCGGACATGGGCGGCGCGGCTGCCCGCGATCTCGACCGGGTTCTTCACCGCCCGGGGCAGGGCGCAGGGGTCGAGGCCGGCGAGCGCCGTACCCCCCGCCGCCTCGATCCGGTGATGCAGCCAGAGGGCGGCGGTCGCCTGATCCAGGCGCACCCGCGCCCCCGCCGCGCCCAGCGCATCGAGTGCGGGGCCGAGGTCGGCCGGGGCCTCGACCGAGACCCGGTTGCCCAGGTGGCGGTGGGCCGCAACGGTGACCTTGGCGGGATCGGTGAACAGGCGGACGCGGCCTTCGCCGCCCGCCTCCAGAATGGCGAAGCCGAGGCTGAGGGGATTGTTCGGCACGTCGAGGCCGCGCACGTTCAGCAGCCAGGCCAGGCCGTCCGGCGCGCTGATCACCGCCGCATCCAGCCCCTCGGCGGCAAGGCCGGCGGCAAGGCGGGCGATCTTCGCCTCATGGGGTTCGCCCGCCTGCGCGACCGGGTGCGGCTGCATCGGCGACAGCGGCGCCGGCGGACGGTCGCGCCAGACCGCGTCGATCGGGTTCCCGGCGACGGCGACCAGGGCCGCGCCCGCCGCCTGGACGGCGCGCTCGATCGCGGCCAGCCCGCCTTGTGTATGCAGCCAGGGGTCGAAGCCCAGCCGGTCCCCCGGCTTCAGCGCGGCGGCGAGCCAGCGCGACGGCGGCGCATCGATCAGGTGATGGGGCTCGAACAGGGCGGTGTCGACCTGATCCCGGACCTGGAGCGTGTAGCGGCCGTCGACGAAGATCGCTGCCCGCTCCGCCAGCACCACCGCCAGCCCGGCGGAACCGCCGAAGCCGGTCAGCCAGGCCAGGCGCTGGGCCGCGGGCGGGATATATTCCCCCTGGTGCTCGTCGGCCAGGGGCACCAGGAAACCGGTCAGGTTGCGGGCGGCCAGCGCGGCGCGCAGGTCAGCCAGTCGCGCCGCGCTGGCCTGCCGCCCGGCGGCGATCGGCGCCAGCAGTTTCTGCCGCGCTGCCAGCACCAGGCCGGTGACCGGGGCGGCGGCCGCCGGCGGCGCCCCGGGGGCGATCACGGCCAGCAGGTCCGTCGGCCGCTCCGCCGTGCCCGCGGCGGCGGCGGCCAGCCGGAAGCCCAGGCGTTCCGCGGCTTGCGGCGGCAGCGAAGCGGCCAGTTCGGCCAGGGCATCGCCGTCGAAGAGAGGCGCGGTCGCCGGTTCTGCTGTGCTCATTTTTTCGCCTCTGGATGAAGGTTTCGTGGGGGCTGCCTGGAAGCTATGCATATAGTGGGACGTTAATTTTGTTCCCTTGCGTTCGATGCATATCTCGCCTGCCGCGCCCCCTCTGCCTCGGGACTGCTGCGCTGCGTATATAGACGACGACGGTAACGCCAACCCACGGAGAAGCAATCATGGCTTACGTGTACGGAACGGCGTCCCGCTCGCATGTTGGGCCCCGTTCGCCTGTCGGTCACGGGCCCGGCAGCATCGATGGTTTCTTCGCCGGTCCCGCCGCTGTGACGGCACGGGTCCTGCCGGTGGCGGAACTGGGCATCTTCGTCTGGGAGGTTCTTATGCTTGTCGCCAAGGCTCCGAAGATGGTTGCCCGCATGCTGCAGGGTTTCGTGGCGCGCCAGCGCCTGCGTGCCGAATTGTCTGCTCTTGACGACCGCCTCCTGGCCGATATCGGCATCGAGCGCGGCCTGATCGATGGTGTCGTCGCCGGCAAGGTTCGGCGGGATGCCAAAACGCCGGTCCCGGCGCAGGCGACGGTGGTCGCGGTGGCGAATGAAAACGCCGCCGGCAACGCCCAAGCCGCTTGAGGCATCAGGGACGCCCGACGGCGTGCCGAAACATTGTGACGAGACGCGAAAGCCGGCCGCCGCTCCCCAGGATCGGCGGCCGGTTCCGTTTCAGCGGGCAAGGACCAGGGTCGCCCAGCCGTCCCGGCGGATGCGGTCGGCGAGATGGAGGCCGCGGGCGCGATAGGCCGCCAGCACCAATTGCTCCTGCGAGACCAGAAGGCCGGAGAGGATGATCACGCCGCCCGGCGCCAGCACGTCGCAGATCTGGCGGGCCAGCTTGGTCAGGGGCACGGCCAGGATATTGGCGATGATCAGGTCGAAGGGGGCGGCGGCCTGCACTTCCCGCTCGATCACGCCGTCGGCGACGCGGTGGCGGGCGGCGTTCCACAGCCCGTTCCGCCGCATGTTCTCCCGCGCGGTGAGCACCGCGACCGGATCGACATCGGTCGAGAACAGCACCGGCGGCACCCACAGAAGCCGCGCCGCCATGGCCAGGATGCCCGAGCCGGCGCCGACGTCGATCACCCGCCGGAACCGGCGGCGTTTCGCCAGCCGTTCGAGCGCCAGCACGCAGCCGGCCGTGGTCGCGTGGCGGCCGGTGCCGAAGGCGAGGCCGGCCTCGATCTCCAGGGTCAGGGCGGCGGTCGGCGGGGTTTCCGGCGCCTCGGGCCCGTGGATCCAGAACCGCCCGATCGACAGCGGCGACAGGATCTTCTGGGTTTCCGACACCCAGTCGACATCGGGCAGCACGCGCCATTCGATGGGCGGCAGGTCGATGCCGGCGATCTCCGCCGCCTGGACCAGGGCATCCGCCAGCGCCTCCCGGTCGCCATCGGGGCCGAGCAGTGCCTCCAGGGTCCAGGTCGCGCCGTCGTCGTAAGTCATGGAGGTGAGGGCGACGACGAGGTCCGACAGCATCAGTTCGAAGGTCGGCACCGCCTCGGGCGGCAGGGTCAGATGCGCTTCGATCAGGCCGGCGCCGGGATTCATGGGTCAAGCCTCGGAGAGGGGGGAGGGGACGGGGGGCCTGTTTACGCCTTGGAGACGAAACTGGCGATGACCTTTTTGGCACCTGCCTTGTCGAAGGCGATGTCCAGCTTGTTGCCGTCGATATTGGTGATCCGGCCATAGCCGAATTTCTGGTGGAACACCCGCTGGCCGCGGGCGAAATCGTCGCCCGTATTCTCGTTGGCGGTCACGCGCTCGAAGCTGGCGTCCAGGTGGCGCACCGGCTTTGCCGTCGCCGCGCGCTGGAAGCCGGGGGAGAGGCCGCGGTCGCCGAACAGATCGGCCTCGCGCAGCTGGCTGCCGAAACCGCGGTCGCCCATGGTCCCGCCCCAGAGCCCGGGGCGCGCCTCGGCCTCGACATGGTTGCGCGGCAATTCGTCGATGAAGCGCGACGGGATCGCGCTCTGCCACTGGTTATAGACCCGGCGGTTGGCGGCATGGCTGATGATCGCCGTCTCCCGCGCCCGGGTGATCCCGACATAGGCGAGGCGGCGTTCCTCTTCGAGGCCGGCCAGGCCGTTCTCGTCCAGGCTGCGCTGGCTGGGGAACAGGCCCTCCTCCCAGCCGGGCAGGAAGACGACGGGGAATTCCAGGCCCTTGGCGCCGTGCAGCGTCATCAGGGTGACCATGTCCTGGTTGCCGTCGCCGCGCTCGATCTCCATCACCAGGGCGACATGGTCGAGGAAGGCGGCAAGCGATTCGAAGCCGGCCAGGGCATCGACCAATTCCTTCAGGTTGTCCAGGCGGCCCGGCGCCTCGGCCGATTTGTCGGCCTGCCACATGGCGGTATAGCCGCTTTCGTCCAGCACCATTTCGGCCAGTTCGGGATGCGGCAGGTCGCGGCCGGCGGCGCGCCAGCGGCCGAAACCGTCGATCAGGTCGCGCAGGCTCGAGCGCGCCTTCGGCTTCAACTCGTCGGTCTCGGTGATCAGGGTGGCGGCATGGTGCAGGGAGATGTTGCGCTCCCGCGCCAGGAGATGGAGCTGCTGCACCGTGGCATCGCCCAGGCCGCGCTTCGGGACATTGACGATCCGCTCGAAGGCGAGATCGTCGTCGGGCGAGACCAGGACCCGGAAATAGGCCAGCGCATCGCGGATTTCCTGGCGTTCGTAGAAGCGGGGGCCGCCGATCACGCGGTAAGGCAGGCCGACGGTGACGAAACGTTCCTCGAAGGCGCGGGTCTGGTGGCCCGCGCGCACCAGGATCGCCATTTCCGACAGGCGCCGGCCGTGGCCGCGCATGCCCTCGATCAGGTCGGCGCTGGCGCGGGCCTCTTCCTCGCCGTCCCAATAGCCGATGACGCGGACTTTCTCGCCCATGTCGTCCTCGGTCCACAGGGTCTTGCCGAGGCGGCCCTCGTTGGCCGCAATCAGGCCCGAGGCGGCGGCGAGAATATGGCCGGTGGAGCGGTAGTTGCGTTCCAGCCGGATGACCAGGGCGCCGGGGAAATCGCTTTCGAATTTCAGGATGTTGCCGACCTCGGCCCCGCGCCAGCCGTAGATCGACTGGTCGTCGTCGCCGACGCAGCAAAGGTTGCGCCAGCGCTGCGCCAGCAGCCGTAGCCACAGGTATTGGGCGACATTGGTATCCTGATATTCGTCGACCAGGATGTATTTGAAGCGGCGCTGCCAGTCCGCCAGCACGTCCGGGTGCTTTTGAAAGATGGTGATGACATGCAGCAGCAGGTCGCCGAAATCGGCGGCGTTCAGGGTCTTCAGCCGCTCCTGGTAGGCGGCGTAGAGCGTGCGGCCCTTGCCGTCGCCGAAACTCTGGGCATCGTCGGCGCCCAGCTTTTCCGGGGTCAGCGCCCGGTTCTTCCAGCGGTCGATCAGGCCGGCCAGGTTGCGCGCGGGGAACCGCTTCTCGTCCATGCCCTCGGCCGCCAGGATCTGCTTCAGCAGGCGGACCTGATCGTCGGTGTCGAGGATGGTGAAATTCGGTTGCAGGCCGACGAGTTCGGCGTGGCGGCGCAGGATGCGGGCGGCGATCGAATGGAAGGTGCCGAGCCAGCTCATCCCTTCGGCGACGCCGCCGATGATGCCGGCGACCCGCTGCTGCATCTCGCGCGCCGCCTTGTTGGTGAAGGTGACCGCCAGGATCTGCCCGGGCCAGGCCTTGCCCAGGTGCAGCAGATGGGCGATCCGCGTCGTCAGCACCCTGGTCTTGCCGGTGCCGGCGCCGGCGAGCACCAGCACCGGGCCGTCCGTCGCCTCGACCGCCTGGCGCTGTTCGGGGTTCAGCCCGTCGAGATAGGGCGGCGGGGCCGCGGGGACGGCAGTGGCGGGGGTGGCCGCCGGGGCATCGTCCCAGCCGGCGGGGTCGAAGGGATCGGCGCTCATCGTCTCAGCCCTGGGCCGCGGGCTTCGGGCGCAGCCCCATGACCCGGCCCAGCGCCGCCGGCCGGGGCAGGCGGCCGTGGTCCGCCGCCATGCGGCCGAACAGGTCCTGGAGATGATCCGGCATGGCGGCGGCGGCGCGCCGGCCGAGGTCGACATGCAGCGCGACCTGTTCCGACGTCGCGGACAGGTAGCCGTCCGCGGCATGGCGCATCTCGCAATAGTAATGAAGTCGCTTCACATCATGCGCAAGCAATTGAAACGTGAAATGGAGCCGATCTCCCTGCTTCACTTCCTGCAAATAATGGACATGAGTTTCAAGGACGAAGAACGAGTGATTCGTGCGTTCGACGTACCCCTTGCCGCAATCGAAGCGATCGAAGGCGCGATCCAGCGCCTGGTCGAAGACGACGTTGTAATAGCCGACGTTCATATGGCCGTTGTAGTCCACCCAGTCGGGCAGGACGAAGGCGTGACCGCAGTCGAGGGGGGCGTTCGTAAGCATGACGAGAATATAGAGAGAACATCCGGGCGAGGGAAGGGCGGCGGCCGGTGCGGCCGGAAACGCGGGAAATGCCCGATATCGGCGGCGGCGACGAGGGGGGACGAGCGAGATTTTGCCGAATCAACGGGTATCCGAGGGCAGGTTCCATGCCTGCGCGCCGGCGGTCGAGCGCCATCGCTGGATGATGCGCGCCTTCGTCGAATTCCATCGCGATTTCTACCGGTTTCTGACGCCGCTGTTCGATGGCGACATCGAGACGGTCTGTCTGGCGGAAGCGCTGACCCTGCGGGCCGGCCCCCTGGCCTTTCTCGGCGCGGGCCCGGCGGAGGACGCGCAGGCGGCAGCGGCGGCGGCCGGCGCGGGCACGCTCGCCCACGACCTGGGCCTGCCGTGGGAAACCGCGCGGCGCAAGCTCTGCCGCCTGGTCGAGCGGGGCATCGCGCTCAAGGAGGCGGGGGGCCGCTTCCGCCTGCGCCCCGGCACCTTGGCCGGTCCTCGCTTTCTCGACGCCGGGGCGGGGATCGGCGCGCTTGCCGCCGGTTTCCTGAACCGTTGCCTGCGCGAGGGGTATATCGGCCTCGAGCGGGCGGGCCCGGGCGGGACGCGGGACAAGCTGCCCCTCGACCCGGAACGGCCCCGGCAGATCGCCGAGGGGGGCCGGCCGGACGGCCGGGAATTGCTCCGGCTGTCGTTTTCCTGGCTGTTCATCGAAATCTATCTCGTCCGCAGCCGGGTTTACGAACGGGATATCGAACAGGCCCTGATCAGCGATGCGGTCGGCCTTTTCGCCGTCGAGCAATTGTACCATTCGCCCGAATACCGCGACCGGCTGGGCAGCATGGCGGTCATCCTGGGCGAGAACCAGAAGGGCGTCTCGGCCCGCTGGGTGGCCGAGCAGACCGGCCTGCCGCGGGAAACCGTGCGCCGCAAGCTGAAGCGCATGGTCGAGACCGGCTTCCTGTCGGAAACCGAGGACAGCCGCTATATCTTCAAGCCCGGCCTGTTCCTGCGGCCCGACATCGTCGCCGCGGTCCAGGCGATCGAGCGGCTGATCGTCGAATTCCTGGAGCGGACGCTGCGCCTCGGCATCTTCGTCGTCATGCGCGACGAGGCGGACAGCACAGAGGTGTGATCCACGACATTGGCAGCGCGGGACCGGTTTGTTAGCGTTCAGCCTGATCGCGGTCCGCCCTCGTCCGCGAGCGGCGCCGGCCCCGCCGAGAACGCCAGTCCGCAAAGCCAGTTCGGGAACGTCCGTCATGTCCACGCCCACATCGACCGAGTCGCCCGCCGAACCGCCGCGCCGGGGCAAGCCCTGGTGGCTGATCCCGGCCGGGCTTGCCGTGGCGCTGGCCTTTCTCGCGCTCGGGTTCTGGCTCGGCTGGGCGATCCTCGCCGAAAAGCTGGACGGACTGGAAGGCCGGGCCAGCCTGATCGACGAGGGCCGCGCCCGCCAGGAAATCGAATTGCAGCGCGAGGCCAACCGCGCCCTCGAACAGCGGATCGCCGAGGCGCAGCGCACCCTGGAAGGCAATGTCTGCACCATGGAGAATCCCTTCGGTGCGCTGCCGACCCTGCCCGAAAGCGTCGCTCCCCCGCCGGAGGCGACCCCGACCCCGCCGGGCGGGCAGAATTTCCAGGGCACGCTGATGGACCTGATCGAGCAGGGGACCGTGCTCGTCCTCGGCCCCAGCGCCGAGGGGGTGGAGATGGGCACCGGCTTCTTCGTGGCGCCCGGCCTCGTCGTCACCAATGCCCATGTCGTCGCCGGGGTGACGGGGCAGGTCTTCGTCACCTCGAAGAAACTGGGCGGGGCCAAGACCGCGACCATCATCGCCTCGACCAATGCGACGACGCCGGGGCAGGTCGATTTCGCCGTGCTGCGCGTCGATGGCGCCCCCGCCGACATCCAGCCCCTGTCCCTGACCACGACCATCGCCAAGCTGGACCATGTCGTCGCCGCCGGCTTCCCCGGCATCGTGATCGAGGGCGACCAGGCCTTCCGCCGCCTGATGGAACAGGGCGATGCCTCGGCCGTGCCGGAAATGGCCGTCACCAGCGGCGAGGTTTCGGTCACCCAGCAATTGGACGGCGGGGTTCCCGTCGTCGTTCATACCGCCGGCATTTCGCCGGGCAATTCGGGCGGGCCGCTGGTCGATCGCTGCGGCCGCGTGGTCGGGGTGAACACCTTCCTCCGGGTCGAGGCGTCCCAGGCGGTGCGGGTGAATTATGCGCTCGCCACCTCGAAGCTGATCGAATTCCTGAAAAGCCAGAATGTCGGCTTCACCGAACTGACCGGGCTCTGCGTGCCGGCCAACCCGCCGGCGACCGCGCCCGGCCAGGCCGGGCAGGGGGGCGCCGCCCCCGCGACGCCTGCACCCACAACGCCAGCCCCTGCAACGACGCCTGCGCCCGCGGCGCCGGCCGCGCCCGCGCCCGCCCGCTAGGCCGCGATCATGACCAGCCAGCTTGTCGCGACCACCCGTTCGACGGAGGTCCACGCGCTCGGCGCGGGCGGACAGCCGGTCACCCTCGCCTACGACCAGATCGTCCAATACCTGCGGCGCAACCTGACCGCGGACCATGCCGCCCTGCTGGCGGAACCGAACTACGACCCCGCCCGCGGCCAGATCGACTGGTATGCCTCGGGCGATGGCGCGCCCCGGCGCCTGTCCGAATTGCCGCCGGCGGACCGGCAGGCGATCGAGGACCGGCTCTCGACCCTGTCCGACGACATCCGCCGCAAGGCGGAGCATTTGTCGGCCGCGCGCGAGACCGGGGACCGGCTGATGGGGCAGATGTTGCTCTCGGCCCTGGAAATCCCCTCGATCGACCATGTCCTGGTGCTGGACGGCAAGCCGGTGCTGACCGCCTGGGGCCATGCCCTCGACGACGACAGCGCGGCGCGCGGCGTCCTCACCCGCTTCCGCCGCGGCGTCGCACCGCCGCCCCCGCCGCCGCCGGTGGCCGGGCCGGCCGTTGTCGCCGCCGCCCCGCCGCCCCGGCGGTTCCCCTGGTGGCTGGCGGCGCTGTTCGCCCTGCTGCTGGTCCTGGCGACCTTGCTGTGGTGGTTCTGGCCCCGGATCATCGGCATTTTCACCCTGCCGGACCCGGTCTGCGGCATCGATCCCGACGAGATCGCCCTGATCGACGAGCGTGACGCCGAAGCCGCGCGCGAAGGCGTGCTGCGCCGGGAACTGGCCGATATCGAGCGCCGGATCGCGGAAAAGCGCCTGGCCTGCCAGCCGCCTCCGCCTCCGCCCCCTCCGCCACCGCCTCCACCTCCACCTCCACCTCCACCTCCACCTCCACCTCCACCTCCACCTCCACCGCCCCCTCCGCCGCCGCCTCCGCCGCCACCCCCACCGCCTCCGCCACCGCCGGAGCAGCCGAACCGCGATGCGGAGCGGGTGGAGCGCGACGGCGGCCGTGAGGGCAAGATGCAGGTCATCCTGGCCTGGGACGATCTCAACGACGTCGACATCTATGTCCAATGCCCGAACGGCCAGTGGATCTTCTACAAATTCCCCCGCGCCTGCGGCGGCGAGTTGGACATCGACCACAATGTCGAACGGGCGGATGCGATCATGGATCCGGTCGAGAATGTGGTCTGGCTGGACAATCCGCCGCCGGGCCAGTACCGGATCGAAGTCCATCTGCCGACCGCGCGGCAGTCGCGCCAGTCGCCCTATCGGGTTACGCTGCGGCGCGAGGGCAAGCCGGACATGGTGTTCGAGGGCGTGGTCGGCCAGGGCAACCGGCGCAAGCATGTCTATACGTTCACCGTGCCCTGATGCTTAGAGACCATTTGGAAACCCCGGCCGGGTCGATCCGGCGGATCTTTCCGCGCCCCGCGGCGTCAGCGATCGTGGCCGTATCACACGATATCGGCCGCGATCGCTTCCTTGCGGGACACGAAAATCTCTCGCCGGCTCTCAGCCGCCGGATTTCCAAACGATCTCTTAAGCGTGTCTTGGCCGGGCCTTGCGGCTACACTGCCCCCGGTGGCCCGTGCCCGGCCCCCCAATGGTTTTGAGACGATGTTGAAACGCCTGACCACCTTCCGCCGGCTGGTAAGCCTAGTTCCGTCCAGCGGCCTGCAGTTCCTCGATTTCGGCTTCGACGTCGATGCCCTGCCCAAGGTCACCCGCGCCTTCTGGGAGGAGCCGGTGGCGGGCGCCGCGGTCTCGCCCCAGGGCGACCAGCAGGTGGTGCTGCGCAGCCTCGTCCTCGCTGACGAGGCGACGGGCCGCATGATCGACCCGAAGACCGGCGCCGCCGCTCCCCCTGAAGAAATCTACGAGTTGAACGGGCGGAAGGGGCTGGAGGCCTTCCTCGGCCGCTGGGTGCCGCTGCCCTACCTGAAGGTGAAGGCGAAGGACGGCGACGGCCGCGATATCTACGACCAGGGCCCGGGCAATTGGGCCCGGCTGCGCGTGGTCGAACTGCCGGAGCGGGACCGCGACGGCATCAGCCACCGGGTGACGCTCGCCTTCGATACCGCGCTCGGCAACCGCCTGCCCGGGCGGCCCTATGTCATGCCCAGCCCGTCGGACGCGGTGGAACAGCAGGAATTCGCCCTGGTCGCCGACGACGACAAGAATGCCTGGTTCATGGAGGAAGCCTGGGTCGACCAGTGGCTGGACGAAGCCTTCCGCGAGTTCAAGCAGGCCCAGCGCCCGAACCGGCCCCTGCGCGACGAGGATTTCCCCCATGCCTGCGAGCATTGGGCGCGCTACCTGACTTTCCTCGCCCTGGTCGATGCCGCCGAGATCCTGCCCCGCGTGCGCCTGATCGACACGCTGTCGGAAGCCGGGCGCCATGTCCCGGTCGAGGTCGATCTCGTGCTCGACATCGGCAATTCCCGGACCTGCGGCATCCTGATGGAAAACCATGCGGACGAGCGCATGGACCTGAACGATTCCTATGTCCTCGAACTGCGCGATCTCGCCCATCCGGAGCAGAGCTACGGCAAGCCGTTCGAAAGCCGGGTCGAATTCGCCCGGGCGGGCTTCGGCAAGGACGCGGCCTCGCGCCGCTCGGGTCGGGCCAATGCCTTCTGGTGGCCGAGCCCGGTGCGCATCGGCCCCGAAGCCATGCGCCTGGCCGGCGATGCGCTGGGCAACGAGGGCACCACCGGCCTGTCCAGCCCCAAGCGCTATCTGTGGGATACGCGGCCGCTGGCCCAGGGCTGGCGCTTCAACGGCGTCGGGCCGGACGGCGTCACCACCGAGCCGCCGGTCGCCGGCCCGATCATGGGCCTTCTGACCGAGGAGGGCGAGGTGCTGCGCCAATTGCCGCCGGGGCGCGGCAATCCGGCGGTGCGGGCGCGCTTCTCGCGCTCGTCGGTCTATAGTCTTTTGCTGGCGGAAATTCTCTGCCAGGCGATTTCCATGATCAACGCGCCGGAAATCCGCATGGCCCGGCGCCACGGCGACGTGCCGCGCCGGTTGCGCCGCATCGTCCTGACCATGCCGCCGGCCATGCCGGTCGCCGAACAGCGCCTGATGCGCCGACGGGCCGAAGGGGCGGTGAAACTGGTCTGGGACCTGATGGCCATGGGTGCCGCCGACGGCCGCCTGCCGCCCGAGCCGGTGATCGTCCTCAACCTCGACGAGGCGTCGGGCACCCAATTGGTCTATCTCTATACCGAGATCACCCAGAAATTCCGGGGCGATTATGGCGCCTTCTTCGAATTGAAGGGCCGGGTGCGGGATCGGGAAGGTTACGG
Organism: Zavarzinia compransoris; assembly: GCF_003173055.1. Classification (NCBI taxonomy): domain Bacteria; kingdom Pseudomonadati; phylum Pseudomonadota; class Alphaproteobacteria; order Rhodospirillales; family Zavarziniaceae; genus Zavarzinia; species Zavarzinia compransoris. The sequence continues at coordinate 369,784 of NZ_QGLF01000004.1, forward strand.
CGCCGATCCGGCGCTGCGCATCGCCTCGATCGATATCGGCGGCGGCACCACCGATCTCATCGTCACCACCTATACGATCGAGGGCCAGCGGGCGATCAATCCGACCCAGAATTTCCGCGAGGGCTTCAAGCTCGCCGGCGACGACATCCTGGCGGCGGTGATCGAGCGCCATATCCTGCCCGCGATCGCCGGTGCGCTGTCGGGGGCCGGCGTCGGCGATCCGGCGGCCATGCTGAAGAAACTCTTCTCCGGCAATCGCGGTTCCGAGACCGAGTTGGAACGCCACCTGCGCCGCCAGTTCGTCACCCAGGTGCTGGAGCCGGCGGGCCTGTCCCTGCTGCACCAATACGAGCAGGGCGGCGCCGGGCCCCAGGCCGGGGCGGAGATCCGCCGCCTGGACCAGCTGTGGGACAAGGGCCTGCCGCCCTCGGCGCGGGTGCTGCGCTTCTTCGCCAAGGAGGCGGAGGACCATGGCGCCCGGGGTTTCGAGACGGCGGCGGTGGCGGTCACCGTCGATCTCGCCGGGATCGAGGCGACCGTGCTGGGCGTCATCGGCCAGACCCTGGCCGATCTTGCCGAGGTCATCCATGCCTATGACTGCGACATCCTGCTGCTTTCCGGCCGGCCGTCGCGCCTGCCGGCGATCATGAAGGTGATGCTGGCCAAGCTGCCGGTGATGCCGGACCGGGTGGTGCCCATGCACCAATATGCGGTCGGCACCTGGTATCCCTTCCGCGACGTGAACGCCCGGATCGAGGACCCGAAGACGGCGGCCGCCGTCGGCGCCATGCTGTGCGGCCTGGCCGAGGGGCATCTCGAAGCCTTCCTCATGCGCACCTCGAAGCTGAGCATGAAATCGACGGCGCGTTTCTTCGGCGAGATGGAAATCTCCGGCCAGATCCGGCGCCGCAACGTCTTCCTGGCCGATCCGACGCTGGACGCGAAGACGGGGGAGGGCGGGGGCGAGAGTTTCGTCCTCAACTTCTACGCCCCGATCTTCATCGGTTTCCGCCAGCTCGATCTCGAACGCTGGCCGGCGACGCCGCTCTATTACCTCGAATTCACCAATCCGTCCGCCGCCGCCGGCCTCGCCCTGCCCCTCAGGGTGACCCTGGAACGGGCCGAGGTCGATGCCGAGCACCTGGAACGCTGGGAGGAATTCAAGATCACCGAGGTCGAGGACGCGGAGGGTAACAGCCGCCGCAGCCTCGTCTCGCTCCGCCTGCAGACCCTGAAGGCGGCGCAGGGCTATTGGCGTGACACCGGCGTTCTCAGCGTGATGTGAGCGGAACCATGAGCATCGATCATCAGGCCGAAAACGAAAAGCTGCGCCAGCTTGCCGCCCGCACCACCGAGGCGGCGAGCGCCGCCCTCGACTGGTTCCAGGGCAATCCCGACAAGCTGCGCCAGGACGAGGCGGCGCTCCGCCGTGACTTCAGGCGTTTCGTCACCGCCTCGCGGAAGCTGGAGACGGCGGCGACGCGGCCGATGTGCGCCTCGGTCTTCGGGCCGAGCCAGGCCGGCAAATCCTATCTGATCTCGGTCCTGGCCCGGAAGGAGACGGAGCCGCTGATGGCGGTGTTCGACGGCCGCGTGGTCGATTTCGTCGCCGAGATCAACCCCGAGGGCAGCCAGGAAGCCACCGGCGTCGTTACCCGCTTCACCATGAAGGGGCGGCCGACGCCGGCGGGCAAGCCGGTGGCGCTGCGCCTGCTGTCCCAGACCGATCTGGTCAAGATCATCGGCAACACCTACTACTCCGACTTCAACCTGGAGGAGGAGGAGCCGCCGACCCCGCAGAAGCTGGGCGAAGTCTTCGCCGGCCTCGAGGGGCGTGCCGCGTCGCAGCCGCTGGATACGCTGACGGCGGACGACGTCTACGATCTCCAGGAATATTTCGAGAAATACTTCAAGCCGCAGGCGGGCATCCGGGCCCTGTCCGCGACCTATTGGGCGCGGGCGGCCGATCTGGCGCCGCGCCTGCCGCTGGCCGAACGCGCCGCCCTGTTCGGCGCCATCTGGAATTTCATCCCCAAGCTGACGGCGCTTTATCTGCGTCTTGCGCAAGGGCTGGAAAAGCTCGGCTTTGCCGGCGAGGCCTGGGCCGGGATCGAGGCGCTGCTGCCGCGCGACAAGTCGATCATCGATGTCCGCGCCCTTGGCCAATTGGGCCAGGACGGCATCGCCGCCGATCCCCTGACCCTGGTCACCAGGGACGGCCGACAGGCGCAACTGGCCCGGGCGGAGGTCACGGCCCTGATCGCGGAACTGACCATCGTCATGCGCGACCAGCCCTGGTCCTTCTTCGATCACACCGACCTGCTGGATTTTCCGGGCGCCCGCAGCCGCGAGAATTTCCCCGATCCGCGCCGCTTTCTCGACCAGGCGGGCTCGCTCGGCTCGGTCTATCTGCGCGGCAAGGTCGCCTATCTCTTCGAGCGTTACTGCGCCGAGCGCGAGCTTACCTCCATGCTGCTGTGCATCGGTCCCTCGAACCAGGAGGTGCGCACCCTGCCGGCCATGGTGAAGGACTGGATCGACGCCACCCACGGCGAAACCCCGGAGGAGCGGGAGCGGCAGGAAAACGCGCTCTTCCTGGTGCTGACCAAGTTCGACATGGAATTCGAGGAAAAGGCCGGCCAGGCCGCGACCACCGAGGGGCGGTGGACGGCGCGGCTGAATGCCTCGCTGCTCGATTTCTTCGGCAAGGCCCATGACTGGCCGCGCGCCTGGACGCCCTCGCGCGCCTTCGACAATAGTTTCTGGCTGCGCAACCCGAATTTCGTCGCGAAGCACATCCTCGATTACGACGAGGCGGGCAAGGAGGCGGGCATCCGCGCCTCCGAAGCCGGGCGCATCGCCAAGGCCAAGGCCGATTTCCTCTCGAACGAGGCGGCGCAGCGCCATTTCCGCGACCCGGAAAAGGCCTGGGACGAAGCCTTCCGCCTGAACGACGGCGGTATCTCCTATCTTGCCGCCTCGCTGGCGCCGGTGTGCAACCCGGCGATCAAGCGCCGCCAGATCGAGGAACAATTGCGCTCGCTGCGCCGGGCCATGGCGGAACGGCTGGCGCGCTACTACGTCTCGGGCGACCTGTCGGTCGAATTGGAGCGGCGCCGGGCGGCGGCGCGCAATGCCGGGCGCCGGCTGGTCGCCTGTGCCGGCGACCAGAAATTCGGCGACCTGCTGCGGGCCCTGCATGTCCAGCCCGATGCCCTGATCGACCTCTATTACCGGGTCGAGGGCCACGAGCCGGCGGAGCCGGCGCCGGGCAAGGCGGCGGACGGCGGCCCCGCCCTCGGCCGCCGGCCCGATGCCCAGTCGATGATGGATGCCCTTTTCGGCGACGGGCCGGCGCCCGCCGCCGCCGCGGACGAGCCGCTGCCGGTCAGGGCGCGCGACCAGGCGGAACGCTTCGCCGATGCCGCCCTCGAATATTGGGCGGAACAGATCCATGCGCTGGCCGGCAACGGCCCCTTGCGCGATGCCATCGGTCTCGACGCCCAATCCGCCTCGACATTGGTCGAGGAATTGGGGATCGGCGCCCGCCGCCTCGATATTGCCGCCGCGATCGCCGATCAGGTGCGGCGCCTTTCCGCCTATCGCGCCAAGCTGGGCGAGGCGGTGGCAAAGCCGGTGACGGCGGCGGAAACCGCGATCAATACCTATGTCAACCGCCTCGGCTTCGACCGGCGGCCGGTGACGGCGCGGCCGGTGAACCGGGCGACGGCGCGGCCGATCTTCCAGCCGACCCCGCCCGCCGGGAATTACCCGAAGCTGGCGGAGGAACCGGCAGCCTATGACCAGGCTTTCTATGTCGACTGGATCACCGGATTCCTGGCGTTTGCCGAGGAAAACGTCTCCTTCAAGGATGGCGAGGCGGTGGACGTCGAGGCCAACGCGCGGCTGGGTGGCATCATCCAGGCCCTGAACTGAGGCGGGAACAGGCGATGTCGGGCCCACGCATGCGGATCGTCGAGGATGTCGCCCAGGTCGAGGGCGGGCATGCCATCGTCATCGTCGAGGGCAAGGGCCAATATCTCGGCGACGGTACCCTGGGCATCCGCCGTCTCGGTTACGAGGCGGCGCATCTCGCGGCCGAGGGCTGGCGGGTGGCGGACGCAAGGGTGACCGCCGACCGCTATGAGATCCGCGACGGCGCGATCCAGTTCTACCTGGGGCCGGAGGTGACGCGCCACCTGACCTCGGACGACCACGTCGCCATCGATGTCAACGGCATCCCCGGCCAGGCGGTGCTGGCCTGGCCGATGATCACGCCCTTCTACGAGGGCAAGACCGAATTCCGGCGCTTTTCCGCACGGCCGCGCCCGGCCCCGGTGGAACCGCCCGCGCCCGCGTCCGCCCCGGCGCCGGACGAGGAGCCGACGGTGATCATGGTGCCCCTGCACGCGCGGGCGCCGCAGCCGCAACTGCCGCCGGAATCGGAAACCGTGCGGCCCACCCCCATGCCGCCGCCGCCGCCATTGGGCCCCGACCCGGACGAGGTGGCGAGACGCAAGGGATCCCAGCCGGAAAAGCCGGCGGGCGGGCGCGTGCTGGCCGTGGTCCTGCCCGTGGTCTGGTGCCTTGCCGCCCTCGGCATCGGCGCTGCCGCCTGGCATTTCCGCCCCCAGGGGGAGGCGGTCGCGACCGCGCCGGCGGAGACGCCGCCCGCCCTGCCGGACAATCCCCCTTCGATCGACCTGCCGCCGGTGACCGACCTGCCGCCAGAAACGCTGCCAGAAACGCCGCCGCAAACGCCGCCGGTCGCCGAAACGCCGCCCCAGAACCCGACCCTGCCGGATCCGCAGCCGCCGGCGGCGCGCAGCGTGCAGGACATCGTCCGGTCCGCGACCAGCCCGCAGCAGATCTACGACGAAGCCCTGAAATTCCGCGCCCGCGGCGATTACCAGGGCATGCTGCTGCTGTTGGAAAATGCGGCCGAGCGCGGCCACGGCGAGGCGATGCTGGAAATCGGCCGGCTCTATGATCCGGCGACCTTCATCGCCGGCCAGCCGTTTTCGCGCGCCAATCCGGCTCAGGCGGCGAAATTCTACCGCAAGGCCGAGGCGGCGGGCGTGCCCGAGGCCGCCACTGCCCTGGCCGCCCTGAAAACCCTGCTCGACCAGAAGGCGGCGGGTGGCGATGCCGAGGCGCGGGCGGCGCTTGCCGCCTATTGGCCGTGAGGATGGCGGCGCGCTCCCCCTCACCCCCGCCCTCTCCCCGAAGGGGCGAGGGAGGAAATGGCATCGACTCCCTCGCCCCTTCGGGGAGAGGGCCGGGGTGAGGGGGGAAATGCCGATGCAAGGAAGATCGCCGATGCGCCTGTTCCGCCTTCTCGCCCTGGTTCTCGCCGGTCTCTGCGTCGGGCTCGGCGCCCTGCCGGCCGAGGCCCGCGCGCCCTTGCTGATCGAGGGCAAGAAGACCCTCTACCAGCGGGTCCTGGCCCGGCCGGGGGCGGAGGTCGTCAGCGATCCCATGGCGGCCCTGGGCAAGCCGGTGCCGCCCTTCACGGTCTTCTATGTCTATGGCCGCCAATCCGTCGGCGGGCGCGATTTCGTCGAGGTCGGAACCTCGACCAGGGGCGATGTCGCCGGTTTCATCGCCGCCGATCGGGTGATCGACTGGAAGCAGAGCCTGACGGTCGCCTTCGCCAATCCGGCGGCGCGGGAACGGGTGCTGTTCCTGAAGGACCGCGAGGCGCTCGGCCGGCTGATGTCCTCCCCCGCGCGGGCGGCGGAGGCGGCGGCGATGCGCGATGCCGCCATCGGCGACCGCCTGCCGCCGGACAGCCCGGTGCTGGCGATCGAGCCGCCGACCTTCGTCGATCTGGCCCGGCAATTCTACCTGCTGCCCATCCTCAATGCCGAACAGGCGCTGACCGACGACGGCTTCCCGGTCCGCCTGCTGGAAGTCGCGTCGGTCCCGGCCAACAAGCCGCCGGTCACGGTCGCCGCCCCGCCGCCCCCGGACCCGGATGAAATGCTGCGCCGTTTCAAGGTCGGGATCACGGTGGTCATCGACAATTCGGTCTCGATGCAGCCCCATATCGAGCGCACGCGCGACGTGGTGCGGCGGATCCACGAGCAATTGAAGGACACGCCCTTCGCCGACAATATCCGCTTCGGCGTCGTCGGCTTCCGCGACAGCACCAAGGTGACGCCGTCACTCGAATATGTCGCCAAAGTGTTCTCGCCCCTGTCCCCGGATCGGCGCCCGCTGGAAACCCTGGCCGCGCTCGACACCATGAAGGCGACACGGGTTTCCAGCCCCAATTTCTACGAGGACAGTTTCGCCGGCATCAAGCTGGCCCTGGACGAGATGGACTGGGGGCCCTTCGGCGGGCGCTACATCATCCTGATCACCGATGCCGGCAGCCGCGCCGCCAACGACCCGTCCAGCGACACCCACCTCGGCCCAGAGCAATTGAGCCAGCTTGCCCAGCAGAAGGGCATCGCCGTCTTCGCCCTGCACCTGCTGACCCCGGCCGGCGTCAACGATCATGCCCGGGCCGAGGCGCAATACCGCCCGCTGACCCGGTTCCCGGGCGCCGGCAGCCTCTACTACCCCGTGCCCGGCGGCAGTCCCGATGCCTTCGGCCGCATGGCCGACCAATTGGTCGATACGCTGGTCGCCCAGGCCCGGGCGACGGTCGCCGCCGCCACGCCGGCCGCGCCGCCGCCGGCTCCCCCCGCCGCCGGTTCCATGGCCGACCAGGGCGCCATCGTCGGCTATGCCATGCGCATGGCTTACCTCGGGCGCGAGCAGGGCACGCGGGCACCCGATGTCTTCCGCGCCTGGACGGCGGACCGCGACACCACGAAGCCGACCCTGCCGGCGCTGGACGTCCGCGTCCTGCTGACCAAGAACCAATTGTCCGACCTTGCCGCGGCGCTGCGCCTGATCCTGGACCAGGGCGAGAAGAACCGCCTGTCGCCGCAGGATTTCTTCGCGCAATTGCAATCGGCCGCCGCCGCCACGGCGCGCGACCCGTCCCTGGTCCGCCAGGTCGGCAATCTCGGCGACCTGCTTGGCGAATATCTCCAGGACCTGCCGTACCGCAGCCAGATCCTCGGCCTCGACGAGCGGGAATGGCTGGCCATGGGCCCCGCCGCCCAGCGCGAGGTGCTGGACACGATCGAGGCCAAGCTCCGCCTCTACGGCGAATTCGACGCGACCAGCAACCTCTGGATCGCCTTCGGCGAGGGGCAGGCGGCGGGCGAGACGTATTTCCCGGTGCCCCTGGAGGCGCTGCCCTGATGGGCCTCGTCGAGGTCGCGGGCCTTGCCCGCCGCTGGCGGGCGGAGGGGCGGGACTATACGGTCGCGGTCGAGCGCCTGACGGTGGCGCCCGGCGACTGCATCGCCCTGACCGGCCCGTCCGGCGTCGGCAAGAGCACGCTGATCGACCTGCTCGCCCTGGCCCTGGCGCCCGACGCGGCGGAGCGCTTCGTGCTGCGCATCGGGGGGGAGGCGATCGATCTGGCCGCGCTGTGGCGCCGGGGCGGGCGCGGGCGGGCGGCGCTGGCGGCCCTGCGCGCCCGCATCGTCGGCTATGTGCCCCAGGCGGGCGGCCTGCTGCCCTATCTCGACGTCGAGGGCAATATCGCCCTGACCCAGCGCCTGAGCGGCCGGCCCGACCGCGCCCTGGTCCGGGAACTGGCCCGGCGCCTCGACATCGGCGATCTCCTGGCGCGGAAGCCGGCCACCCTGTCGGTCGGGCAGCGCCAGCGCGTCGCCATTGCCCGGGCGCTCGCGCATCGGCCGCTGCTGCTGCTGGCGGACGAGCCCACCGCCTCGGTCGATCCGGTGCGCGCCGCCGCCATTCTCGACCTGCTGATCGAAAGTGCGGCGGCGGCGGGGGCGGCGCTGGTCGTCGCCAGCCATGATCTCGACCGGCTCGACGGCCGTATCGGGGGGCGGCTGGTCCCGACCGTGGTCGCCGATGCCGAGGGCACGAGGGCGGTGTTCCACCCATGCTGAGCCTGCGCCTCGCCCTGGCCGACCTCTGGCACGAGCGCGGCCTGGCCGCCTGCTTCATCGTGGCGCTGGCGGCGATCATGGCGCCGCTGCTGGTCCTTTTGGGGCTGAAGACCGGGATCGTCGACACCATGCGCGCCCAATTGCTGGAAGACCCCCGCATGCGGGAAATATCCTCCCTCGGCAACCGCACCCTGGGCGAGCCCGAGATCGAGGCCCTGCGCCAGGTCCCGGGCCTCGTCTTCGTCGTCGGCCGCACCCGGCAGCTGGCCGCGACCGCGACCCTGGCGCGGGCGGACGGCAGCCAGGCGGTGACCGCCGAACTGATCGCGACCGGCCCGGGCGATCCCCTGATCGCGCCCCTGGCGGCCCCGCTGGCCGATGGCGAGGCCGTGCTCAGCGCGGCGGCCGCCCGGCGCATGGCGCTCGGCCCCGGCGACAAATTCCGCCTGGCCGTCCAGCGCCGGTTGGGCGAGCAGGTGGAGGGCAAGGCCCTGACCCTGACGGTCACCGGGATCGCCCCCGCCGCCGCCTTCGGGCGGGAGGGGGCCTTCGTCTCGGTCGATCTGCTTGCAGCACTTGAGGATTACCGCGACGGCCGGCCGGTGCCGCGCCTTGGCTGGGACGGGCCGAACACGCTGGTGCTGCGCGCCTTCGCCGGCTTCCGCGCGGTCGCCGGTGGGATCGAGGCGGTCGCCCCGGCCGCCGCCCGGCTGGAAGCGCTCGGCTATACGGTCTCGACCCGGGCGGACGAGATCGAGACGGTGCTGCGCCTCGACCGCAATCTTTCGGCGATCTTCCTCATCGTCGCGGTGATCGGCGGCACCGGCTTCGCGCTCAGCCTCGGCGCCAGCCTGATCGGCCATGTGGCGCGGAAGCGGGGGGAATTGTCGCTGCTGCGCTTCATGGGACTTTCGACCGGCGGAATGGCGGGTTTCCCCCTGTTCCAGGGTGTCGCTATCGCCATCCTTGGGACCGGGCTTGCGGTCGTAGTCTTCCTCGGTGCGGCCGAGGTCATCAATGCCCGGTTTTCCGAAGGTCTGCCGGGGGGCGGGGCGCTGTGCCGGCTGTATCCCCCGCAGGTCGCCGCCGTCGCGGGGCTTGCGCTTGCGGTCGCGGTCGCCGCATCCTCGCTCGCCGGGGTCCGGGCGGCCCGGGTCGAGCCGGGGGAAGGGGTGCGCCATGGCTGAACGGTGGCTGGTTGCCGGGGTTTCCGCCCTGGCCTTGCTGGCGGCGCCGGCTTCGGCGGCCGAACCGTCGTGGGATGCCAAGGCGTTCAATCCGGCCCCGGCCGAGGGCGATCAGGTGCTGCCCATGCCCTGCGGCGGCGCCATGGTCTTCCGCACGGTGGAAACGCCGACCGGGGATGCCGCCGCCGGGCCTTTGGACGACCGCCAGGTGATCGTCGGCACCACCGATCCCGAGACCGATTATGCCGAGCACAGCCGGCGCGACTATCTGGCCGGCGGCCTCGTCGCCCGCGACGGCAAGCGCCGCTTCCTGATCGGGAAATACGAGGTTACGGCCGATCAATATGCCGCGGTGATGGCCGGGACCTGCCCGGTGCCGGGGCCCCTGGGGCGGCGGCCGCGGGTCGACGTCTCGTGGTTCGACGGCATCGCCTTTGCCGCGCGTTATACCGAATGGCTGCTGGCCCAGGCGCCGGGCAGCCTGCCCCGCCAGGGCGAGACCACGGCCTTCCTGCGCCTGCCGACCGAGACCGAATGGGAATATGCCGCGCGCGGCGGCGCCGCCGTCTCCGAGGCGGAGTTCCGCGCCCGCCTGTTCCCGATGCCGGAAGGGGTGACGGCCTATGCCTGGATCGACGGGCCGGCCTCCGCCGACGGGCAGTTGCGGCCCATCGGCCTGCTGAAGCCCAATCCCCTTGGCCTGCACGACATGCTGGGCAATGCCGACGAATGGGTGCTGGAGCCCTATCGGCTGGTGCGGGTCGCCCGGCTGCACGGGCAGGCCGGCGGCCAGATCGCCAAGGGCGGCAATTTCCGCACCGCCGAGGCGCGGCTGCGCGCCTCGCTGCGGGTCGAGATTCCGCCCTTCGATGCCGCCAGCGGCAAGGCGACGGCGCTGCCCACCACCGGCTTTCGCCTGGTGATGACGGCGCCGGTTTCCGCCTCGCTGTCGCGGATCGATGCGCTTCGCGCCGCCTTTATCGCCATCGAGCGCGGCCGGGGCGGGGAGACCGACCCGATCGCCCTGCTGCGCCGCCTGGCCGAGGAAGCCACCGACCCCGACATGCGCCGCGCGGTCGAGGCCATCACCCAGGCCCTGGCCGCCGAACGCACGGCCCGCGACGAGGCGGAGGCGCGCTCGGCGAAATCGACCATCTATGCCGCCGCGACCATGATCCGCTCCATCCGCGATCTCGACCGCCGCCTGCAACCGGTGAAGGCGCGCTGGGAACTGGCGGAAAAGGCCAGGCGCGCCAATCCGGCCGAGGCGGACGAATGGAAGGTCCTCTACGATGCCACCGCCCAGGCGCTGGATATTGCGAAACGTGCCTATCGCGACGTCCTGGTCCAGACCGCCGACGACCTGGATGCGGCCCGCCTCAAGGCGGCGCTGGCGGTGCTGAGCGGGGAATTCGATGCCCGGGACCTGCCCAGCTTCACCCGTTTCGCCAGGCTTTTTGTGGCCCAGGTCACTGCCTATGCGGCACAACCGGCGCAGGATGATGGGCGTTGGTACCGGCAGTTGCTGGAATAGGCGGGAAACCCGCCTGGTGCTGGAATAGGCGGGAAACCCGCCGGGTGCTAGAATAGGCGGGGAACCCCCGCCGGGCCGCGGCCGTTCTATCGCCAGGGGCGTTCGGGAAAGGGGTGTTGTGATGGAGGTCGCCATGGTTCGACGGCAGCGCAAGACGGCACTCAGGCTGGGGGGCACCCTGGTCCTTGTCGCCGCGCTCGGCCTTGGCGGCTGCGTCTCCAATTCCTATTCCTTCGGCGGCGGCGATTATTACGAGCCGCTGACCCCGGCCCAGGCGGCGCTGCGCGAACAGACCGACCGCTTCAATGAAACCGTCGCGACCGGCGCCGTCGCCGGCGCCCTGCTCGGCGCGCTGGTCGGCGCTTTGGCCGATTCCAGGAATCCCGGGCGCGGCGCTGCGATCGGCGCGGCCGCGGGCGGCGTCCTTGGCGGCGCTTCCGGCTACTACATCGCCAGCGAGAACGAGCAATATGCCAGCCGGGAACAGGCGCTGGAGGCGCGGATCCAGGCGGCACGCAACGAAGCCGCATCCTATCGCCAGATCGCGGCCTCCTCGTCCAAGGTGGCGGCGGAGAACCGGCGGAAGCTGGCCCAGCTTGAACAGCAGTATCGCAACGGCCAGATTTCCGCCCGCGACTACAAGGCCCGCACCGCCGCCATGCACGAGGACCTGCGCCTGATGGACGAAGCCTTGAGCAATGCCGGCGAGGTACGCCAGAAGATCTACGACGATTCGGGTTATGCCGGGCCCCAGGGCCGCGCCAGCCTGGGCCAGTCCAATGCCGATATCGCCCGCTCGGCGGAAGAGATCGCCCGCAGCCGCGACGAACTGGCCCGTGCCCTGGCCACGGTACCCGATGCGTAAGGGGAACCCGATGAAGGCCGTTTTCACCGCCCTCGGGCTGCTGCTGTCCGTGACGGCCTGCGCCCGCGATCAGGACCCGGCCTCGGCCGGCTATTTCTCGGGCATGGGCAACCTGATGGACGGCACCTACGACCGCCGCATCGAACAGCGCGAGGCCGAGGCGCGCAGTTCGGAACAGATCGCCCGCGACATGCAGGCCCGGGCCGCCGCCGCCTCGGCCGATGCCAGGGCGACCGGCGCCGATGTCGCCGCCGTCGAAGCCCGCAACCGCCGCCAGCGCGAGGAATTGCGCCGGCTCGAAGCCTCGCTCCGCCAGGCGGAGCAGAACCGCAATGCCCGCGCCGCCGACCTCGACGCCGCCCGCGCCCGCCTGGCCGATGCCCGCCGCCGCCAGGAGCGGATCGACCGCGCCCCGGCGGCCCCCGACCGTTCCGCCGAACAGGCCGCACTCGACGAGGAGTTGCGCGCCCTGGATGCCCTGATCCGCCAATCCACCCGGCCGGAGTGATTTCATGCGCATCGCTGTCGTCCTGGCGCTGGCCACGGTTGTCGCGCCGGTTGCCGCCCTCGGCCAGGAAATCTACGGCATGGGCGGCATGCCCGGCGCCCTGTCCACGCCCGAGGACCCGGGGCCGATGGCGGAGGCGCCCTGCGCCGGCCGTCTGACCTGCGTGCCCAAGGTCCGCTACGAGGCGGGCCGGGACGCGGCGGGACGCGGCGGGCCGCCGGCTGACGGTGATCGAGCTTCGCCTGGGGCTCAGCGAACCGGTGCTGCCCGACGACATGCCTGCCGAAGGCTGCCTCGATGCCGACGGCAATCGCGACGGCGGCAGCGAATGGCACCTGCTGGCGGACGGCAAGCCGGAACGCCGCCTGCTCGCCTTCTGCAACGACGGTTACGGCGCCTCGGGGGTCGGGGACGACGAGATCATGGTCTCGGACAACCACCTGACCCATATCCGCAGCGGCGGTTCCGCCTGGCGCTGGGTCGAAACCCATAACTACCAATTGTCGCCCGCCCTGGTGACCGGCATCGATTCCTGCAATTACAGCAATATAGAAGCCTGGACCGGCACCCGGCTCAGCATCGATACCGCCACCGCCGGGGTGACCGTGCTCGGCTATCGCGCCGGCGGCGACGGCGATAACGAAGCCGGTATCGGCTGCCCGACCGAAAGCGATGCCCTGCCGATCGCCGAAAAGATGCGTTTCCTGAAGGCGCTGGCGGTGCCGGTGCCGGCCATTGCCGGCCCGGTGCCGGCGGATGCGGGCATCGGCACCTGCGGCGTGGCGATCAGCGCCGACGGCAGCGCCGGCACCGTGATCCACGGGATCGCCGCCGCCCCGGGCCGGGGCGCGGAACTGCGCGCCGTCGCCCTGGACGGGCGGAGCCTGCTGATCGACGTGCGCGATCCGCTGGCGGGCAGCGGCGGCCAGGGGGCGAAATCCTGGGTCGGCCAGCCCCATGTCGAACTCTACCTGAAGGGGGCGGAGGACAGCCCGAAACCCTTCGCGCAGCTGGGCATCACCCTGGACGGACAGGTCCATGCCGGGGTCGGCAAGGCGGCGGTGCCGGTGGTCGCGGTCTCCCGCGGGATCGACGAGAAGAACCGCGACGTCACCCGCCTGCGCCTGCGCTTCGCCGCCGAGGACGCCCTCGCCGGTGGGCTCGTGATCGTCTATTCCGAGGCGGAGAAGGGGCGCCAGCTGCGCCTGACCTCGACCGCGCCGGTCGAGCGCCTGACCCCCTTGCTCGCCCCGGCGCCGACCGCGGTGCCAACGACCTGCGCCATCGCCGATGGGCGGTTGACGGTGAGCGGCCTCGATTGAGCTAGAGCATGTTCGGAATGACCGTCATTCCGAACATGCTCTATCGCTTTGATTTTACGCATCTTCGGACGGCGAACCGGTTTCCACTTCGCCTGACGATGCGCTAGACCCGGCCGGCCAGGGCCTTTTCCAGCAGGGGATCGGCGCGGCTGCGTTCCGGCACCAGCCCCATGGGGGCGCAGCGCCCCAGCAGGGCCGGCCAGTCGTCGAAGGCCAGCGCCGCGCGCTCGGCGGGGGTCAGGAGATCGCGGGCGGCGGGCAGGGTCAGCCCGGCGGCGGGGCCGAGGCCGCCGGCCCGGGCAAGAGCGGCGATCACCGCGGGCTGCGCCAGGGCCTCGATGACCGCGCGGGCGGCCGGCAGGGCCTTGGCGGGCGCGGTCGCGGCCATCATCTCGACCCGGTAGAAGGCGGCCTTGCCGCCCAGGGGGCCATGGCCGGCGACCGCGATCGTCAGATTGCCATTGCCGCCGAGGCGTGCCGGCGCCAAGGCGCCGATGCCGAGCGGCAGGGCGAGGTCGATCCTGCCCTCGGCGAGGGCCGCCGCCGCCTCGGCCTGGGTACGGCAGACGAGGCCGGCCCGGTCCAGCAATTGCGGCAGCCCGGCCTCGAAGCGGCGCCATTCGCTCGGCCGTTGCAGGCGGAAGGGGTTCAGCCCGGCGTAAAGCATGGCAAGCGGCAGCAGCAGGGACGGTTCGGCGACGAGGCCGATGCGCCCGGTCAGGGCCGGGTCGTCGATGATCGCAAGGCCGAGGTCGGCCACCGCATCGGCCGAGACCCGGCGCCGGTCGATGCCCAGCGAAACGATATCGAAGCGCGCCGCCCGGCCCAGGTGGTAGCGGCCCTCGATCCCGGTTTCCAGCGCCGCCAGGGACGGCGCCAGTCCCGGCGCCAGTTCGATCGTGGCGGGCGGGGGCTGCTTGGCCAGGGGATCGACCACCCCCTCGGGCCACAGAATGCCGCGCAGCCAGGGGTGGGCGGCCACCACCAGCCCGGGCCGGGCCGCCTTTTCCGCCGCCGTCGCGCCCGGCCCGAGGGGGCGGAGGGGGGCCAGCGCCTCGTCGTCGTCGCGGAGGGTCCGGGCTTCGACCGTGGTCTTCGCGGCGGCGCCGAGCATTTTCAGCAAGGCCGCATCGCCATAGGCCGCGGGGGCGAGCAGGCGCAGCGGCGCCGGGGCGGCCAGCGTCAGGCCGGGCGCGAAGCCGGCGGCGGCAAGGCCGAGGGCCGCTGTCAGAACGCGGCGCCGATGCGGCGTCTTTGGGGGAAAAGGCATCGTCACTGACGCATCCTGCCTCAATCGGGCGCCGCCACCAACCCTTCGCGCGCAAGGGATCCGCGCGCAAGAGAAAGGAACCGCCGGCTGACCGTGGCGGCGAAGGCGGCGGCAGCAGGCAGGTGGCGGTGCAGCCCGTCCTCGAAACCGGCCAGCACGTCCGGCCGGTGCGCGGCCACCCAGCGGGCATTGCGATAGAGCCAGTCGCGGGCGATATCGGCCGTGACTTCGAAATGGCATTGGAAGCCATAGGTGGCGCGGCCGAGCCGGAACGCCTGGTGGCGGACGTCGGCGCCGGTGATCAGCAGGTCGGCGCCGGGGGCGAGGTCGAAAGTATCCTCGTGCCACTGCATGATGTGCTGGCGCGGCGCGAGGCCGGCCAGCAGCGGATCGGCAAGCCCGGCCGCGGTCAGGTCCAGGGGCAGGAAGCCGATCTCGGTCAGGCCGCGGGGGTAGACCCGGGCGCCGAAGGCGCGCGAAATCAGCTGCGCCCCGAGACAGAGGCCCAGCACCGGCCGGTCCGCGCGGTGAAAGGCCCGGATCAGGTCGAGAATGGCGGGCAGGGCCGGATAATCCCGGTCGTTGTTGGCATGCATCGGCCCGCCCAGCACCAGGAGGGCGTCATGGGCGCCGGGGCCGCCGGGCAGGGGCGTGCCCCCGGCCGGGGCGAGGCTGGACCAGCCGTCGTGGGGGGCGATGACGTCCAGCCGGGCGCCCGCCTCGATCAGGGCCTGTCCGACCAGCCCCGGCGGGGTGCGCATGTCGTTCTGTACGCAAAGAATCCGCATTTGTGATTCCGTTCACCCCCATCGGCCCCGTGCCGTGGTACGATCCAGCCCATCCAGGAAGTAGTGGAATGGAGGGGGAAATGGAAGGTTTCGGCGTTTTTGTCCTGGTGCTCTTGGTCCTTGTGCTGGTCCTGGTCTTCATGGGGGTGAAGACGGTGCCGCAGGGCCACGCCTTTACGCTCGAGCGATTCGGCCGCTATACCCGCACGCTGAACCCGGGCCTCAACTTCATCTTTCCGGTGATCGACCAGATCGGTGCCAAGTTGACGACCCAGGAAGTGGTGCTCGACGTGCCGTCGCAGAAGATCATCACCCTCGACAATGCGATCGTCACCTGCGACGCGGTCGCCTTCTATCAGGTGATCAACCCGGCCCAGGCCGCCTATGAGGTGCAGAACCTGACGGCGGCGATCATCAACCTGGTGCTGACCAATATCCGTTCGGTGATGGGCTCCATGGCGCTGGACGACGTCCTGTCGCGGCGGAGCGAGATCAACGACAAGCTGCTCGCCATCATCGACCAGGCGACCCAGCCCTGGGGCGTGAAGGTCACCCGCATCGAACTGAAGGATATCGCCCCGCCCGAGGACATGGTGCAATCCATGGCCCGGCAGATGAAGGCGGAACGCGAGAAGCGCGCCACCATCCTCGAGGCCGAGGGTGTCCGCGAAGCCAGCATCAAGCGCGCCGAGGGCGAAAAGGCCGCGGCCATCCTGGAGGCCGAGGGCCGCCGCGAAGCCGCCTTCCGCGACGCCGAGGCGCGCGAACGCGCGGCGGAAGCCGAAGCCCGCGCCACCAATGCGGTTTCCGAGGCGATCGGCGCCGGCGGCACCGGGGCGATCAACTACTTCCTCGGCCTCAAGTACATCGAGGCCCTGGCCGGCATCGGCATGGCGCCGAACAGCAAGGTCACCTTCCTGCCGCTCGATGCCTCGGGCGTCATGGGGGCGATTTCGGGCATTGCCGAGCTGACCAAGCATGTGGGCGGCGACGGCGCGGCGAAACCGGTCAAGCCCTGGGGCCAGGGCTGACGGGGGCGATGCCGATGCCCGAGATCGTGTTCTGGCACTGGTACGCCCTGGCCGCCGCCCTCGTCGTGCTCGAGGTCGTGGTGCCGGGCGTGCTCTTCCTCTGGCTGGCGATCGGGGCGGTGGTCGCGGGGTCGCTGGTGTTCTTCATCCCCGGCCTCGACCTCCTCTATCAGGTGCTGGCTTTTGCGCTGGCCAGCGGCCTGTCCCTGCTGTTCGGGCACAATATGATGCGCCGGCTGTTGAGCGAACCGCCGGCGCAGGCGGCGCTGAACCAGCGCGATCAGGCCCTGATCGGCGCCGAGGCGGTCCTGATCGAGCCGATCGCCAACGGCAGCGGCCGGGTCCGCCTCGGCGATACCAGCTGGCTGGTGGCGGGGCCGGAGGCGCCGGTGGGCACGCGGGTGCGCGTCGTTGCCGCCGAGGGCACCCGCCTCAAGGTCGAGGTTCTGTAACGGGCCGGGGGTCTGTGAGGGCGGCCACCATGGGTTCGGTGGTCAGCTCGCGCAGGAGCTTCCGCTTGATCGCGCGGGTGAAATCCTCGTAGTCCGTCGCGACCTCGACGAAGGCGCCGGGGCCGCCGATCACTTCGGCGGCATAGAAACTGTCGACATCCGCCTCCTCGTTGACGACGGCAAGGCCGTTCACCGTGATGCCCCGGGCGACCAGGGCATCGCGGGCGAGGCGGGCGGGCGGGCCGGCGCTGGTCTTGCCGTCGCCCGAAAGGTCGATCACCCGGCGGAGCGCCTGGAACGGCAGATTGTCCATGACCAGTCCGGCCCGGCCCAGCGCCGCGCCGATGGCGGTGCCGCCGCCCTCGATATAGCGCGGGCTGTTGCCCAGGGTCTCGCCGAAGGCGGCGGCCGTTTCCGCCGTCACCACCTGCCAGCCGATGTCGAGATGCTGGCGCCCCGGGCTGGACCATTCGAGGACGGCGACTGCGATCCTGCGGTTGGGCCCGCCGGCGATCGCCGCCTGCACCGCCGGATCGGCGAAGGCGGCGGCGATGCCCTGGCTTTGCAGGAAGAATTCGTCGCGGTTGACCGACGACGAGGAATCGAGCGCCAGCACCAGGGCGACGTCGACCGTCTCCGCCCGCGCCGCCGTCGCCGTCGCGGCAACGGCGGCCAGCAGCGCGGCGACGATCAGTCGAGCGCGAGGACGAGCCATTTCAGATAGCCGGTCTCGGGCAGTTGCGGATGCACCGGGTGATCGGGGCCGGCGCCGCCGTCGGCGATGATGCGCGATTCGCGCCCGGCATTGGCGATGCCGCGCGCCACCTCGGTAACGAAGGCATCGTGCTCGATATTATGGCTGCACGACGCGATGAAGAGGAAGCCGCCGGGGGCGACCAGCACCGCCGCATCGCGCGCCAGCTTGCGATAGGCGCGCAGCGCCTGGGGCACATCCTTCCGCGACTTGGCGAAACTGGGCGGATCGGCGACCACGACCTCGTAGCGGTTGCCGGCGTCGCGCTGGCGTTCCGCCTCCTCGAACAGGTCGGCGCGGATGAAGCGGGCCCGGTCGGCAAGGCCGTTGGCGGCGGCACTCGCCTCCGCCGCGCCGAGCGCTTGCTGCGCCCGGTCGACCAGGACCGCGCTTTCCGCGCCCGCCTTCAGGGCGGCGAGGCCGAAGGCGCCGCCGTTGCAGCAGAGATCGAGCACGCGGCCGCCCGGGGCGAGACCGGCGACGAGGCCGCGGGCACCGTGAAGATCGAAGAACCAGCCGGTCTTCTGGCCGTCCAGCGGCTCGACGCCATGGGTCACGCCATGTTCCACCACCTCGACGCGGGCGGGCAGGCTGCCGCGGGCGAGCGTGATCGCGCGCGGCAGGCCTTCGAGTTCGCGATAGGCGCTGTCGTTGCGCAGCACCAAGGCCTGCGGCGCCAGCACCCGGTCGAGCGTGTCGAGCAGCAGGGGGGTGAGCGCCTCCGCCCCCGCCGTATTGGCCTGGACCACCAGGGTCTCGGCGAAACGGTCGATGATGAAGCCGGGCAGGCCGTCGCCCTCGGCATGGACGAGGCGGTAATAGGGCCCGGCAAAGAAATATTCGCGCAGGCGCAGGGCGGCGCGGATCCGGGCTTCCATGAAGGCGCCGTCGATCGCCGCCGGCTGTGCCGCGCCGTCGCGCAGCAGAAGCCGGGCCGCGATCAGCGTGTTGCGGTTGAAGCTGGCGATGCCCAGCGACTTGCCGTCGGCGCGGGCAAGGCGCACCAGCGTCCCCGGCGGCAAGGCCTTGGCGGCGGCATCGAGGCGCAATTCATTGGAATAGGCCCAGGGGTGACCGCCGGAAATGCGGCGGTCGTGCCCGGCCTGGAGCGTGAGGGTCGGAACGGCATCGGTCATGGTGGCGGCAGACTAGCGCGGTTTCCCTGCAAACGGAGGGGGCATTTCACGCCGGTGCCCATGCTGATAGTCCAGTGGGGGGATGCCGGCGGCGGGAAGGCCCTGCACCTTGCCGGAAAGCGAACGGGGGAGGCATCGATGACGGCATCGCTGGCGGGCAGGACGGCCCTGGTCACCGGGGGCAGCGGCGGTATCGGCCTGGCCTGCGCGGCGCGGCTGGCGGCGGATGGCGCCGCCGTCGTCCTGATGGCGCGGCGCGAGGCGGAACTGGCGGCAGCGCGCCAGCGCCTGCTGACGGACATCCCGGCGGCGACGGTCGAGATCGCACCCGGCGATGCCCTGGTCCCGGGGGAGGTGGAGCGTGCCATGGCCGCGGCGGCGGCCCTGGGCGGCGGGCTGGACATCGTGGTGGCGACGGTCGGCGGCAGCATGGGCCACCGGCCGCTGGCGCTGCACGACGAGGAGAGTTTCCGCGCGGTGCTGGACCGCAACCTGACCAGCGCCTTCATCGCCTTCAGGGCGGCCGTGCCCCTGATGGCCCGGGGCGGCAGCATGGTGTTTATTTCCTCGGTCTGCGCCTCGCTGCCCTCGACGTTTCTCATTCCCTATTGCGCCGCCAAGGCGGGGCTGGAGGCGATGGTCAAGGGCGCGGCCAAGGAATGCGCCCGCCTGAATATCCGGGTGAATGCGGTCCGCCCCGGCATGACCCGGGCGGCCGGCGTTGCCACCATGTTCGGCGAACGGATCATGCGCGAGCGGGCGCGGGAACTGATCCCCCTGGGCGGCCCGGGCGATCCCCGGGCGGTGGCCGAGGCGGTGCGCTATCTCGCCGGCAGCGCCTGGGTGACCGGGCAGAGCTTCGCCGTCGACGGCGGCTCGGAACTGGCGCTCAACCGCGCCGTCGACGATGCGGATGCCGGCCTTTTCGGCAGCGGCTGGCCGGATCCCTGGTCCGCCCCGCCTTAAGCCGCGGCCATCCGGGCGAAGCCGGCGTCGAGGTCGGCGATCAGGTCTTCGATGGCTTCGAGCCCGGCATGGAAGCGGAGCAGGGGGCCCTCCTCGGTCCAGGGGCGGGCGGTGCGGACGCCCTCCGGGTGCTGGGGCACGCACAGGCTTTCATAGCCGCCCCAGGACCAGCCCATGCCGAAGAATTCGAGGCCGTCGAGGAAGGCCGCCAGCTTTTCACGCGGGACCGGGTGCAGCACGGCGCCGAACAGGCCGCTGGCGCCGGTGAAATCGCGCCGCCACAGGGCATGGCCCGGGTCGTCGGGCAGGGCCGGGTGCAGCACGCGCCTGACCTCGGGCCGGGCCTGGAGATAGCGGGCGAGCGCCAGCCCCGTCTCCTGGTGCCGGTCGAGGCGGACGGCCAGGGTGCGCAAGCCCCGCTGGGCCAGATACATGTCGTCCGGCCCGGTCCAGATGCCGAGGTCGCCCGCCGCCTTGGCGACCTTCGGAAAAGTCGCGGCATTGGCGGCGATGGTGCCGAGCAGGGCATCCGAATGGCCGACGATATATTTCGTCGCCGCCTGCACCGAGACATCGACGCCGAGCAGGATCGGCTTGAAGAAATGCGGCGAGGCCCAGGTATTGTCGATCACGGTGACGATCCCGCGGTCCGCCGCCTTGGCCGCGGCGACGATGGCCGGCACGTCCTGCACCTCGAAGGTGAGGGAGCCCGGGCTTTCGAGGAAGATCACCCTGGTGTTCGGCCGGATCAGGCCGGCGATGCCGGCGCCGGCGAGGGGATCGTAATAGGTCGTCTCGATGCCGAGGCGCTTCAGGATGCCGTTGCAGATCGTCCGCGTCGGGCCATAGGCGGTATCGACCATCAGCAGGTGATCCCCGGCCGACAGCAGGCCGAGCAGCGCAACGCCCACCGCCGACAGGCCGGACGGGGTGAGCACGCAGCCGGCAGCGCCTTCGAGGGCGGCGATCGCATCGCTGAGCACGAAGCTGGTCGGCGTGCCGCGCCGGCCATAGGTCACCCGATGCGGATCGGCCGAGGGCTTCTGCGCCGCTTCGAGGGCGTCGAGGGTCGGAAACAGGATGGTCGAGGCGTGATAGACCGGCGGGTTGACGGCGCCGCCCTGGTCCTGCGGCCGGCGGCCCAGGTGAACGATATCGGTTTCCGGTCGATGTTTGCGAGACAAGGCGTGCTCCTTCGGGCAATCTCGATGTGATAGCGCAGCCCGCGGCATCTGTCGCTTTTGTCGCATCGCCTAAAGAACGGGCGCTATCGGTAAAGTCCGCAGTGCAGCGCACAAAATTTGATCGTTACGGCTTGGCAAGGCAAACGATTGGCTGTTAGCGTGTGCTGCCTGGATCGATTGCATCGTGACAAGAACGCAAGATCCATCACAGCCAAAGGGGGCTTTCTGACATGAATAAGCTGAGCCAGATCACGATCGGCGCGCTGCTCGCGCTCGGTACGGTGAGCGCAGCGCAGGCCGGCACGCTCGACGACGTCAAGAAGAAGGGCTTCGTGCAGTGTGGCGTCAGCGCGGGCCTCGCTGGCTTCTCCGCGCCGGACGACAAGGGCAATTACTCCGGCATCGACGTCGACATCTGCAAGGCCGTCGCCGCCGCCGTCTTCGGCGACGCGACCAAGGTCAAGTTCACGCCGCTGACCGCGAAGGAACGTTTCACGGCCCTGCAGTCGGGCGAAGTGGACCTCCTGTCGCGCAACACCACCTGGACGCTGAACCGCGACACGGCCCAGGGCCTGTCGTTCACCGGCGTCACCTATTACGGCGGCCAGGGCTTCATGGTCCGCAAGTCGCTGGGGGTGAAGAGCGCCAAGGAGCTGGACGGCGCCTCGGTCTGCACCGAAACCGGCACCACCACCGAACTGAACCTGTCCGACTACTTCAAGTCGAACGGGCTGAAGTACACCGTGGTCGCCCTCGGTTCCAATTCGGAGGCGGTCGCCGCCTATGACTCGGGCCGTTGCGACGCCTATACGACCGATGCCTCGGGCCTCTATGCCACCCGTATCGCCCTGGCCAAGCCGGACGATCACATCGTGCTGCCCGAAATCATCTCGAAGGAGCCGCTGGGCCCGGTGGTCCGCCAGGGCGACAGCCAGTGGTTCGGCGTGGTGAAGTGGTCGCTGTTCGCGCTCGTCGCCGCCGAGGAATACGGCGTGACCGCCGCCAATGTCGACGAGTCCAAGGCGTCCTCCGCCAATCCGGAAGTGAAGCGCCTGCTCGGGGCCGAAGGCGAATTCGGCACCCCCATGGGCCTGCCGAACGACTGGGCCTATCAGATCGTGAAGCAGCTCGGCAATTACGGCGAAGTCTTCGACCGCAACGTCGGCGCCGGCTCGCCGCTGAAGATCGACCGCGGCATCAATGCGCTCTGGAGCAAGGGCGGCCTGCAGTACGCCCCGCCGTTCCGCTGATCGGCCAAGGCAACAGGGACAGACGAGCGGCGCATCACGGTTTCCCCCGCGATGCGCCGCTTCGCATTTGACGCTCGACGTTTGTAAAGGCCCGGGTTCTGGGGCGTGCAGGGGACACACATGGCGAAACAAGATGGTGCCGGGGGCGGCGCCCGACGGGCATCGCTCCTCTATGATCCGGCTTTCCGCGGCATCGCGTTCCAGGTCGTCCTGCTGGCGGTCGTGCTTTTCGTCGGCTGGTATCTGTACCACAACACGACCCAGAATCTGGCGCAGCGGAACATCGCGTCCGGCTTCGGCTTCCTGTCGCAGCCGGCGGGCTTCGACATCATCCAGGCCATGATCCCCTATGGCTCGAACGCGACCTATGGCGAAGCCTTCGTCGTCGCCCTGCTGAACACGCTGCTGATCTCGCTGATCGGCATCGTGCTTGCCACCGTCATCGGCTTCATCGTCGGCATCTCGCGCCTGTCCAACAATTGGATCGTGGCCCGTCTCGCCACGATCTATGTCGAGGTGCTGCGCAACACGCCGCTGCTGCTGCAGATCTTCTTCTGGTATTTCGCGGTGCTGCGCGCCCTGCCGGGGCCGCGCCAGTCGATCAGCCCGGTGGACGGGATCTATCTGAACCAGCGCGGCCTCTACATGCCGGTGCCGGTCACCGAGCCCGGGTTCTGGACCATTCCCGTCGCCTTCATTCTCGGCATCGCCGCCGCCGTCGGGATTTCCGTCTGGGCGCGCCGGCGCCTGATGGCGACCGGCCAGCAATTCCCCGCCTTCTGGGCCGGGCTTGCCGCCATCGTGCTGCTGCCCGTGCTGGCGGCGCTGGTCACCGGCGTGCCCTTCACTTTCGAGCTGCCGGAACTGAAGGGGTTCAACTTCCAGGGCGGCCTCGTCCTCATTCCGGAATTCATGGCAGTGCTTTTCGCCCTGTCGCTCTATACCGCGTCCTTCATCGCCGAAGTGGTGCGCTCCGGCATCCTCGCGGTCTCGAAGGGCCAGACCGAGGCGGCCCATGCCCTCGGCATCCGCCAGGGGCTGACGCTGCGCCTCGTGGTCATTCCCCAGGCGCTGCGGGTCATGATCCCGCCGATGACCAGCCAGTACCTGAACCTCCTGAAGAATTCCTCGCTCGGCGCCGCCGTCGGCTATCCGGAATTGGTCGCGGTGGTCGCCGGCACGGTGCTGAACCAGACCGGCCAGGCGATCGAGGTGATCACCCTGACCATGGCGGTCTATCTCACCTTCAGCCTGCTGATCTCCCTGTTCATGAACTGGTACAACGCCCGCAAGGCGTTGGTCGAACGCTGAGGGAGGGGGAACGATCATGACCGACCAATCCCAGGGCTTCGTCTTCACCCCGACCCCGCCCCAGCCGCCGCCGGCCAATACGGTGGGCGTCGTCGGCTGGCTGCGCAACAATCTGTTCAACGGCGTGTTCAACACGATCCTGACCGTCGTCTCGCTGTTCCTGCTCTATCTGGTGCTGCCGCCGCTGATCGACTGGGCGATCGTCAGCGCCACGATTTCCGGCACCGACCGCACGCAATGCGAGGCGGCGGAAGCGGCGGGCGCCGGCGGCGCCTGCTGGACCTTCATCAAGGTCCGCTTCAACCAGATCCTGTTCGGCTTCTATCCCGAAGGCGAGCAGTGGCGGCCGGTCGTCACCTTCCTGATCGGTTTCGCCGGCATCGCCGCCACCGCCTTCCGCTTTGCCGGCAAGCGCTGGCTGGTGCTGTTCCTGCTCACCCTCTACCCGATCCTCGCCTTCATCCTGCTCTCGGGCGGGGTCCTTGGCCTGGCGGAGGTCGAGACGGCGAAATGGGGCGGCCTGACCGTGACCCTGGTGGTTTCGGTCACCGGCATCGTCGCCTCCTTCCCGATCGGCATCGCGCTGGCGCTCGGCCGGCGCTCGAAGATGCCGATCGTGAAATCGGCCTGCGTCGTCTTCATCGAAGTGGTGCGCGGCGTGCCGCTGATCTCGGTGCTGTTCATGGCCTCGGTCATGCTGCCGCTGTTCCTGCCCGAGGGGGTGACCTTCAACAAGCTGCTCCGGGCCCTGGTCGGCGTCACCCTGTTCACCGCCGCCTATATGGCGGAAGTGGTGCGCGGCGGCCTCCAGGCGGTGCCGAAGGGCCAGTACGAGGGCGCGGCGGCGCTCGGCCTCGGCTATTGGAAGATGATGATCCTGATCATCCTGCCCCAGGCGCTGAAGCTGGTGATCCCCTCGATCGTGAACAGCTTCATCTCCCTGTTCAAGGATACGACCCTCGTCTACATCGTCGGCCTGTTCGACGTTCTCGAGATCATCCGCGTCTCGACCAAGGACGCCAACTGGATCGGCTTCGAGAAGGAAGGCTATGCCTTCGCCGCCCTGATGTTCTGGGTCTTCTGCTTTACCATGTCGCGCGTCTCGCTCCGCATCGAGAAGCGCCTCGACACCAGCCACCGCAAGTGACGGAGTGCCATTGACCATGACCGCTGCAACCCCCGCCATTTCGGACAAGCTCGCCGTCGAACTCTCGGACGTGAACAAGTGGTACGGCGAGTTTCACGTGCTGCGGAACGTGAACCTCAGCGTCTACAAGGGCGAGCGCATCGTGATCTGCGGCCCGTCGGGTTCGGGCAAGTCGACCATGATCCGCTGCATCAACCGGCTGGAGGAACACCAGAAGGGCCGGATCGTCGTCGACGGCATCGAACTGACCTCCGACCTCAAGCGGATCGACGAGATCCGCCGCGAGGTCGGCATGGTGTTCCAGCATTTCAACCTCTTCCCGCATCTGACCGTGCTGCAGAACTGCACCCTGGCGCCGATCTACGTCCGCGGCATGCCGA
Source organism: Zavarzinia compransoris (assembly GCF_003173055.1). NCBI lineage: Bacteria > Pseudomonadati > Pseudomonadota > Alphaproteobacteria > Rhodospirillales > Zavarziniaceae > Zavarzinia > Zavarzinia compransoris. The sequence goes on from NZ_QGLF01000004.1 coordinate 394,851, forward strand.
AAAGGGACGCGGAAGAAATCGCGATGAAATACCTGAAGCGGGTGCGCATTCCCGAGCAGGCGAACAAATACCCGGGCCAATTGTCCGGCGGGCAGCAGCAGCGCGTGGCCATCGCGCGCTCGCTGTGCATGAGCCCGAAGATCATGCTGTTCGACGAGCCGACCTCGGCCCTCGACCCCGAAATGGTCAAGGAAGTGCTCGATACCATGGTCTCGCTGGCGGAAGAGGGCATGACCATGCTCTGCGTCACCCATGAAATGGGTTTCGCCCGCCAGGTCGCCAATCGGGTGATCTTCATGGACCGGGGCGAAATCGTCGAACAGAACGAGCCGAACGAATTCTTCTCCAACCCGAAGAGCGACCGCACCAGGCTCTTCCTGTCGCAGATCCTGCACTGATCGGCATCCGTCCCCGGGCCCGCCATGCGGCGCATGGCGGGCCTGCGCGAGGCCGCTAGGCCGGGCGAGGGGCTTGTGGTATAGAGCGCGACCCCATTTCAGGAACCGCTCCCTGCTGCAACGGAGGACACGATGCAGATCCGCGAAGCTCTTACCTTCGACGATGTCCTGCTGACACCCGCCGCCTCCAGCGTCCTGCCGGCCCAGGTCGACACCAGAACCCGGGTCACCAAGTCGATCGAACTCAATATTCCCCTGATTTCCGCCGCCATGGACACGGTGACCGAGGCCAATATGGCGATCGCCATGGCCCAGGCCGGCGGCATCGGCGTTATCCACCGCAACATGGATATCGACCAGCAGGCCGACCAGGTCCGCCAGGTGAAGAAATTCGAGTCGGGCATGGTGGTGAACCCGGTCACCATCTCTCCCGACCGGACCCTGGCCGATGCCCTGTTCCTGATGCGGAAATATGCCATTTCCGGGATTCCGGTGGTCGAGCCGGTCTCGGGGCGGCTGGTCGGCATTCTCACCAACCGCGACGTCCGCTTCGCCACCGACCAGAGCCAGCTGATCTCGGAACTGATGACCAAGGAAAACCTGGTCACGGTCAACGACAACATCGACCGGGGCGAAGCCAAGCGCCTGCTGCATAAGCACCGGATCGAGAAACTGCTGGTGGTCGACGACGTCTTCCGCTGCGTCGGCCTGATCACGGTGAAGGATATCGAGAAGTCGCAGAAGCACCCGAACGCGGCCAAGGATGCCGCCGGGCGCCTGCGCGTCGCCGCCGCCACCACGGTCGGCGACGACGGTTTCGCCCGGGCCGAGGCGCTGGTTTCCGCCGGCTGCGACCTGATCGTGGTCGATACCGCCCATGGCCATTCCCAGCGCGTGGTCGAGGCGGTCGCCCGGATCAAGAAACTGTCCAACGAGGTGCAGGTGGTGGCCGGCAATGTCGCCACCGCCGAGGCGGCCAAGGCCCTGATGGGCGCCGGCGCCGATGCCATCAAGGTCGGCATCGGCCCGGGCTCGATCTGCACCACCCGCATGGTCGCCGGCGTCGGCGTGCCCCAACTGACGGCGGTCATGGATACCGCCGAAGTCTGCCGCAAGGAAGGCATCCCGGTGATCGCCGACGGCGGCATCAAGCTGTCGGGCGATTTCGCCAAGGCGATCGCCGCCGGCGCCTCGGTCGCCATGGTCGGTTCCCTGCTCGCCGGCACCGACGAAGCCCCGGGCGAGGTCTTCCTCTACCAGGGCCGCAGCTACAAGGCCTATCGCGGCATGGGCTCGGTGGGGGCCATGGCGCGCGGCTCCGCCGACCGCTACTTCCAGGAGGAAGTGAAGGACACGCTGAAGCTGGTGCCGGAAGGCATCGAGGGCCAGGTGCCCTACAAGGGCTCGGTCCATACCGTCGTCCACCAGCTGGTGGGCGGGCTGCGCGCGGCCATGGGCTATACCGGCTCGGCCACGGTGACGGATTTCCAGGACCGCGCGGAATTCGTCCGCATCACCAATGCGGGCCTGCGCGAAAGCCATGTCCACGACGTGACCATCACCCGCGAAAGCCCGAACTACCCCCAGGGCGGCCGGTAACCGCGGCCTTCCCGTGCAGCCCGCCGCCCGGCTGGCCGCCGCCATCGAACTGCTGGCCGAGATTGGCGCCGGCGGCGAGGCGGCGGACCGTGTCGTCGACCGCTATTTCCGCCACCGGCGCTATGCCGGCAAGCAGGACCGTGCCGCGATCGCCGGCATCGTCTGGCATGCCATCCGGCGCGCGACCTCGCTGCCCTGGCTGACCGGGACGGGCGCTCATCCCGCACCCCGGCTGGCCGGGCTGGCCGCCGCGGTGCTCTCGGGCTTTGCCGATGCCGCCACCGTCGATCGCTGGTGCGACGGCCAGGGCCATGCCCCGGCGCCCCTGAGCTACGAGGAAAGAGCGGCTCTGGCCCGCCTCGGCGAGGACCGGGTCCCGCCCGACTGGGTGCAGGGCGATTATCCCGAAAGCCTGGGGCCCCTGCTGCTGCGCCGCTTCGGCGCGCGCCTGCCCACGGTCATGGCGGCGATGGCCGGCCGTGCCCCCCTGGATCTCCGGGTCAACAGGCTGAAGGCCGGCCGGGAGGCCGTGCTCGACGAATTGCGCGGCCTCGGCCTTCAGGTCGAGGGCTGCGCCCTGTCCCCGGTCGGGATCCGGGTCGCGGGGCGGGAGCGCCTGGGCCCGCTCGCCCCCTTCGCCGAAGGACGAGTGGAGGTGCAGGACGAGGGCTCGCAACTGGTGGCGCTCGCCTGTGCCGCGGCGCCCGGGCAGGCGGTGGCCGATTTCTGCGCCGGGGCCGGCGGCAAGACCCTGGCCCTGGCCGCCGAGATGCAGGGCAGGGGCCGTCTTCTCGCCCTCGATATCGACGCGTTCCGCCTGAAGCGGATGGAACCGCGCCTGACCCGCGCCGGGATCGATCAATTCGTCGAGCGCGCCGCCCTCGACCCGGATCTCCTGGCGCGGGAGGCGGGGGCCTTCGACGCCGTCCTGGTCGATGCGCCGTGCAGCCTGTCCGGCACCTGGCGCCGCAACCCGCTGGCCCGGCAGCAGGCGACGCCGGAACGGGTGGCGGAACTGGCCGCCCTTCAGGGCCGCATCCTCGATCAGGCGGCGGGGCTGGTGAAGCCGGGCGGCCGCCTCGTCTATGCCACCTGTTCGGTCTTCGTCGAGGAGGACGAGGATGTGGTCGCGGGTTTCCTCGGCCGCCGCGGGGATTTCGCCGCGGCCGATCACGCCGCCCTGTTCCCCGGCCTTGCCGGCGGCCCGCTCGGCCTCGCCCTCGATCCGGCGGCGCAGGGGACAGACGGTTTCTTCCTTGCCGTGATGATGCGCGCGGCCTGATCGCGGCGGGTTGCCGCGGGGCGGCCGGCGGCTCATCCTCGCGGGGCCTGGGTTCACCAAGGGGAAGACGATGAACAGGATTCTGACGGCCTCCATGCTCGCCCTGGCGCTGTCCCTGGGCGGGGCCTTCGCGCCTGCCTTCGGGGCGGGGACCGAGACAGGGCCAGCCTCGGCTGAAACCTTCGCCGATTATGCCGCCGGCAAGGCGGCGGTCGCGGCCAAGGATTGGGCCACGGCGATCAAGCATCTGACTGCGGTGGTCGATGCCGATCCGGACAATGCCGATGCCGAGAATCTGCTCGGCTACAGCTACCGGAAATCGGGGAATTACGAAGCGGCCAAGCGCCACTACTGGCAGGCGCTGAAGCTGGACCCGGATCACCGGGGGGCGCGGGAATATCTGGGCGAGGCATTCCTCGAACAGAAGAACCTCGCCAAGGCCGAGGAGCAATTGGCCGAACTCGCCCGTATCTGCCCCGCCGGCTGCGAAGAGCGGACCGAGTTGCAGCAGGCCATCGACGCCTATAAGAAGGCAAACCCCGGCGGCTGACCATTGCGGCTTTCAGGGGGGGCGGGGCTGAAATTGCCCGTTTACTAAGGCCGGGCTTATCAGTAGCGTCCGCGCCATGTCCGACATCGCCCTTCCCCCCCTTCATTCCGCCGCCGACACCATCCTGATCGTCGACTTCGGCTCGCAGGTGACCCAGCTCATCGCCCGCCGCGTCCGCGAGGCCGGGGTCTATTGCGAGATCGTGCCCTTCGCCAAGGCGCAGGAAGGCTACGACCGCCTGAACCCGAAGGCGGTGATCCTGTCCGGCAGCCCCGCCTCGGTGACCGAGGAGAACGGCCCCCGGGCGCCGGAGGCGATCCTGAATTCGGGCCGGCCGATCTTCGGCATCTGCTATGGCGAACAGGTGATCTGCCACCAGATGGGCGGCACGGTGGAGCCAGGCCACGACCGCGAATTCGGCCGCGCCCAGCTCGATGTGACCGACGGCTGCCGCCTGTTCGACGGTCTCTGGGCCAAGGGCGACAAGCCCCAGGTGTGGATGAGCCATGGCGACCGCGTGACCGCGATCCCGCCCGGCTTCCGCGTCGTCGCCACCTCGCCGGGGGCGCCCTTCGCGGCCATCGCCAATGACGACAAGCGCATCTACGCCGTGCAGTTCCACCCCGAGGTGGTGCATACGCCCGACGGCGCCCGGCTGATTTCCCGCTTCGTCCACGATGTGGCCGGCTGCCAGGCCGATTGGACCATGCATGCCTTCCGCGAGGCGGAAATCGCCCGCATCCGCGCCCAGGTCGGCAGCGGGCGGGTGATCTGCGGCCTGTCCGGCGGGGTCGATTCCTCGGTGGTCGCGGTCCTCCTGCACGAGGCGATCGGCGACCAGCTCACCTGCGTCTTCGTCGACACCGGCCTGATGCGGGCGGGCGAGGCGGAAGAGGTGGTGACCCTGTTCCGCGACCATTACAACATCCGCCTGGTGCATTCGGACGCCGGCGACCTCTTCCTCGGCAAGCTGGCGGGCGTGACCGATCCCGAGCAGAAGCGGAAGATCATCGGCGCCACCTTCATCGACGTCTTCGAGACGGAAGCGAAGGCGATCGGCGGCGCCGACTTCCTGGCCCAGGGCACGCTCTATCCGGATGTGATCGAAAGCGTTTCCTTCTCGGGCGGGCCCAGCGTCACCATCAAGTCGCACCACAATGTCGGCGGCCTGCCGGCGCGCATGCGCATGAAGCTGGTCGAACCCTTGCGGGAACTGTTCAAGGACGAGGTCCGCGCCCTTGGCCGCGAACTCGGCCTGCCGGCGGCCTTCGTCGGTCGCCACCCGTTCCCGGGGCCCGGCCTCGCCATCCGCATCCCCGGCGACATCACCTTCGAGAAGCTGGAAATCCTGCGCAAGGCAGACAGGATCTATCTCGAAGAGATCCGCAACGCCGGCCTCTACGACGAGATCTGGCAGGCCTTCGCCGTGCTGCTGCCCGTGCGCACCGTCGGCGTGATGGGCGACGGCCGCACCTACGACCAGGTCTGCGGCCTGCGCGCCGTCACCTCGGTCGACGGCATGACCGCGGACAGCTACCCCTTCGAGCACGCCTTCCTGTCCCGCGTCGCCACCCGCATCATCAACGAAGTCAAGGGCATCAACCGCGTCGTCTACGACATCACCTCGAAGCCGCCCGGCACCATCGAGTGGGAATGATTTTTGCCCATCCCAGGGTATCCAGCGGTATCCAGAAATGCGACATAACACACTGAAATAAAAAAGAAAGTCGTTCACTACCGTTCGAGAGCTATCGGCCGGCAGAGATGCCGGCTGACGTACTTGCTGACGGTGTGCTTCTCTCTTGCGAAAGTGGATTTCGTCCGATACCGTCAAGGTCTGAGCGCCATTGACGGTCTTTTTTTACGTCTAATAGGTTGTAAGAAAAGAGATTTTGCTCAAATGGCGCCCAAGAATGGCCTGACGGTCTTTTTTCGTGGAGGCGCGGAAATGCTTACTGATGCGGCCCTTAAGCATCTGAAACCAAAAGAGAAAATCTATAAGGTGACGGACCGGGACGGCATGTACGTGCTCGTAAAGCCTTCCGGGACCCTCACGTTCCGGCTGGATTACCGGTTGAACGGGCGGCGCGAGACCGTGACGTTCGGCAAATACGGTCCGGCGGGCCTGTCACTTGCTCGGGCTCGAGAGCTGTGCATCGACGCCAAGCGGGCCATTGCCGAGGGGCGGTCGCCGGCGATTGAAAAGCAGCGGGACAAGCGCCGTCTCTTGGAAGCGAAGAGCTTTGGCGAGTTCGGCGAGAAATGGCTGACCACGGCGCCGATGGCGGACAGCACGCGCGCGATGCGCCGATCGATCTTCGAGCGTGAGCTGCTACCCGTATGGCGGAACAGGCTTCTGAAAGAGATCACGCCGGACGACTTGCGGGCCCATTGCGGCGCCATCGTCGATCGCGGTGCGCCGGCGACGGCGATCCACGTCCGCGACATTCTCAAGCAGATCTACGGCTTCGCGATCCTGCACGGCGAGAAGGTCGCCAACCCCGCTGACGATGTCGGACCGGCTTCGATCGCGACCTTCGTACCGAAGGATCGATCGCTCTCGCCAACCGAGATCAGGATCATGCTTAAGCTGCTTGAGAAGGTGGCGACGCTGCCGACCATCAGGCTGGGCATGCGCCTCTACCTGCAGACCATGGTGCGCAAGAGCGAGCTCCAGGACGCCACATGGGACGAGGTCGATTTCGAGAATGCTGTCTGGACGATCCCGAAGGAGCGGATGAAGCGCTCGAAGGCGCACAATGTCTACCTGTCGCGCCAAGTCCTCGACATCATGATCGCGTTGAAGACCTGCGCTGGGAATTCGAAGTATCTTCTGCCGTCGCGCTACGACGCGGATGCGCCCATGTCTCGTGCGACGTTCAATCGCGTCACCTACGCGGTTGTCGAGCAGGCGAAGAAGGATGGCCTGCCTCTGGAGCCATTCACAGTTCACGATCTACGGAGGACGGGCTCGACACTACTCAACGAGCTGGGCTTCAACAGCGACTGGATCGAGAAGTGCTTGGCGCACGAGGATGGCCGGTCGTCACGCGGCGTTTACAACAAGGCGGAGTACGAGGTGCAGCGTCGCCACATGATGCAGGAATGGTCGGACATCATCGACGCCTGGGCCGAAGGCAAGAAGCGCATGCCGGTACTCATCCCGCCTTCGATGCCGCTGTTTGAGCCAGACCCGGCTCTCGAACAGGGCGCGACCGCCGCTGCCTGACATCAGGAGATTGAGCGCGCATGATGGGTATCGATCGGCGGGAGGTTAACCAGGCTTCGACCTCCGCCAGATCCCACACGACGCAGCGCGGTGAGAGAGCGAAGCGTCGAGGGAACTCTCCTCGCTGTTCCATTTCGTAGATGGTGCTGTCGGCAAGCGGCACCATTTCACGGAGTTGCTGTCGACGGATGGTCCGCTTGATTGGAATGTCATTTCGGCGAGCCATCATCGTCTCCTCAACTCGTCCTCTGGAGGAAATGAGCGCGATAGGCCCCGAAAGGGAAGGGAGGAAATTTAGATGTCGGACAGCAGGATACTGTGGCGTACAAATAGAAAGCTGTCTGGCCTGGCGATCGATGCACCCATCGCGCTGAAGGCAAGGTCACTAGTTCGAATCCTGTTGGGCGCGCCACCTACGCTAGACTGCGACCGCTAACCGACGATACGATACCGTACGCAAGTGCATCCGATCGTCCTCCCACGAAGCGCCGCACCAGCCTGGATGAAACTGATAACTACGTTTTCGCTGGGGCACTCTGATATTACAACCAGCGGCACGCGAGCGTGACCGCGAGCATCCGAAACGGGCCAAAGCTACTACGCCGGCTCTTGGTCGCGGCGGTAGATCATGTGCCCCCTGCGGTGTCGACCCGGTCGCAAGTTCTGCCACCCGCACGTCAACGAACGATAGGCCGTAAGAGCGCCCTTGTGGCGATGCTCGCAATGGCGAGAAGCAGCACGAGCTTCATGCATTCAGCGATCACATAGAGCGTGTGCAACGAAGATGGCGTCAGCGCACCGTCTTGCAGAATTGTTTCTACTCGTGCGTCGAGTTCCGGGAGCATCCAGACTGTCTGAGCCAGAACGAAGAGAGCGAGGGATGCTCCAAGGCCTATCATGGTTTTCGACCGTAGGCTCCAGAGCAAGAGAAATAGCATCGACATCGCGAGTACGATTTCGCTGCGATTGAAAACGAAGAAGGTCTGACGCCCGACGTCGAGTGCCACGGGGAGAGTGAGACTCGGTGCCAGGAACTTCACCGGGGTGGCGAGGAATGAGACGCCGACTAGAAGTCCGGTCCATGCCGATACAAGGATCAGGACGGCGATCAGTGGTCCCGATTTGTAATCAGCGGACTGCATCGGACGCCTTCTTCGCATGTTGCCTCGTCGAGGCGACGCCGAACGTTTCGTCGCGCAGTTCCCCGCTTTCCAACAAGACAGCGCGCCACATGCGGTTGCCGTACCTGAGGCTCAGACGCCAAGTTCCCCCATCCACTCCCTCGCCCTTCTCCACCATGCCACGCATCAGTTGCCGGCCCATGAGCGAACGCATCGTTTCCGCCGATAGACCGAACCGCTCGGCGAGCGCGCTTGCGTCGAGCACGAATCCGTCTTGGCCGATCTCAATGTCCAACGATCGCCGAGCCGATGCCTGCTGATGGGCATGGCGGATCATGACGCCAACGCCAGACGTTGGCCGACACCGGCGCGGTTCGCGACAAGGTCCGCGAGGGTCAGGCGATCCAGCTCCGTGAAGAATGCCTCCATCGCGCTGCGCAGCGCGCCGGTCAGACGGCAGATGCCGGTGAATACGCAGGTGGCCGCACCATCGCCGAGACAGGCGACGAGTTCGACATCCGCTTCGAGCGTGCGCACGACCTGCCCCATACGGATTTCTGCTGGAGCCTTGGCAAGCGCCAGCCCACCTCGCCGGCCGCGCACGCCCTTCACCAGGCCATGACCCACGAGCGACTGCGCAACTTTCATCAGATGATTGCGGGAGATCCGGTGACGGTCGGCCAGTTCCTCGATCGTCACCAGCCGGTCATTCATCACGGCCAACGACATCAGGACGCGAAGTCCATAATCGGTATGTGAGGTCAGCCGCATGGCAGGCTCCCTAAAAGATGCATTTACAATACCTGTTTTTCAAACTATTGAAAGAGCGATCGAAACGGCTCCGTCTCCGGTGCGTATTATGGAAGCCAGTCTACCGCACGAACTCTCCGAGCCGCTGGTCGAGCAGCTCGTTCACGCCTTTTATGCGCGCGTCCGCGCCGATGCGGCCCTCGGCCCGATTTTCGAGGCGCGCCTGGCAGGCCGGTGGGATGCTCACCTCGGCAAAATGGTGGATTTCTGGTCGTCAATCGCGCTGAAAAGCGGCCGCTATGTCGGTCAGCCACATGTCGCTCATCAGAGTCTCGGTCTTGCGCCGGAGCATTTCGAGCGATGGCTCGGGCTCTTCGAGGAGACGGTCGCGACCGTCTGTACGGGACCGGCGGCTGCGTTCTTCATCGACCGGGCGCATCGAATCGCCGACAGCTTGCAGATCGGCCTCAACATCGGACCCAAGGCGTTGCAGATACCTACAACCTCGCCAATTCCCGCTTGAGTCAGTCGAAAGGCGTCTCGTCGCCCGAGGAGGACAACTTGAACCACCACGTCCTGCCCAGGCAAGAGTCAGGGCCCGCCGGATCGGCGCCAGCATGAGCGAACTCCCGCCTGGCCTCGTCGCCTACAGCCGATCCCCCGAATTCGACCAGGACACGCTTCCGGCTGGCCTGCAGCGCGACCATAGCACCAAAGCCGGCACATGGGCGTTGATCCACGTCCTCGATGGGAAACTGCTCTATCGGATTCATGAACCTTCGAGTGAGACGGTACTTGAGCGAGGAGAGCCGGGCATTGTTCGACCCGAGCAGGTGCATGAGGTTCAGCCACTCGGACCCGTCCGCATGTTTGTTGAGTTCTTTCGGGCCGAGGATATCTGAATGACTGACCGGCTGACGCCGGTAGGATCATGCGGAGGGGCTGAAGCCATCCTTGTGGGTATGTCGGTCCAGATAACGCATGATGATGTCACCGGTGATGTTGCCGGATGTGGTCGAGAAGTAGCCACGCTGCCAGAAGCGTTGGCCCCAGTAGCGTTTGCGGATGTGTTCGAACTCCTGCTGGATCTTGCGCGATGACCGGCCCCTCGCCCGGCGCACGAAATCGCTGACCGAGACGTGCGGCGGAATCTCGACGAACATATGCACGTGATCGCGCGACAATGCGCCGTTGACGATGGTCACGCCCATTTCATCGCACACCTGCTTGATGATCTCGCGAACACGCAAGCGCACATCACCGATGAGCACCTTGTACCGGTACTTCGGTGCCCAGACGAGATGGTAGCGATGATGAAATGTTGTGTGACAACCGGAGCGATACGCCATAGCACCGAGTCTGTGGCTGAAGCCAGTATCCGACTGAAGTCGGAGGGGTTCCTCCCAGTCAGAGGACTCTAAACACCCGTGTACAATCAAATGTGGCCCATGGGTCTAATAACGATTTGTCCTATAGTCGCACTCCAACCGGCTCGCCGGTCAGCCTGTCAGGCCGGTGGTTTGCGGTGTCCGCTTACGTTGTGAATCGCGATGACGAACGGATCGACTATGACGATCTGGAACGGCTCGCGCGCGAGTGCCAGCCCTGCCTCATCTTCGCGGGTGGGTCAGCCTATCCCCGCAATATCGACTTCGCGCGAATACGGGCCGTTGCCGACGACATCGGCGTCTGGCTTGACGCGGCGGTCGTCCGGCAGGAGGTGGCGCGACTGACAGCCTGCTATCCGGTGGAAGATAATGGCCAGTGTTGCTGATAATCTTGCTCGGGTGAGCGCGCGCATCCGAGATGCGGCGGTGCGTTCGGGGCGCGAGGCTCGGGACGTGCGCCTCGTGCTCGTCACAAAGACGATCGAGCCCGAACGTGTCCGTGAGGCGGTCGCGGCTGGTCAGCGAGACCTTGGCGAGAATAAGGTGCAGGAAGGTCGCGGGAAAGCCGAGGCGCTGGCGGGCGATGCTGTTCGATGGACTATGATCGGGCATCTTCAGAGCAACAAAGTCAAGGACGTGCTGCGCTTCGCCGAAGAGGTGCAGTCGCTCGACCGGCTTTCGCTTACGGCCACCCTGGACAAGCGGCTCCAGCATCTCGGGCGTGGCCTGGACGTGCTAGTGCAAGTCAACACATCGGACGAGGCCAGCAAATATGGCCTCCACCCTGACGAGGTGGCGGCCTTCCTCAAGGAACTGGCAGCGTTCAACAGTCTGCGGCCGCGGGGTTTCATGACGCTGGCACGGTTCACGCCGAATATCGCCGAAGTCCGACGCTGTTTCCGTGTGCTCCGCGACATCCGCGACCGGGCTATGGATGACGCGCCCCAAGGCGAGGCGCTCCGGCATCTCTCAATGGGCATGTCGGGCGACTACGAGATTGCCATAGAGGAAGGCGCGACCATTGTGCGCGTCGGTCAGGCGGTGTTCGGGCCGCGCCCGTTGCCCGATTCTCACTACTGGCCAGGCGCGGCGGGGGTCGGCTGATGCAGGTGATCTCGATCCAGAGCCAAGTGGTCCACGGTCATGTCGGTAATAGCGCCGCCGTCTTTCCCATGCAGGCGCGAGGACTGCAGGTCGCCGCCGTGCCGACGGCGCTGCTTTCCAACCATCCGCATTATCCAACAATGCGTGGCCGGATACTGGAACCTGAACTGGTGGCGGACTTGCTGCGCGGCGTCGAGGATCGTGGACTGGTCGAGACCGCCACGGTGATCCTGAGCGGCTATCTCGGGTCGGTGGAGATCGCGGCCGTCGTTGCTGATTTCGTGGAACGCGCAAGGCAGCGCAATCCGGAGCTACTCTATGTCTGCGATCCCGTCATGGGCGACGACGACCTCGGCGTGTTTGCGGCGGTTGGCCTGGTCGAGAACTTCCGCGACCGGCTCGTGCCGATGGCCTCGCTCATCACGCCCAATCAATATGAACTGGAGCTGCTCGCCCGATGCAAGGGGCGCTCGGCCGAGATGGTCGCAGAAGCCGCCGCCGCGTTGATCGGCCGTGGAACTGGCGGCATTGTTGTGACGGGATGTGTGCTCGACGACACAGCGGTCGGCGAGGTCGAGACGATCCTTTGCTCGTCCCCGGATTTGCATCGTACAAGCGTTTCCCGGCTACCCGATCCGGCCCTGCGGCACCGGCGATCTTTTCACCGCCTTGTTCGTGACGGCTGTATGTGAAGGCCGTCAATTCGCTGACGCATGCGCGTGGGCAACGTCTGAAGTATTTGCGGTACTGAAGCGCACATATGCGGCCGGTGCCGACGAGATGATGATTGTCGGCTCACCGATGTGAACCGTTCCGTGGATGGCAGCAGAAATGCCCCAGCGTTGATGAAACGGATAAATGCGTTTCCGCTGGACCGCCATTAACTCCGGCCTGCGGTCAAAGGGCGGGGCTGGGACCGAAGCACGCCAAAGCTAGTACGACGGACTGGTCCATCCGTCGGCGTCGGAGCCGACACAGATCAGCGATCGGAAAATTGCAGACTGATCGAGAAGAGCCTGTTGACATTTAATTAGGAGTCCTAAATGATGGATTTATGGATCATGCATCCGACTCAGACCCGATTGTCATTCGCCTTCGTGAAGGCTTCGATAGAATCGCGCTCGTTCTCCGCGCGGAACTATGGGCCACTGCCGGTGATGCGGGCTTAAATCCGAGCCAAGCGCAGGTGCTTAGCCTCCTTGCGGGTCGACCAGCCGGATTGAGGCCAAAAGAGATCGCTGCCCATCTCGCAGTTTCCGCGGCGAGCATCGCAGACACTTTGGGTGCGCTTTCGCGCAAAGGGCTCGTCCGTCGGGAACCCGACCCGAGTGATGCGCGAGCCGCAATCGTGCGGGTAACACCTGAAGGCCGGCACCTCGGAGCCACAGCGTTCCGCGCGTCACCTCAGGTTGCCAGAGCGCTGGCAAGCCTCTCGCCGGCAGCCCAAGAGGAATTGCTGTTGACGCAGATCACTCTGATCCGGCAGCTCCAACTTGCAGGCGCAATCCCGGTTCAAAGGATGTGCGTCTCCTGCCGTCATTTTCGGCCACACGCCCACCCGGGCGAGGCTTCACCGCATCACTGTGCTTTCGTGAATGCCGCCATCGGTGGCCGGGATCTCCGGCTCGATTGCGGTGAGCACGATGCGGCTGATCCCGTCGTTCAGGCTGCCACCTGGACGACCTTCGCCAAGGGATCGCCGACCCTCCAAGCCGAACCATCAATCTGAGAAGGAGAATACACCATCATGAAGATCAAGAGTTCATGCGGCTTTGGCCTCGTGGCTGCGGCGCTGTGCTGCGTCTCGGTCAACGCATCGGCACACGAGATTACGACGGCCAGCAATCAGGCGGTTATGGCCTCGTTCGACATCATCGAAACAAGCATCGTCACCGATCATGGCCACGCCATCTTTCGCACACGTGTGCGCGCTGATGCCGGAAAGGTGACGCCGCAGGCCACCGGGAAGTTCGAGGGTTCCGAAGTTTACGCCTATGTCTGGCCGACCACGCTCAACTCCTGGGACGTGGGCTTTGAGAGGGACCAGGGCATCGTCGCGCTCGCAGTGACTTTCCACCCAGACTTCGACGACGCGGCCTATGGCGGCAAGAACCGCGACCGCTGGCATCCGCATTGGGTCGTGCTGAGCGAGGACAACGCCTGCCCTGGCGGCCTTAAGGTCAGAGATATCCCCGAAGGCACGAAGCCGAGACTGCCCGAAACTTGGCCGGGCGCGCCGATCCTCATCGACAGCCCGGAATACAAGACCGAACTCACTGGCGATGCGGTCGAAGTCCACATCCCGCTCGAGAAGATTGGCGCCATCGCCACCGCGTCATTCGACGGTGTGACCGCCGGCCTGCGAGTGAACGCCAATCTCCATACGCCGCTTCTGTGCGTCGCGAATGTCTACAAAGTTGCATCCGGCAATCTGTCGCTGCCGGGCAAAGTGGTTCCCGGCAAGTAACGTCGGAACACGAAAGCGGCCCGGCGACTGCCATCGCCGGACCGCTCTGAAAATCCCCCTCCAAGCAACAGAGAAGGAGTTCTACTATGGCACACGTCAATCTCGTTGATCCAGCCTCGTCCTCGTCGTCGGTCAAGCCGACCCTCGACCAGATCAATGGCGCCTTCGGCGTCGTCCCGAACATGTTCAAGGCCGTGGCCAACTCGCCCGCCGCGTTGAATAGCATGTGGGGGTCGTTCGGGGCCCTGGGCGGCGGCACGCTCGGCGCACGTTTGGGCGAGGAAATTGCAGTGGCGGTCGCCAATGCCAACAACTGCGAATACTGCCTCGCTGCACACACGGCGCTCGGTCGCAAGGCCGGCGCGTCCGGAGAAGATATGGCGGCCGCCCAGGTCGGCAAGTCTTCCGATCCGCGCACCCAGGCGGCCCTGACGTTCGCGCTCAAGGTCGTTCGCGATCGCGCTGCCGTCACCGATGCCGACGTTGCCGCGCTCAAGGCCGCCGGCTTCGACGACGAAGGCATGGTGGAGATCATCGCTCACGTCGCGCTCAATCTCTTCACGAACTACATCAACGTCACGCTGAAGGTCCCAGTGGATTTTCCCGGCGTCCAGTTGAAGCGCGTTGCCTGACTCAACTTCGGCCGGGCTCTCGGAGAGGGGGCTCGGCCAAAAGTTCTCAAGGAGTTTCCCCTAATGAACCCTCAGCCTGCCCCTCCGATCAAGACAAGCGGGTGGCTAAATAGCGATAAGCACCTTGATATCCCTGACTTCCGCGGACGCATCCTGATAATCGAAGCATTCCAGATGCTCTGCCCAGGCTGCGTCTCGCATGGCCTGCCGCAGGCGCAACGCATCAGCCAAGCGTTCCCTAACAGTCAAGTCGCGGTGATCGGTCTACACACGGTATTCGAACATCACGAAGCGCAAGGTACTCGCGAGGCGCTCGCAGCCTTTGCTCACGAATACCGCTTGTCGTTCCCGATCGGGATCGATCAGCAGGAAGGCCGCCTCCCGGCAACCATGACGGCCTACAACATGCAGGGTACACCGACGCTGGCCGTAATCGACCGCGCCGGCATCCGTCGCTTTCAGAAATTCGGGCACGTCGACGACCTGAGCCTCGGTAGCATTATCGGCACGTTATTGTCCGAATCCATCGTGGCAGGTGACAATCAAACCGCCCGAGATGGCCGCTGTGACGAGTCGGGATGCGCAATTCCCCAGTTGCTTGACGGTAGAGGGTTTGACTGATGAATCTGGCAAGCCGTCTATGAGCGAGAGTGCCGGAGAGCGTCGCTGTCGACTGGCCCCCGGTGCGGCAGTCGGCATTACCGAAGATATGATCGATGCCCAGGTCCGCGCATTTTATGCCAAGGTCCGCATCGATCCCAACCTCGGTCCTATCTTCGCAAGCGTGGTCGACGACTGGGAACCCCATCTTCTTAGAATGATCGATTTCTGGTCGTCGGTACTTCTCATGAGCGGCCGATACAAAGGCAATCCCGTTGCCAAACACAGCGCGCTCGACCTACACGCGGCCCACTTCGCGAAGTGGCTTTGTCTTTTCGTTGAGACTGCCGGTGAGACATGCCCTGCTGCAGCGGCCGACCTCTTCCGCCAGAAGGCCGAAATGATCGCTGAGAGCTTACAAATGTCCGCAGCAATCGCCCGAGGCGATACGAGTAAACCTTCGCTGCGGACCATCCCGCCAACCGAGGCCGCCCGCTGCGGTAAGCAGCTTTTACCGGCGCGAGATCCATGACTATTGATCTCAAGCATCTCCGATATGCCGAGGCGGCGGAACGTTGTGGCAGTTTCCGCAAGGCGGCGGATTCTCTGGCACTCAAGCAATCCAATCTGAGCCGGAGGATCAGATACCTCGAAGATGCGCTTGGCGTCACGCTATTCGAACGCACGAGCTGCGGTGTCAGGGCGACCGCCGCAGGTCGTGACTTTGTCCATGGCGTTCGAGGCGTTCTAAGCGAACTGCAGATCGTCATTGATGGGACGAAGGCTGTTGGGCGCGGCGAGGCAGGATACCTAACCATCGGCTTTTACACCTCTCTCTCGACCGGCAACCTCAGGGCAAGTCTCGTCGAGTATGGCCATCGCTTTCCGGAGGTGGAGATCAGCACGGTCGAAGGATCGCGCTCGCGCTTGTTCGATGGAATTCAGAATGGCTCTGTCGACATCGCCGTCGTTACGGGGGAGCCGGCTTCGGATTTCAATCACTCAATGGCCTTGTGGAGCGAGCGTATACTCGTCGCCTTGCCTGAGAATCATCCGCTTGCCGCGAACGAGATCATCTACTGGATGGACCTGAAGCGTGAACGTTTCTTGCTGAGCGAGCGCGATCCCGGTCCCGAGATCCAGGACATTCTTGTGGCCAAGCTCTCCTCGCCCGGCGATCTGCTTGACATCGTCCGGCACGATGTCAGTCCAGAGAATATCAAGAGTTTGGTTGGCGCGGGTCGCGGTGTGAGCGTCATGTGCGAAGCGGCCCTGGGCGCTAGCTATGCCGGTGTCGTCTATCGCGAGGCCCGTGACGGCAACGGCTCTACTCGGATCGGCTATCGCGCCCATTGGCGGGACGGCAACGACAATCCAGCGCTTCGGAACTTCATTCGCCTCTTGGAGGAGCGCTGCCCGCCGGTTGCAAACGGGAACGGGCCGCGTGGCGCATCTTCGCGAAACCCCGATCCGTCGCCATGAACCGCGCGATCATTGGTGCGACCAGCTTGGCCGGATCCACAGCTTGGCCGCTTTCTCGGCCAAGGATTTCTGCATACGCGATGAGATCGCGGTGAAGGGCGGCGGGCAGTTCCACCGAGATCTTCACCGGCTTGTCGTCTTCGAGCGGCCCGAGCTTAAGCTTGGCCATCGGCTAGCCTCCGTAGGGTTCGAGCACCAAATCCCGGGTGACAATCACGCGCACGGGAAAGCCCGGCCGGATCGTCAGCGTCGGCGCGACGTTAAGCTGACGGCGCACGATCTGCTGGCCGGCATCGTTGATGGTGTCCTGCCCGCCGTTGCGGAGCGCCTGGATCAGTCGGTCGTCGTCGTTGGTGGCGAGCTCGGTCCCGATGCTTAACAACGTGGACAGTCCCTCCGCCTTGGCCAGCTCCCACCAATGATAGTCGACGCCATCCTGAAGGCCGGCGTAGCCCTCGGCATCGGCGCCGGGCTGACGCTCGAGAACGATCGAGCGTCCGTTCGGGAAGATCAGACGATTCCAGACCAAGAGGACGCGGCTTTGGCCGAACTGAACATTGTTGTCATACTGGCCAATGATCCGCGTGCCTTGCGGCACCAGGAGGATACGTCCCGTTGGGCTGTCATAGATATTTTCCGTCACCTGCGCGGTGATCTGGCCGGGTAGATCGGAGCGGATGCCGGTGATGAGCGCCGCCGCGATCACGGCGCCTGCCTGCAGGATGTAAGGCGACGCCGGTGCAGCGACGCGATCGGGTGCGACGGTGCGCCGATCGGCCGCCGCATTGAGAAATGCGAGCTGCCGATCCTGGGCCGATGGGGTGGCGGGTGGCGGCGCGAGGCCGAGGCCGGTGAGGTCCGGCACCGGCGGCGCGATCGTCGCGGCGCCGGGGCCCGTCGAGGCCATGGGCCGATTCTCGGTGCCGCTGAAGAGCCTGCTGACGCGGGCGGTTTCGATCTCCTGCAGCCGTCGCTGCTCCTCCGCGCTGAGGCCGGGATTGGGCTGGTTCGGCAATGGCTGGCCACGATTTTGCGCGCCCAGGATGGGGCGCCCGAGGTCGCCCGGGAGCGGCGGTCCGAGCTGGGGAACGCCGCTGTAGTCGCGGGGCAATCCGGCCAGGCCATCGGCGGTCGACCGATTATCGGTCGAGTAAAGTTCGTCCGCCGGCCTCCCCGCGTCGCCGGTCTGGAGCGCATAAATGAGCGCACCGCCTATGCCGACGCTCGCCACGAGTCCGATGCCGGCAAGCACCTTGCGCGAGAGCCGCGTGACGCGCGGCGTGTCCGCACGGAGCCGCATCGGGGCGGCCGTGTCTCCGGCCGGCCCGGTCAGCGGCGCCTCGTCTTCTTCTTTCCGGGGTTCTGGCTCGCTCACGACGCCGGCCTCCCATCGGTGCGGACGATGCGGACGCGCTTCTGCCGGTCGCCGGCGCCGAAGCGCAGTTCGGCGGCCGCGAACAGGCGGTCGACGATCATGTAGTTGGCGCGGACGCGGTAGTTGACGAGTTCGGAGGTGTTACCCTCCGGACCGACGACGAACAGCGGCGGCATTTCGCCCTGGCCGATGCCGCGGGGAAACTCGATGAAGACCTGGCGCCCATCGTCATAAGCGCGTAGCGGTCGCCACGGCGCACGATCGCCTTCAATGGCGTAGCGGAAATTGATGTTGGTGAGGTCGACGCCGGTTGCGACGGGACTGCTGGCCTCGGCTTGCGCGTTCTGGCGCCGCAGCGCGATGAGCTGGTCCTGCGGATACTGCCAGGACACCGACGCCATATAGGTGCGCTCGGTGGAGCGCAGCTCCATGTGATACGTGCGCAGATTGGTGTTGATGATGAGATTCGTCATCAGGTCGGCGCGGGTCGGCTTGACCAGGATGTGGACTTGTTGGGTCGCGCCCGAACCGCTCACCGTGTCGCCGATAATCCACCGCACCGTGTCGCCGGCGGCGACCGGGCCGGAGCCAACCAGTTGTTCGCCAGGCTGAAGCGCGATGTCGGTGATCTGGCCGACGGCCGTATAGACCTGATAGAGCGCGCCGCCCGTGTAGGGATAGACCTGCATGGCGTTGATGAAGCCGTCTCGAACGGGCTGAACGCGTGCGGCGGCATTGGCCTGGTTGACGCGCGCCGTTGGGTCGGTCGGCTCCGGCGTTCGGCGCGATGGTTCAACGGGCTGCAATTGCCCGGGCAGCGGGAGCGGCCTCGGAATTTCGACCACACGCACGGGAGCGGGAGGATCGGCACCCAGCGCCGCCGGCACGGCGTTGTCGTAGGATATCTCGGGCGGCCTGTTGGCCGTGGCGCAGCCAGCGAGCGCCGACGTGCACAGCAGGAGAATCGTAAATGTGGACGTGCGAGAAGCCGGGTTGCCGGCGTTACGGAAAGACGGCTTCATTGCCCAAGCTCCCGTGACCAGTTGATGGCGTTGACGTAGATTCCGAGCGGGTTGGCGCGCAGCCGGTCGGCGTTGCGCGGCACCTGCACGACGATGGTGAGGATGGCGGTCCAGCGGGTCGTCTCGGCGAGCTGGCCGTTCTCGTACCGGCGCTCGACCCAGGCGACGCGGAAACTGTCCGGCGAGGCCCGGATGACGCTGGAGACGTCGACCGCGATCTGCTGCCGGCCGACCTTGGTGAAAGGGTCGTTCGAGCGCGCGTAGTCGTTCAGCGCCATCGCGCCGCGGTCCGTCGTGAAGTCGTAGGCGCGAAGCCAGTTCTGTCGGACGATGATGGCGTCGGACGGAATCGAGCGGACCTGCTCGATGAAGCGCGCGAGATGAAAAGCGATCTGCGGATCGGTGGGACGATAGTCTGCGACTGCCGGTGCGACCGCCTGGGCCTGGCCGAATCTGTCGACCTGCACCACCCAAGGCACGATCGTGCCGCGGGCTGACTGCCAGACGAGCGCCGCCGCAAAGCTGGCAGAGAGGAGCAGCGAACCAAACGCCATGAAGCGCCAGTTCTTCGCCTGGACGCGCGCGGCGCCGATGCGCTCGTCCCAGACCTGGGAGGCGCGCTGATAAGGTGTCTCGGGCTCGGGTGCTTTGCCGTAGTGAGTGGAAGGTCGTTTGAACATCAGCGATCGCCTTGGGAGAGGTTGATGGAGGAGCCGCCGCCATGGCTGTCGCCGCTGCGAACGGCGTGGGCGGCGGCCGTCACACCGTGGCTCAAGGCCTGAGAGCGCTTCATGCGCTGGGCCCAGGCCGGCGGCCCGTCAGCCGCCGCGGGTGGCGCAGCCTCCGCCGCGCTTCCGCCGATCGTGCCCATGGTCGACGTGCCGCCCGTTGCGGCGAACGCGGATTTGGCGCCACCGGAGAAGCTCGATTTCATGCTGTCAGCCGCGCGGGCGGCCGCGCGCCGTAGCGGTGAGGTGGCGGCCGCGCCAGCGGCGCGAGCAACGCCGCCGACTCCCGCACCAACGGCGGATGCGCCCGACTGACCAGCGGCGCCGAGGCTGTAGGCAGTCGAAGCACCTCCGGCCATCGCCGCACCACCGCGCGCGGCGGCAGCAGTTCCGGAAAGAGCGGCGCCGCCGCCGCGCAGGGCCATTCCACCCGCTGCGCCAGCCGCCAGCAGCGCCCCTCCCGCCGCGAGCCCGGTTCCGACGGCAGCGCCTGCGCCGAGCTGCGGGCCGCCGGAGACGAGGCCGTTGGCGATGCCCGGACCGAAGATTCCGAGACCGAGCAGCGACAACGCAGCGAGCACGATCGCCATGGCCTGGTCGATCGTCGGCGTCTGGCCAGCGAAGCCGGCGGTGAACTGGGAAAACAAGGTTGAGCCGATGCCGATGATGACGGCGAGCACCAGCACCTTGATGCCGCTCGAGATGACGTTGCCGAGAACGCGTTCGGCCATGAACGCGGATTTGCCGAACAGGCCGAAGGGAATCAGCACGAAGCCCGCCAGCGTCGTCAGCTTGAACTCGATCAAGGTGACGAAGAGCTGGACGGCGAGAATGAAGAAGGCGAGCAGCACCAGCGCCCAGGCGAACAACAGGCAGGCGATCTGGATGAAGTTCTCGAAGAAGGCGATCCAGCCCATCAGGTTGGAGATGGAATCGAGTAGCGGGCGGCCGGCGTCGAGGCCGGTCTGCGCAACGCGGCCGGGCCGCATGAGATCTTCGATGGTGAATCCGGTGCCTGACGCCTTCAGGCCCAGCCCCGCGAAGCTCTCGAACACGATGCGCGCGAGGCTATTCCAGTTGCCGATGATGTAGGCGAAGACGCCGACGAACAGCGTCTTCTTGACCAGGCGCGCCATGATGTCGTCGTCGGCGCCCCAACTCCAAAACAGTGCGGCCAAGGTCACGTCGATGACGATCAGCGTCGTGGCGATGAACGCCACCTCGCCGCCGAGCAGTCCGAAGCCGCTATCGATATAGCGGGTGAAGACCTCCAGGAACTGGTCGATGACGCCGGTGCCGCCCATGGATCACCGCCCGTCGTCATGCTGCGGCGACGTCGGCGCCGGCGTAATGCCGAGGAATCGGTCGCGGGTTTCGGCCCAGGTGCGCAGGCATTCGGCATCGCGGGCGGCGGCCTCGCCGAGCAGTTGGCACCGCCGCTGCGCCTGGCGCAGCGGATCGGCCGGGGTGACCTCAACTGGCCGCACCACCTGGCCGGCCGGCTCTTCCTCTTTCCGGGTCATCTCGATCGCCGTCGCGGTGACGGCGACGGCGACGAAGACGACGGCGCCGAGGCGCGCCAAAAGCTTGCCGTCCATGACATGATCCTCTTGGTGTTCCTTAGTTGCCATTGGGGAACATGCGGGCGTTGCCGGGCTGATAGCCGTCGCCGGGCGTCAGGAAGCGGCGGCGCTGCTCGCGACCCTGCTCGGCGGCCGCCGCGCGCTCCGCTTCGGTCAGCGCTTGAGCCCGCCCGTTCGCGGCGACGACGGCCGTGAGATCGGCGAGCTGCTGGGCCTGGAGCGCGAGGAGCTGATTTCCGGCCTGTGACGCCTGCAGGGCGCCGGTCGCGCCCTGGCTTTGGCCGATGAGCGCCGACATCTCGGCGCGATTGGTGTCGATGTTGCCGACGACGCCGGCCTGCACCCGCATGGCGTCCTGCAGGCCGCCGACGGTGTTCTGCCAGCGCTCGCGCGCCTGCGCCACGAGCTGCTGGTCGGAGGCGGAGATCGACGCATTGCCGTAGGTGGAGGTGAAGGCCTGGTCGATCTGCTGGACGTCGTAGGCGATGCGCTGCGCCTGACCGAGCAGTTGTTGCGTCCGCTGCACGGACTGCTGCAAGCGCTGAAGCGAGGAGTAAGGCAGGCTCGCGAGATTGCGCGCCTGGTTGATCAGCATCGTCGCTTCGTTCTGAAGCGAGGTGATCTGATTGTTGATCTGCTCCAGCGCCCGAGCGGCGGAGAGAACATTCTGCACGTAGTTCGTCGGGTCGTAGACGACCCATTGCGCGGACGCCGGCTGGACCATCACGGGCGACATCGCCACGGGGACGGAAAGGATCGACGCGGCAAGAAGCGCCGCGCGTGAGCGACGGAAGATCATGACTGGGTCTCCAGGTTATTGAGGTTGGGGATGAGGTCAGCGGCCCAGGCGACGCCGCGCAGACGCAGCCAGGCCGGCAGGAATCCTTCGCGGCCGTGCTCCGACACGACGCGCTCGATCGCGGCCTGATCGGTCTTCGAGGAGGCGGCGCAGAGCGCCAGCGCCACGTCGGACAGACCGAGCTCGAAGAGCCGGTTGCCCCGCCGGGATTGGCAGTAGTAGTCGCGCTTCGGCATCGCGCGGGAGAGGATCTCGATCTGGCGGTCGTTGAGTCCGAAGCGACGGTAGATCGCGGTGATCTGCGGCTCGATCGCGCGCTCGTTCGGCAACAGCAGACGGGTCTGGCAGCTCTCGACGATGGCGGGCGCGATCGTTGAGCTGTCGATGTCCGAAAGCGATTGCGTAGCGAACACGACGGAGGCGTTCTTCTTTCGCAGCGTCTTCAGCCACTCGCGGAGCTGACCGGCGAAATCCTCGTCATCGAGCGCGAGCCAGCCTTCATCGATGATGAGCAGCGTTGGGCTGCCATCGAGGCGATCTTCGATGCGGTGGAAGAGATAGGCGAGCACGGCGGGCGCGGCGCCCGTGCCGATCAGGCCCTCGGTCTCGAACGCCTGCACAAAGGCTTCGCCAAGATGCTCGCTCTCGCCGTCGAGCAGCCGGCCATAGGCGCCGCCGATGCAGTAGGGCCGGAGCGCCTGTTTCAGGTCGTTCGATTGAAGGAGGACGGCAAGCCCGGTGATGGTGCGCTCGCTGACAGGCGCACTGGCCAGCGAGGTCAGCGCCGTCCAGATGTATTCCTTCACCTCTGGCGCGATCGTCACGCCCTCGCGCTGCAGGATCGCGACGATCCAGTCCGCCGCCCACGCTCGTTCCGGCACGTGGTGGATGCCGGCGAGCGGTTGCAGCGAGACGCTGTCAGCGGCGCCTTCGGTCAGGCCGCCGCCGAGATCGTGCCAGTCACCGCCCATCGCGAGCGCCGCGGCTCGGATGCTTCCGCCGAAGTCGAAGGCGAAGACCTGTGAGTTGGGGTAGCGCGGGAACTGCAGCGCCATCAGCGCCAGCAGCACCGATTTGCCGGCGCCGGTCGGCCCGACAACGAGCGTGTGACCGACATCGCCGACATGAAGGGAAAACCGGAACGGGGTCGATCCTTCGGTCCTGCCGTAGAGCAAGGGGGGTTGCCCGAAATGCTCGTCCCGTTCCGGCCCCGCCCACACCGCCGACAGCGGAATCATATGGGCGAGATTGAGCGTCGAGATCGGCGGTTGCCGGACGTTGGCGTAGACATGGCCCGGCAGCGAGCCAAGCCAGGCATCGACGGCGTTGATCGTCTCGGCCATCGCGGTGAAGTCGCGGCCCTGAACGATCTTCTCCACCAGGCGCAGCTTCTCGGCTGCGATGCGTGGATCGGCGTCCCAGACGGCGACCGTCGCGGTGACATAGGCCTGACCGGCATAGTCGGCGCCGAGTTCCTGGAGCGCGAGGTCGGCATCAGCCGCCTTGTTCGCCGCATCGGTATCGACGAGCACCGAAGCCTCGTTGGTCATCACCTCCTTGAGGATCGCCATGATGCTCTTGCGCTTGGCGAACCATTGCCGCCGGATCTTGGTGAGCAGCCTGGTGGCGTCGGTCTTGTCGAGAAGGACGGCGCGCGTCGACCAGCGATAGGGAAAGGCCAGCCGGTTGAGGTCGTCGAGCAGCCCGGGCGTGGTCGCGGTCGGAAAACCGACAATGGTGAGGATGCGGAGATGCGTCTCGCCCAGCCGCGGCTCCAGTCCGCCGATGAGCGGTTGATCGGCCAGCAACGCGTCGAGATACATCGGCGTCTCGGGCACGCGCACGCGATGGCGCTTGGTCGAGACGGTCGAATGCAGATAGGTCAGCGTCTCGCCGTCATTGAGCCATGCGCATTCCGGCATGAAGTTCTCGATGAGCTGGAGCACGCGGTCGGTGCGATCAGCGAAGCCGCGCAACGCCTCATGAGGGTCAAGGCCGTTGTCAGCCTTGCCTTCATAGAGCCAGTTCTCGGCGCGGGCGGCGTCCTCGGCGGGCGGTAGATAGACGAAGGTCAGGAAGTAGCTGGACTCGAAATGCGAGGCGTCTTCCTCGAAATCGGCCTTACGCTCGGCGTCGACCAGGGCGGACGCCGCCTCGGGAAAGCGGCTCGCCGGATAGGCGCCGGCGCCATGGCGCTGCGCTTCGACGAATATCGCCCAACCCGAGCCGAGGCGGCGGAAGGCGTTATTGAGGCGACCGGCGACGGCGACGAGTTCGGCCGGCACTGCGGAGTCGAGGTCGGGACCGCGAAAGCGGGCGGTGCGTTGGAAGCTGCCGTCCTTGTTGAGGACGATGCCCTCGCCCGCGAGCGCGGCCCAGGGCAGGAAATCCGCGAGGCGCGTTGAGGTCCGGCGATATTCGGCGAGGTTCATCATTGGGGGCCTCACGCGCTCAGATGGCCGGGGATGCGCAGGTGACGGCGCACCACGTCGACGAATTGCGGATCGCGTTTGGCCGCCCACACAGCGGCGAAATGCCCGATCGCCCAGAGCCCGAGACCGACGAGCCAGAGGCGCAAGCCGAGGCCAAGCGCCGCCGCCAGTGTGCCATTGAGGATCGCGATGGAGCGCGGCGCGCCGCCGAGCAGGATGTGCTCGGTGAGCGCCCGATGGACCGGGACGGCATAGCCCGGCACGTCGCCGGCGCTGTCGATCAGGCTCGCCATCAGACGAGCGCTCCGCCGCCGAAGGAGAAGAACGACAGGAAGAAGCTCGACGCGGCGAAGGCGATGGAGAGGCCGAACACGATCTGGATTAATTTTCGGGCTCCGCCCGACGTGTCGCCGAAGGCCAGTGTCAGGCCGGTGATGATGATAATCATCACGGCGATGATCTTGGCGACCGGCCCCTCGATGGATTCGAGGATCGATTGCAGCGGCGCTTCCCACGGCATGGAGGAGCCGGAAGCGTAAGCGGCTGGGGCCAGCATCATGCTGACGACGGTGACGGACACGGCCGTCGCGATATGACGGCATGTGCGCAGGGCATGGCGGATCATGCGGAATCTCCTTGGGCGGACTGGGTTGCGGGGATGACGCGGTAGTCGCCGTCGGGCTGAAGGCCCTCGACGCAGGCGAGTTCGGCGAGGCGACGGGTCGAGCCGCGGCCGCTGAGCACAGCGACGAGATCGATGGTCTCGGCGATCAGCGCGCGCGGGACGGTGATGACGGCTTCCTGAATGAGCTGCTCGAGGCGGCGCAGCGCGCCGAGCGCGGTGCCGGCGTGGATCGTGCCAATGCCGCCCGGGTGGCCTGTCCCCCAGGCCTTGAGCAAATCCAGCGCCTCAGCGCCGCGTACCTCTCCGATCGGAATGCGGTCGGGGCGCAAGCGAAGCGAGGAGCGGACGAGATCGGAGAGCGATGCGACGCCATCCTTCGTCCGCATGGCGACCAGGTTGGGCGCGGCGCATTGCAGCTCGCGCGTGTCCTCGATCAGCACCACGCGGTCGAAGGTCTTCGACACTTCGGCGAGCAAGGCGTTGGTGAGCGTGGTCTTGCCGGTCGAGGTGCCGCCGGCGACGAGGATGTTGCGGCGGTCCGCGACGGCGCGGCGCAGGATCTCAGCCTGTTCGGCCGACATGATCTCCGCAGCGATGTAGTCAGCGAGCGTGAAGACGGCGACGGCAGGTTTGCGGATCGCGAACGCCGGGGCTGCCACGACCGGAGGCAGCAGGCCTTCGAACCGCTCTCCCGTTTCGGGAAGCTCCGCCGACACGCGCGGTGAACCGGAATGGACCTCGGCGCCGACATGATGCGCGACGAGGCGAACGATGCGCTCGCCGTCCGCGGGCGACAGGCGCGCTCCGGTGTCGGAAAGGCCCTCGGACAGCCGGTCGACCCAGAGCCGCCCGTCGGGATTGAGCATCACCTCGACGATCGACGGGTCTTCCAGGAATCCGGCGATGGCGGGGCCGAGGGCCGTGCGCAACATGCGCGCGCCTCGAAGGATCGCCTCTGATTGCTGGTGAGAAACCGCCATGTCGTCCCCGTTCTGCGCGGAGCCGCAAACACGCGGCCCTGGATCGGGGATCAGTAGAAGAGGCAGAAATCAGGGCATGACAACAAGCAGAACGGGGTCGTAGTGCTCTGGCGTAGAAAGACAGGGAGACGGCGGAACTGCCGGACTCTTGCGACGCGCTACGCGATGGTTATTCCGCGCTCGCGATGCCTGCGATGTCTTCGGAAATCTCCTCACGCACCTTGGGTCCCTTCGCGAGTCGCCGCCCGAGTGCGGCGACGAAGGCGTCGTACCGCTCGCCGGCCTGCGCGCGTGCGGCTGCCTGAGCGGGCTCTGGCAACGGCGGATTGGTGGTGAGCCAGAAGCGGACAAACACCGCAAGCATTTCGACGGAAATACCGAGATCGCGTTCCATCCGCGTCATGCGCCGGTCGAGCTGATCCAACCGCTTGGTGGTTGCTGCCTCCTGGCGCTCGGCTGCATCCGGCGACAGGAACGACGCGATGGCCGCTTCAGCGACCAGAGATCGCGATTGGTCGCGCCGCGCAGCATAGGCGGCCAGCGCCTTCGTGACGTCCGGATCAAGATAGATCGAGAGCCGCTGCTTCTTCCGAATTTTCGTCATCGGTGCGCTCAGAGATCCATGCCGTCATTGGGGTCGAGCGAGACCTGCCGCGCGACCCCCCGCATGACCTGGTTCAGCCGGCCCGCACGGGCGGTGTCGTCATCGGCATCGTCGGCGCCATCGAGGTCGAACTCATTGTCGATCGGAGCCTTCTTCTCGACAGTCCGCGCCGTCGTCAGCTCGGGTTGCCGACGACGCTCCGAGCCGGTCGGGTCGTCGTCACCTGTGCCGTCCTGTGGAGCGACGGGATCGAGCTGCGGCCGCGACGGCAACGGCATCGCGCTCCAATCGTCCGGCTTTCCGGTGGCCAGCTTTGCGAGCGCTGGCGGTGGCGCGATGCGCTCCTGAAAGCGGCGATCCTCGAAGTAGCGCGCCTTCTTCGCTCGGATCGGATGTGTGCCGGCCACCATCACGATCTCGTCGGCGGGCGGGAGCTGCATCACCTCGCCGGCCGTCAGCAGCGGGCGCGCCGTCTCCGATCGCGATACCATCAGATGCCCGAGCCAGGGGCTGAGCCGATGTCCGGCATAGTTGCGCATCGCGCGCATCTCGGTCGCCGTCCCCAAGGCATCTGAGACGCGTTTTGCCGTCCGCTCGTCATTGGTGGCGAAGCTGACACGCACATGGCAGTTGTCGAGGATGGAATTGTTCGGCCCGTAAGCCTTCTCAATCTGATTGAGTGATTGGGCGATCAGGAAGCTCTTGAGTCCGTAGCCCGCCATGAACGCCAAGGCGCTTTCGAAGAAGTCGAGCCGCCCCAGCGCGGGAAACTCGTCGAGCATGAGCAGCAGCCGATGCCGCCGCCCCTTAGCATTGAGATCCTCCGTCAACCGACGTCCGATCTGATTGAGGATCAGGCGGATCAACGGCTTGGTGCGGGCGATGTCAGAGGGTGGCACCACGAGATAGAGCGTCGATGGCTGTGGCCCGCCGACAATGTCGGTAATCCGCCAATCGCAGCGGCGGGTTACCTCGGCGACGACCGGATCGCGATAGAGCCCGAGAAACGACATGGCGGTCGACAAGACGCCTGAGCGCTCGTTGTCGGATTTGTTCAGCAGCTCGCGCGCGGCAGAGGCGATGACGGGATGCGGCCCCGCGTCGCCGAGATGCGCGGTCTTCATCATGGCGGCGAGTGTGGACTCGATCGGCCGCTTCGGATCGGACAAGAAGGCGGCGACGCCCGCGAGCGTCTTGTCCGCCTCCGCGTAGAGGACATGAAGGATCGTCCCAACGAGAAGCGAGTGGCTCGTTTTCTCCCAGTGGTTCCGCTTCTCCAGCGAGCCTTCCGGGTCGACCAGGATGTCAGCAATATTCTGGACGTCGCGGACCTCCCATTCGCCGCGGCGGACCTCGAGTAGCGGGTTGTAGGCCGACGACTTCGCGTTGGTGGGATCGAACAGCAGCACGCGTCCATGTCGGGCGCGGAAGCCGGCGGTGAGCTGCCAGTTCTCGCCCTTGATGTCGTGAACGATGGCGGAGCCGGGCCAGGTCAGCAGCGATGGCACCACCAGGCCGACGCCCTTGCCAGAGCGGGTCGGCGCGAAACACAGCACATGCTCTGGCCCGTCATGGCGAAGATAGGCGCGGTCGAACTTGCCGAGCACGACGCCGTCGGGCCCAAGCAGACCGGCGGCCCGCACCTCATCGGCTCGCGCCCACCGCGCTGAGCCGTAGGTCTCGACATTCTTGGCCTCGCGCGCTCGCCAGACCGACATGCCGATGGCGACCGCGATGGCGATAAAGCCACCCGATGCCGCGATATAGGCGCCCTCGACGAAAACGTGCGGTGCATAGGCATCGTAGAAGTACCACCACCAGAAGAAGGCCGGCGGATGGTAGATCGGCCAGCCGAAGAGTTCGAACCATGGCCGGCCGAGCTGCGGCTGGAAGCCGAGTTGCCATGCCGTCCACTGCGTCGCGGCCCAGGTGGTCGCAAGCACAATGAGGGAGACGACAAGGACTTGGCCCCAGAGGATTTTGGTGGCCGACATAGCGGAGTCCTTTCTTGATGGCCGCGGTTCACAGGCCCAGCCCCCGCTTGCGGCCGAAGCTCCAATCGATGCCGCCGTCGCCTCGGGCGAGGCCGGAGACATCACGGCCGAGCTGCATTTCGAGTGAGGGGGACCAGGGCACGAGCTGGAAGCCAAGGCCGTCATTGATCATCGCGAAGCGGCCGGAGGCGAGTGCCATGCGCCGCTGGTAGGCGCCAGCGACGTATTCCCCCGCAGCGGCCTTATTGAATGGGCGGCCGCTCTCTGCGGCGAGCTTGGCGCCCACGGCGTCCAGCTCGCGCCGGCGCAGCGTCTCGATCAGGTTGCGGCTGAAGCTGACGCCACGGTTCTGACGTTCGGCCAGACCTTGCGCAATCAGGTGTTCGGCGCGCCGGTCCAGGGCTTCGCGCACCTCCGCGCCGAAGCCTCCGCCGCCGAGCGCAGCCGGCTCGCGGGCAATCGCCTGTCGATCAAGCCAGGTCGCACCTGTCGCCGTGACCTGCTGCTCGATGGTGAGGTCTGACCGGACTGCCATCGCGACGCGACGCTGTCCCTTCGCGTCATCGAACCTGCGCAGCTCGACGATCGAGCCGGGCGCGCTGTCGCCGGCGGCGTCGAGGTCCGGCAGCTTGATGTGATGGGTGCGACCGTCCGTGCCGTCGACCACGGCATAGGCTGTACCCTTCAGCTCATCGTCGAGACCGCGGGCGACCAGCCGACCGACCACAGGATCGTCCAGGCTTTCCCCGGCGAGCACATAGTTGGACGCACCGCGTTCGATGCCGTGTTCGATCAGGCTGCGATGGATGCGCTTGATGATGTCGCCGCGTTCACCGAGTTGGCGCAGCGTCGTTTCGGCGTTCTCCGAGATCGCCCACTGGCCGGGACCGATCTGATCAGCGAGGCCGAGGGACTCAAGCTTTCGCAGGCGTCCGACTTTGAGCGCATGAAATTCGTCGGGCTGGCGGTCGGGCCGCGGTGCGACGTCGACGATACCGGTGCGGTAGCTGTCTCGGGCGAGCTGCCGATCAAGATTGGTCCAGCGCTCGGTCTCGATCTGACGTTCGAGCGTGCGGCGGATTTCATGGTCGGTGCGCGGTCCGAGTTCTCGGGTGATCAGATCCCGCGCCCGATCCCGCATGCCTTCCTTGATATAGTCGCGGGAGATGACGAGGTTTTCGCCATCCTCGCGCACGCCGCGGACGATCAGGTGGACGTGTGGATGCTCCGTGTTCCAGTGATCGACGGCGACCCAATCGAGCTTGGTGCCGAGGTCCTTCTCCATCTGACCGACCAGCTCGCGAGTGAAGCCCTTGAGGTCGGACATCTCCACGGCATCGTCGGGCGAGACGATGAACCGGAAATGATGCCGGTCGTTCTCGCACCGCTCCGCGAACCCCTTAGGGTCAGCGTCATCGACGCCCGACCCGAACAGCCGGGCCTTCTCTCCATCCCGGGTGACGCCCTCGCGGCGCAGATAATTGAGGTGCGTCCCGAGCGGCGCGTTGCGTCCGCCGTGGCGGACAACACGCGCTTTGACAACGACGCCGCGTGAGTGGGAGTTGATGAGCCGGTTGGCCTGCACCGACGCGCGCTGACCCTTGCCGAACCGAGAACGGTGGCCCGGCCCGATCGTGCCCTTGCGCGAGACGGAGCCGCCGGCGCGTTGGGCGGCAGCGAGTGCCTGGGCGATGAACGGTCGGGCGCGTTGCGCGCTCGTTGAGCGAATACGGCCTGGCCGGATACGGAAATCGTCCTCGCTGCTCATGGGCGCGCAGTCGCACATCGCGCCATCGCGCGGAGAATCTTGGAGAATCGCGGAAGCCGCAGGCTGCGCCGGTCAGGCGCACCTCGCGAATTCTCTGCGTAAGCCCTTGAAAAAGCACAACCGAACCGAGGCGCACATCGCGCCCCTTTATCCTGCCATCGTGCGGTCGTGTTGCCCTGCTTCCCCGTCTGCGCCCTCCATGATGCGACGGGGCACGCCAGACTGCGAAAGAGGCCCAGGCTCATCATCGTGGGTCTCCACTGCCGGTTCGCGCGACGAACAGGCTGGCAGACTGCGGCGTGACTGCGGAAGTCTCACGCACCGGATCTGCAGCCGGGGCGTGGTTCGGAGGGTTTTCGGTCTGCGCTCGATCGACGCCAGTCACGCCGCCAACGCGCGTGATGAAGAGCGGTGCGCGGGTCCATGTTTGAGGATCGGTTGCGGCGACAGTGATCGCACCGGGCAGTTCACCGCCGCCGAAGGAAGGGATCAAGGCGGCGACATAAGCGCGGGTTTCGGCCGGCAACGGGCGGCCCGCGAGATACTCTTCGTAGCGCCCCGGTCCCGCGTTATAGGCGGCGAGAAAGCCAGGTGAGCCGTAGCGATCATACATCTCGCGCAAGTACGCGGCGCCGGCCAGAATATTGTCCCGCGGATCAAACGGGTCACGCCCGAGCCCATGACGAATGCGCAGCTCCGCCCAGGTGTCTGGCATGAGCTGCATCAAGCCCATCGCGCCGGCAGAGGAGCGTGCGCGCACATCGCCAGCGCTTTCTGCGCGCATGACGGCGCGAATCCACGCAGCCGGGATGCCGAAACGCCGTTGGGCCTCTTCAATGTACGCCGCGAACGGATGGGCTGGCGCCGTGCGCGTGGCCGGCGCATTCTGAGCGTTCGCTGTGGCGCTGAACGGCACGGCGAGGAGCAGGCCGGAAAGGAGAAGTAAGGCTGTCAGTCGGACGGCGTTTGGCCGCCCGACGACAGTTTGAGAGCGCGGGCCGCACATCGTTCAGTCTCGCTCGCCGCGCTTGGGCGGACGATTCCAGTGCAGGTTCCAGGCGGATTTGTCCTCGGTCGATTGGAACAGGTTCGCGCGGATCGGCTGGGCCAACGTGGGATCGTCGATCTGCAACGACACGTAATCGCCGGCCTTTTCGCCGGTCCGCTTCCATCCGGCGCCGATCTCGGGGCCGTCATCATCGCCGTGGTGAACACGATAGTCCGGCGCATTCTCGGCGTCGGTGTGCTCGGCGGGGATGAGCACGATCTCGGCGTCGAGCGAGAGCGTGCGGATGTGGCCGGCGTAGCCATTCTTGGTGCGGGTGAATTCGCCGATCTGCGGCATGGGAAGACTCCTTTGCTGTGCGGTGAGGTCGGATAGGCGCGTCGTTCACCGCGTCGCGGCGCGCCACTGGAAGCGGCCGCTCCCGTCTTCATCGGTCCACACGGGCGTTGCGCGACCGATGATCGAGCGGGTGGAAATCGGACCGAAGTAGCGACCGTCGAGGCTGTCCTCGACGGACCAGTTCATGAGGAAGATTTCGCCGTCGGCGATGCGCCGGCAGCCCTGCCAGACGGGCAGATCGCGACCGAGACGGTCGCGCGTCAGCGCTTCGCCCATGGCGATGCCGTCAACTGTGACGTGTTCGCCGGTGCGGCAGACCTGCTGCCCGGGAAGAGCGGCGACGCGTTTCATGAGGGGGACGCTACGCGGCACGTAGCCACGCTCGGCGAGGAACGATGCGAGCGGCTCCGGGGCGTCGACGGCGACGAGGTTCGTAACTTCGAGCTGCGGCGGCCGATCGAGTGAATAGAGTCCGATCGGGGTGCTGGCGGACGCGTTCCAGATCAGCCTGGGCGTGATGTGGACAAAGGACAGCCCACCGATCAGCATCACGGTGAAGTACGTCGTCATGACGTAGCCGAAGCGGGTCATGGCTCCACCCTTCGGCGCAGAAGGATGGCGCGATGCTGCTCGGCCGTGTAGCCGCGCGGCTCTTGGCCGGCAGCAAGACGATTGTGAACGTGTCGCCAATGATGCGGCGAGACCTCGGCGGGATTGATGCCGATCGACTCGATGGCGTCGACGATCTGCAGAACGCGTTCAACCTTCGGCCAGCCGTCCATCCTCAGCAGAATATCGCCGCCGGGGCGCACGAAGGGCAGCGTCTGATAGGGCTCGCCCGGCGAGATCGCGCGCACGATGTCGATGCGTGAGATGATCGTCCCGAAGTCATTGGCCGCCCAACGGACAAACGCGAAGACGCTATGGGGCGGGAAGCTGACGACGCGGCGGCGGCGATCGAGAATCTGTTCGTGGACGTCCTGGCCGAACCTGACCCAGTATTCGATCTTCTTCTCAATCCAAGTCAGCTCGACGTGGGTCAGACCAACCACGGTCGGCGTCGCAACGCGACGTAGGTCAGGAGCGCCATTCATGGCGTGCCTCCTTCAGTTGGGGGAAATTCGCGGGCGAGCAGTTCGCGCAGCATGTCGGCGACAGTTACACCGCGCTGGAACGCGACGATCTTGATCTGGCCGCGCATGTCGGGCGTGACGTCGATGGTGAGGCGTGCGGTGAAACTGGCGGCGTCGCCGCCGCGCGCGGGGCGCGGATCGGGGGCTTTGACCCAGCTCTCAGGATCGGCTGGGCGTGCAGTGAAGGTACGTTTGTGGGATCGGTCCGTCATGGCGCGATCCTCCCGATCTCGGTGCAAAGTGCGGTGATCTCGCGCGCGGCGGGGCTGCGTTCGTTGATCTCCGAGACGAGGCGGCCGGAGCGCGCCGCGTCGGCGAAGGTGACGCGCTGGCCGACGGTGCTGGTGAGTACCGGCGGATCGTGATCGGCGAGCGTCTCGGCCGTTTCGCGGGCAATGACCGTGCGTGCTCCACACCGATTCAGCACAAAGCGGGCGGCGAGCTGGGGGCGGTAGATACGCGCCTCGCCGAGCAGCGAGAGCATCTCCGCGGACGCCCAGCCATCGAAAGGCGATGGCTGCACGGGGATCAGCACCAGGTCGGCGGCAAGCAGCGCGGACCGCATCAAGCTAGCGACACGCGGTGGCCCGTCGATCACCACATGGTCGGCGCTTCGCGCCAGTTCCGGCGCTTCGCTATAAAGCGTATCTCGCGCCAGACCGACGACACCAAACAGGCGTCCGAGGCCTTCGCGCGCTCGCTGCTGCGACCAGTCGAGCGCCGAGCCTTGGGGATCGGCGTCGATGAGCACGACGCGCTTTCCTCGCCGAGCCCATTCGCCGGCTAGATGCAGCGCGAGCGTCGTCTTGCCGACGCCACCCTTCTGATTGAGGAGCGCGACGATCATGACGCGCCGCCGCGGCGCACGGGCATTCCCCCGGCGGGCGTCGCCTGTCGCTTCGCAGGGTGGACAACACCGTGGCCCGGATCCGACGTCGACTGCCGTGTGCCGCGATCGGCCCAAGCTTGCAGATCGTCGAGCGCATAGACAATGCGGCCACCCAGCTTGCGATAAACCGGTCCCGTGCCGTAGGTGCGGTGCTTCTCCAGCGTGCGACCAGACAGACCGAGGAAGCGCGCGGCCTCAGGTGTGCGGAGATAGCGTGGCGGGGAGTCGAGTCGCGCTGCTGACATTGGGGCCTCCGGGGCATCGGCTGCCCCGCCGGCGTGCAGTGGCGAAGCGGCGACCACGATGGCGAACCACCGGCGTCAGGGTGGATGACGGAGTGAGACCCCTGCGAGCGCGTACCCCCTCGGCGAGGTGGAGAGGAGCTGGCGCGTGGGTCAGCGGCCGGCGAGCAAGCGGAGATAGCCGCCGCGCATCATTGTCTGGGCGTCCTTGACCAGGCGGATCGTTTGCGCACGGATGGGCGACGTTTTCCATTCGGTGGCGGACTGGCCCGGCGTATCGAACAGGACGCCGGCGATTTCGCGATAAGTGGCACCTGATAATCGGCCGTCCAGGGCGCGCACCATGCGCACCAGCCGCAAGCGGTGACGCGGCGTGAGCGTGAGCGCGCGCGGTAGCGGACCGGCGGGGCGTCCGAACAGACGGCGTTGGAATCGCAGCGCCGCTTCAGCGCGGATGTGGAAGCTGTCGTCGAGCGGCAGCAGCACGGCGAGCGGTTGAGTCGGGTTGATGGCGCCGACGACTAAGTGGTGGTCACCGCCGGCGTCGGCCAGCACGATGGCGCCAGCGCCTTGCGCGTGCGGCGTCGCGTGGGCGAGGTCGAGTTGTTCGAGCCGTCGCGCCATCCGAAACACCGTCGGCGCGGCTTCAAGCAGGAGTACGCTGGCGACGAGTTCGGGTCGCCAAAAAATCGCGGTCTCATGAGGGGAGCGGTCGGGATCGATCAGGAAAGCGTAACCCCCATTGCGGGGCGGCGCTCCTATGCGAAGCGTCTGGTCCGCTCGCCAGCACGCTGCGCAAGCGGTCGTACTCGCTGCGATACTCGGGATTGCGGCGCAGAAATTCCCACGCGAAGCCTTGCCGCTCCAGCCGGTTCAGGGCGCGTTCGGTTTGTTGCAATCGCCAATCGGGCGGCTCGGCCATACGCGTCTCCTCGTTCGCGCTCAGAGTGACCCCTTGCGTGCGAAGAGTTGCCGCCGACGAGATGTGACGGAAGTCCCCGAATCTGGGCGGCGCGATGCCTCCCACAACCGAAGAGTGTCTTGCTTTAGGACACGCGGGGACGGAGGAGTTCGCGATAGCCGGTGGTCGTCATCCAGCGGGCGCGGGCGAGATGGCTTTGATGAATAACGCGAGCGCGTTCGGGGTCATCGTCGGAGTCGAATCCGAATATGATTTGCACCGCCTCACGCCAATCGGCCCCTTCCGCGTCGGCGTCGAGCAACCGGATATAGGCGGCGAGATGGCTTTCATCGTAGGCCGTGAGACGGTCGCTCTCGGGCGGACGATCCAGGAAGGCCATCGTGATCATCGGCGCGTCCATCTGTCTTGGTTAATTGATCGTATCGGCTCCGCCAAGGCACGCCAGACCAACAAGTGAAATTTCCTGATGCTTTTCACGCATCGCGGCAGCCCACTGGCGGCATCACGCGCAGGCGGCATGGCCGTGTATTATAACACGTAGCGATATAATGCACATTTGTTTCCTATCCTGCGGATGGACATTCGCAGGATCTTTGGAGCCAACGTCAGGAGGTATCGCATCGCGGCCGGTCTGAGCCAGGAGGCGGTCGCCGTGAAAATGGGTGTGGACCGCGCTTATGTGAGCGGCATGGAGCGGGGCCAGCAGAATGTCACGCTGTTGACGATGTGGCATTTGGCGGAAGCGTTGGATGTCAGGCCGGTCGATCTGCTCGACGAGACGGTAAAGAAGGGTGAGAAGTGAGTCTGCCCGAGTCGCACTTCTGATCGGCGGAAAGGCACAAAGCCGATAAACCGCCGAGGCGTAAAGCCGACATTGCACGAAGCCGAAACCGCGGATCTTAAACGACTTGCCCCGCCCGAGGATCGGGCGGGGAGTCGCGGGCCGGCTAGTCGGAGCGGCGGCCGTTGGGGCGTGACCAGATGAGGCTGTAACCCTCGCCCTCCTCGTCGTCGAAGAGGTTGGCGTAGATCGGGGCGGTGAAGCTCGGATCGTCGAGCTTGAGGCCCAGATAATCGCGGCCCTCGTTGCTGCGCTTGGACCAGGCGGCGCCGATCTCGACGCGGCCAGCGAAGACGCGGTGGCTGGGGGCGTTCTCGCCGGAGCGGTTGGCCTCGGGGACGATGCGAACGTTCTTGGCCTGGACGCTGAGGGTGACAATTTGACCGGTGAACTCGTTGGAGCCGGACTTCTTGAAGGTGCCGATGGTCGCCATGATAGTTCTCCTTGCACTCTGTTCCGAGCCCGCACCATTGCGGCCTCGATGGCGATCGACAGGCCGGAGGCGATCGACGCGGCACCTGCTCGCAGGCCGAAGCGGAGCGGAGGATGGCAGCCAGGCAACTTTCTTGTTTCGCGAGGAATGACGGCGCAGCCGGCAGGGGAAGAAAGGCGATCGGCGCCATTGCCGCATAGGCGATCGAGGCGTAGCCGACCTTCGGCCAGATCAGCCCATTGAAGAGGCCGTTTGGAGCGGTCGACCAGACAGAGACCGAGCAACGGAGAACGTGGCGACCTCGCTGCAACCGTCGAGATCACAGGAACGATTCACGCGATCGATGACCCGCTCGGCGTGCAGGCCGCGGCGCGCATCAGTCGTGAGTCGCCATTCCACGATCCAGGCCAACGTGGCGTGAGCGTTTCAGTCTCCGAAGCAATTGCCACGGAAATAAGCGCCACAATGCCGGGTCTGATCAGCGCCATAGCGATGGCAAGATATGTTCCGTTCACTCGGTCCGCTCCGGCGACTAGGCACGCTCCGCAGCTCTACGGTGTCAGCCGTGCGCGACGTTCCCGGCGGCTGGTCCGGGCGCAGCCATGGCCGTAACCCGCACGAACGCCGTGACGCCGACAGCAATCGCACCAACGACGGAAAAGACGATCTGCCAAGTGTCGGACGGCATGGTGTGCTTCACGATGCCATGGGTGGCGTGATAGCCGGCGAGCGCAGCGGGCGCGACGAAGGCGACTGCGATCGCGAACCGTAGCCACAGGGGTCGCACAAAGGCGAGCAGGAACTGGCCGATGCCGAACGTCAGTGCGGCGGTGACAAGGCCGATGACGATGGCGCCAGCCCACCCGGCGCCAGTCTGATAGGCCCATACGCCGACGGTAACGCCTGCAAAGAGCGGCAGCGCGAACACGGCGAGCGTGAACAAGAGCCAGCAGAGCGTGCCGATGGCCGCGATGCTGGCGAGGATGCCGATGAAGATCATGGCGAAGGTCTCCCGTGAGAAAATGTCTGACGGTCGCGCCTTCCACCACCACCACGGCGCAAACCAACTATAGTCTAACTTGTGCAGTCGCGGGAGCGGGAATCAGGCATGATTTCCGGTGCTATGCGTTGCCAAGCTGGTAGAGGGACGACTTCCAGTTCCCCAGCGCGGGACTCAATCCGGGGCACACCGCGCAGGGGCGATAAGGGGAGAATGGCGGTGGAGCGTGGCTGGCGGATTCTTCATACCTGACGGTAACGAGGCGCTTCGGGACGACATCCCGGCCGTGGTGGAATTAATCGAGCGCACGGCGCGGTGGGTCCATCCGGACACCTTCCGTGCCTTGCCGATTTGGGCTCCGCACACCGCGCGGGGGCGGCCGCTCTACGACGCGGGATGGACGCGCCGATACACGAATACGCGCAAGGCGACTGGCGTCACGGGCGAGAAGTTCGAAGGCAATGTTGCCGCGCTTAACGCGCTGGTCGCGGCCCTCGACGTCGCGTCGCCCAAGCCGAAGAATTGGACTGTGTGCCATATCTGGGGTTACGACGATCCGTCCTTCGCGCAACGGAGCAACGTCGTCCAGGATCCTCGCTACTTCTCCTGTGTAGCCAACATGGTGTGGCTGCCGACATCGCTGAAGGGCTTCACCGACACGCTGCCCGAGGTCAAGGCCATGCTAAGGGTTTGCGCCTTTCACCTCTACGGATGGGCTTGCGAGCATCCTTCGGTCGCCGACCAAGCCAACAAGGTGAGAGCTGGCTGGATTCAAGAAGGCTATCCGAAGAGCTGGCCGAGCCCTGATCGCCGGGGTGTACTGCCGCCAGGCACGGCTCCGTTCAGCGCGCGGATCGAGCGGGAGATCGCCAAGCGCAAGCAGAGGATCAAGGCCGACATCGCGAACGCGGCCTTTCTGCACTATCCAAAGGACGATGTGGAGGAAGTGCTGAGATTCTGGAAGATCGAATTGAGCTAGGCGGCGCTCACGCGCCGCCTTTGCCGAATTTCCAGACCGGAATGCCGAGCTTGCGAGCCTTGTCGGCGAGGTTGTCCTGAATGCCGGTGCCCGGGAAGTGCATGACGCCGATCGGCAGGATCTGCAGTAATTGATCGTTGCGTTTGAAAGGCGCTGCTTTGGCGTGTTTCGTCCAGTCGGGCTTAAAAGCGACCTGTGGCACTTTTCGATGGTCGGCCCAGCGGGCAGCGATGCGCTCGGCGCCCTTCGGCGACCCGCCATGCAGTAGCACCATGTCGGGATGCTTGGCGTGGGCCTGGTCGAGCTTGGCCCAGATGAGCCGGTGATCGTTGAAGTCGAGACCGCCAGTGAGGGCGATCTTCGGACCTGCCGGTAGCATCACTTCGGTTTCGGCACGCCGCTTGGCGGCGAGAAAATCGCGACTGTCGATCATGGCCGAGGTCATGGTGCGGTGGTTGACCATCGATCCGCTGTGCGGTCGCCAGGATGATCCGGTATCTCGCTCGAAGTGCTCGGCGGCCTGGTCGCGCATCAATTCGAAAGCGTCACGGCGTTCGATCAGCGTCTGACCCTCAGCGGTGAGCCGCTCCAGCTCGACGGACTTCACCTCGGAGCCGTCCTGTTCTCGCTGGCTCCGCCGCTGCGCCTGCTCGTTGTCGTCGAGCTCGCGCTCGATCCGGCCGGTGGCGCGGTGGAAGAGATTGACCGTCGACCAGAGCAGATCGTCGAGGTCGGGCTCGAGGCGGGTGTCCTGCAAGGTGACGATCAGCGCATCGAAGATGTCGGCGATGGCGCCGGCGACGGCGTTTCCCTCGGGCAGCGGCCTCGGGTCGAGTTCGTCCTGGAAGGGGCGGAAGCCATAAAGCTGAAGTTCGGTGAGAACGTGGTCGGTAGGCGATGAAGCGTGATGGGGCTCGAAGTCGTCGCGATCGCTCGTCATGGGATGCTCCTTCGTCGGTCTGACCGCGACCCTCGCGGCCTTCTGGCGACGAAAGCCGTCGGGCGGGCCGGGCCTGCACCCGAAGCGAAGCGCAGGGCCGAAGCGTCAGCGGAGGATGGCGAAGCCCGGTTGTTTTGCTTCGCGATGCAAAGGCCCGAAGGGCCGGCGGAAAAGAACCGGGCGCAGCCATTGCCGGGCCGGACCGTTTGACGGCCGATCGCCCTCTCGAAGGCCGGGGCGCGGTCTCTTCCGACGAGATGGGAAGCAGCCAGAGCGATCGTGTGACGGCGCGCCGCTGGCAACACTGCGGTCGCCGTCCGGACTACACCGCTTCGACCGCCATGAAGCGTGCGACATCTTCCGGGGCGAGCTGGACGCGGATGTTGGCCCAGAGTGCGACGATGCCGATCAGCCTGAGATCCTCGTTGAAGTCCCCGAGCGTCGGCGACAGGACAATTGCCTCGATGCCGGCAGCGTTCGCCCGGTCGATCAGGCTATCGCGCGCGCCGTCGCCGGCCGGATCGTCGTCGCGCACGATGTAGAGTCGGCGGAGTCTTGCCGGGAACAGGATGGCTGCGAGGTGCGCGGCCGAGAGCGCGGCGACCATCGGCATACGGGGCGCTGCCATGCGCAACGACAGGATGGTTTCGATGCCTTCGCCGGCCGCCATCACGTTGTGTGCCACGCCGAACCGGACTGCGTGGCCGAGGAGGTCGCCCATCGCTCGCCTGGGCGTGTCGATCGGCGCCTTGCCGCTGCCGTCGGGTGCAATCCAGGTGCGATGCGCGCCGGTGATCCGCCCGCCGAGATCGGTGACGGATGCGATCATCGCCGGCCAGCTCTCGGTCGGACTATGCTCGTCCGGCCGGTAATAGCATCGCGGGTGGAAGCGCAGCGATCCGGTGCCGTGCAAAGCCGTGATGCCGCGTTGGCGTATGTACGTTTCCACGATCGTGCCCGGTATCGGTTGCGACATGGCGAAGAGCCGGCGTGCCGCCTCCGGCGATCCGATCGGAGCTGGCGCCTGTCGCGGCCGTGGTTGCGGCTCAGGCTCGGGATGCGGAAGGCTAAGGAAGGTCCGGGCCTCTTTGGCGATGTCCTTGAAGTCGACCAGACCGCAGCTCTCGCGGATGACGTCGAGGAGATCGCCATGTTCGCCCGTGGCGGCATCGGTCCATTTGCCGGCCGCACCCTTGCCGCTGTCGCCGCCCTTCAGCCGGACGAACATCGAGCGGCCCGGCGTGTTGCGAGCGTCGCCGACCAGCCAGTAGCGTCCTTCACGGCGGCCGTTGGAAAGATAATGACGACAGACCGCCTCAGCCTGTCCGGCCATACGGCGCGCCAGATCGGATGCATTGTCCGACATCGTGTCCTCCGAAACGAAAAAGGGCCCGCCATCGCTGGCGGGCCCCTGGCAGTGCGGTTGGCTCCTTCGTTATTCGGCCGCGGTCGCGTGGGCTTCGAGCGCGACCGAGTCATCCTCGGCCAGTTCCTCATCTTCCACCACGGCCGTTTCGCCGCCGTCCGCCGCCATTTCTACGCTCGCTGCATCGGCGTCTGCTTCCGCGGCGTCGATGGCGTCGGTCTCAACGCCGTTCGGCACATCGCGACCGGGCGTGCGCAGCGGCTCCGGAAGCCATCCGGACTTCGCCAACAGCGTCTGGGCCTGTTCGGCCATCTCGGCTTTCTTCAGGTGCTCGATGCGGTCGCCCGCGCGCGCACCTTTCGCCTCCCGCACGGCTGCGAGGATGCGGGCCTTGGTCACCCGACCGAAATAGGTGTCGATCGTCGGGGTCCAACCGGCTGCGACCATGTCGAGATCGACGGCCTGGGCGATCCGGTCCGCATGGGCCAGCGCGCGAGGCTTGCGATTGTACGCCTCATAGATCGCGTTGACCGACAGCGAGACGCAATGAGCGAAGAGCGCCTGACGGCTGTCGCCGTCGAACGTCATAAGCCCGTCCCAAAGTTCGACCGGTTCCTTGGGCAGGGC
This sequence comes from Zavarzinia compransoris, assembly GCF_003173055.1. NCBI lineage: Bacteria > Pseudomonadati > Pseudomonadota > Alphaproteobacteria > Rhodospirillales > Zavarziniaceae > Zavarzinia > Zavarzinia compransoris. The sequence goes on from NZ_QGLF01000004.1 coordinate 436,080, forward strand.
AGCGAGCCAAGCCCGATGCCGGGCGTCGAAAGCGACAGCGAGCGTGCTGTCCGCGAGGCCCGGTGCCTGAGCGCTGAAACCGGCGCTCTTTAGATCGAGCTCCAGACAGGTGTCCTGCGCATAGCGATAGAACACCTTGAGGCACAGGGCGTGAAGCGCGGCGACGAAGGCGATGTCAGGATTCTCGCCCAGCGCGTGGCGAAGCGCGAGGGTCCGATGGGACGTCAGCTCGGTCATCAGCCGGTCGGGGATCGGCTTGATACCATCGTCTTCCTCGGGCTCATCCGCAGGAGGCTCCGTGCCTGCGGGCACGCTCGCACCGTCATGCTCGGTCCGCGCCGCGATCGTCGGCTCGTCGGCCGGATCGGTCTCGGCGTCGTTCTCCGGGGCGATCGGAAGTTCGTCCTCGGGGCGGACATAGCCGCGCTCGATGCGCAGGGCGCCCGAACCGTCGATGCTGACGAAGGCGCCAGCTCGCGCGACCTCCTCGGTATCGAAGGCCTGGGGGCGATCATCGAAGGCGGCAAGCGCCGTCTCGATCTCGCCGAGCCGCTGATCGACCTCGTCGGGCAGTTCCTCGGCTTCGGCGTAGGTCTCCTCCAGGCCGTCCATCTCGGCTTGCAACGCATCGCGCGTCGCCTGCTCATCGTCGGTGAGCGGAATCTGCTCGCCGCGCAATTGCCGCAGGCCATAGGTGTGGCCGTAGGCAAAGTCGGGCGCAATATCGATCCACTTCCAGCCCTCGGCGCGGATCGCCTCGGACTGCTCCCGCAGCTTCTCGGCCACCAGCATGTCGAGGAGACCGACATCCTGCAGCCAGCCGCCGTCGTCGCCCTGGAACAGGTCGCGCAGAATCACGCCACCCGCCTCGGTGTAGGCGTCGAGGCCGATGAATTGCGCTCGCTTGTCAGACGCCCGCACGGCGCCCTCGGTGAGCATCCGGCGGATGACATGCGGCTCCTTGGAATAGGACTGACTCAGGCGCTCGAACACCTGCTCCTGACGCTCATGATCGCCGTTGACGGTGAACGCCATGAGCTGGTCCAGCGTCATGCCGTCGTCGGCATAGACGTCGAGCAGCTTGGGCGAGACGGACGCAAGGCGGAGGCGCTGCTTGACGACCGACACGGCGACGAAGAAGGCCGCGGCGATGTCCTCCTCGGATTGGCCCTTCTCACGCAGCGCCAGAAAGGCTCGGAACTGATCGAGCGGATGCAACGGCGCGCGCTGAACGTTCTCGGCGAGACTGTCTTCCTCGGGAATGCCGTCCTCGCGCACGACGCAGGGCACGGGCGCGATCTTGGCCAAGCGCTTCTGCTTGACCAGAAGTTCGAGCGCGCGGAAGCGGCGGCCGCCGGCCGGAACCTCGAACATGCCGGTCTCGACGCCTTCGGCATCGCGAACCGGCCGCACGGTGATGCTCTGCAGGAGCGTGCGCCGGGCGATGTCCTCGGCCAGTTCGTCGATCGAGACGCCGGCCTTGATCCGGCGGACATTGGACTGGCTCAGCACCAGCTTGTTGAACGGGATGTCCCGCGATGAGGACAGGACGATCTTCTGAACTCGGGTCATGGTCATTCTCCATGGCGGGCGGCCGTGAGACTCTCTCTCGACCTCAACCCGTCACGAAGCGAGCGCAGCCCTCTTCCTCTGGGAGGCTGGGGCTGCGCGGAATCGTAAAGGCGTGGAGCCGCGGACCCGGCTCCACGCCTCCCGGAATTACCGGACGCTGGAAAGGAGCTTCGCGGCTTTGCCCTCCAGCTCCAGCCGCGCATCCTGATGCGGCTTGGCGCGGGCGAGCGCCGTGATGCCCTGGACGAAGTCGAAGATCGACTCCGGCGGCCGTCCTTCCTCCTCCAGCACGGTGGCGATGATCTTCTCGGTCTCGGGACGCGAGAAGCCGCGCTTGCGCAAGAAGCTCTCGCGATCCTCGTCCTTGCGGGCGACGATCTGCTCGCGAGCCGCCCTGATGCCCGCCAGAAACGGCGCGGGCGACGACGTGGCGAACCGTTCCAGCGCGGGCGCCGCCTGGTGCGCGAACCGATGGCTGGCGAACTTGCTGTGGCGGATCGAGATCTCCTCGAAGCCCTCGGCGCCCCAGATATTGCGATTCATGCAAACGGCGCGGAGGTAGAAGGACGCCATGCCGAGAGTCTTGGAGCCCACCTCGCTGTTCCAGCAATAGAAGCCGCGGAAGTAGAGGTCGGGGTCGCCATTGGGGAGGCGGCCGGCTTCGATCGGATGGGTGTCGTCGACCAGGAAGAGGAAGACATCGCGATCGGAGGCGTAGAGGGTGGTCGTATCCTTGGTCACCTCGACGAACGGGTTGTGCGTCATGGTCGACCAGTCGAGCAGGCCCGGCACTTTCCAGCGCGTATCGCCCGTGCCGTCGCCGGCGATCTTCATGACCGCGGCGACCAGCTCATGGTCCCAGATGCGGCCATAATCCGGGCCGGTGACGGCGCGCAGTTCGATCCGCCCGTCATCCGCCTCCAGCGTCTTCACCAGCTCGGCGCGGTGCGCGAGCAAGCCGTGCTGCATGTTGATGCCGGCAAGCGGCGCAGGGAGCTGCCGCATATACCCGGCGGGCGCGCCGACCAGGCTGCACATCTGGCCGAACGACCAGTGCGTGGGAGCGATGGGCTCCTCGCGGCCGGGTACGATCAACGCCAGGCGTTCGGCGTTATCGCGACTGGCTTCGACACGAAGTGTCCGGGTCTCAACCGTGCGGGCGGTGGCGCGGTCGGCGCGCGCGCGAACGGCGGCGTAGAGGGCGCTCAGCGACAGATAACGCTCGTCGTCGGGCCGCGAGAACCATTCGGACGACACCCGCCCGATCCGTTCGCCGCGCGAGACGTCGACTTTATAACCGGCTGAAACCGGCGGGGCGCCGAAGGCGTCTTGCTCGGTGAGGATGCTTGTCTGGGTCATGGCGGATTCTCCATGACGGGCCGGCCGGGAGCCTCTCTCTCGACCCACAACCCGTCACGGAAACCCCGTCCGCACTCTGACTCTCGGGGCGTTGCGGGGTGTCCCCGCAGCAGGGGTCGGCCGAGACCTTGGCTCGGCCGCAGGGGAAGGCCTTCCCCTCAGACTTGCGTATTCGTGGCTATGTCGAGGCCACGGGTTCGATGACGCGTAGGGTCGTTTTGTTCTTGAAAATGCGCTGGAAGGGGCATTTTATACCCTATACAGTACATTTTTAACGACTGATAGGACGGCACGGCTTTCGTCGGCAGAAAGGAGTCTGTTGACAAATATGCGTCAAAATGGCTATTTACTACCCACTTTGACGCAGAATCACAGACCAACTATGCAACCTCGCCAGCACAAAACGGCCAGTTTCCTGTCGGCTCATCCGGTGTTCACCCGGGCTGAGTTCGCGGCGGCCTTCGGCCACCCGGCGGGCGGGGCCAATGTTACGAGCCTGCTCCGGCATCATCTGCGGGCCGGCAACATCAAGCGCGTCAGTCGCGAGGTGTTTGCCGCGGTGCCGGCCCACCTGGCGGTCGAGCGAATGGTAATCGACCGCTTCGCTGCGGCGAGCAAGCTCCGCCCCGATGGCGTTCTCGGGTTTCACTCCGCGCTCGAGCTGCATGGCATGGCCTATTCCGAGTTCAACGAGGTTCAGCTCATCAGCGCCGGACGCACAGAACGCGTGGACTTGCCATTTGGCGCCTGCCGCTTCGTCACCCCGCCGAAGGCGTTGGCGGCAACAGGCAAGGCCGACTACCTGACCGCGACTATGGACCGGCAGGGCGTGACGGTCCGTGTGACGGCGGTCGAACGCACGGTCGTCGATGTTCTGCACCGGCCGGAACTCGCCGGCGGCACCGAGGAAGTCCTGAAGTCGCTGGACCTGGTGCGCTATCTCGATCCGGCGAAGGTTGCCGACTATGTCGAATTGCTGGACAACCGCTCGCTCGCCTCCGTTTCCGGCTGGTGGCTCGAGAGGCGGCGCGTCGCGCTCGGGGTCGCCGACCACGTCCTGGCGCGCCTGCGAACACGGCTTCCGCGATCAAAGCATTATGCGCTGGGCGCCGAACCCGGTCATGCGGTGCTCGTCGAGCCATGGCGCGTGCTTCTCCCAGCGCAGGCGGTCGACGCCACCTTTGAAGGCGTCTGATGGTCGCGTCCCGAGAAACACTTCAGGACATCGCGGCCGAGCGGCAGCTCCAGCCCGCAACACTGGAGCGTGTGATCCGACTGATCGACATTCTCGATGCCTTCGGCGCCGACACGCTGATCGGGTCACGGATCGCCTTGAAGGGCGGCACGGCGCTCAACGTCTTCCATTCCGATCTGGACCGCCTCTCGGTCGATATCGACGTCAACTATGTCGGCGCGATCGAGAAAGAGCAGATGGATGTGGATCGGCCGGGACTGGAGGACCGGATCGAGCGGCTGATGGAATCAAAGGGCTATGCCGCGCGGCGTGAGCCGTCCGAACACGCCGGCGGCAAATGGATCTACCGTTATGCCTCCGCGCTCGGTGGGGCGGGAACGATCGAGATCGATATCAACTATCTCTACCGCGGCCCTCTCTACGGTGTGGATCGCATGTCCTCGGCGACAATCGGATCCTACCGAGCCACGAACGTGCCGGTTCTCGACATCCATGAGATCGTCGCCGGCAAGATGGTCGCGCTCGTCACGCGACGCACGGCGCGTGATCTGTTCGATGCGCACCGGATCGTCGCCATGCCGGGTCTTGACTGGGCGAAGATCAAGGCGGGCACCTTGATGATCGGTGCGAGCGCCAAGAGCTTCGATTGGCGCACGGCCTCGCCAGACGAGATCGGATGCGAGGTCGGCGACATCACCGGCAAGCTGACTATGTGCCTGCACGACCGGTATTTCGATGCTTTTGGCGGTCCGGCGGCCTGGATCGAGAACGTCACGGCAGAGTGCCGGGAGAAGCTCACGCCGCTGTTTCAGTTCACGGCGGGGGAGAGGGCATTTCTGGACGGCGTGCTCGATCGGGGTGAGATCGATGTGTCTTCTCTGGACGTGCCGGAGAACGTGCGCGCCTCGATGGAAGCCAGTCCGGCACTGCGGTGGAAAGCACAGAACGTCAAAGCTTGGAAATCGGGCGACAAGTCGCTGGCGCCACGTACCAGACGAGCAGGGCGGCCACGTGGAGAGACTAGGTGAATACTGAAGCGGACACCTGTCGAAAATTCGTTGTTCCCCGCCTGCAGACGGCAGGTTGGGAAGGCGCGCCCCACGCAATCAACGAGCAACGGACCTTCACCGATGGTCGCGTGATCTTCATCGGTGGCAAGGCGAAGCGCGGCCGGCAAAAGCGTGCCGACTACATCCTGCGCTACCGCGCCGACTACCCGATCGCTGTCGTCGAAGCAAAGGCTGCGTATAAATCCGCCGCCGATGGCCTGCAGCAGGCCAAGGACTACGCCGAAATTCTCGGCCTGAAATTCGCTTACGCTACCAATGGCGCGGAGATTCTCGAATTCGACTTTCTCACCGGACTGGAAACCCTACGACACGATTTTCCCACGCCTGCCGAGCTGTGGGGTCGGCAACGGGCCGGTCTCGGTCTGACCGATGACGCAGCCGCCGAGCGCCTGCTCGCGCCGGGGTTCCCCGATCCCGCCAAGCCGCTGCGCTACTATCAGGAGATCGCCGTCAACCGGGCGCTTCAGGTGGTTCTGACGGGCCAGCGGCGGGCGCTCCTCACCCTCTGCACGGGCGCCGGCAAGACTGCGGTGGCATTCCAGATCGCCTGGCGGCTGTGGACCGCCGGATGGAACAAGCGCGGCGACTTCCGCAAACCCAAAATCCTATTCCTCGCCGATCGTAACATTCTCGTCGACGACCCGATGGCCAAGACCTTTGCGCCATTCGGTGACGCGCGGTTCAAGATTGAGAATGGCGAAATCAGCCACGGCCGCGACATCTATTTCGCGATCTACCAGGCTATCGCCAGCGACGAACGACGGCCGGGTTTGTATCGGGAATATGCGCCAGACTTTTTCGACCTGATCATAATCGATGAGTGCCACCGCGGCAGCGCGCGCGACGACAGTAACTGGCGAGACATTCTGAACTATTTCGAGCCGGCCTATCAGCTCGGCATGACGGCGACGCCACTGAGGGAAGACAACCGGGACACCTACAACTATTTCGGCGCGCCGCTCTACACCTACTCTCTAGCGCAAGGTATCGCGGACGGATTCCTGGCGCCCTATCGCGTGCACCGCATCGTCACGGACTATGACGCGGCGGGGTGGAGGCCGACCAAGGGCGAACTCGACCGCTTCGGGCGCGAGATTCCCGATGATGAGTATCACACCAAGGATTTCGAACGGGTCGTGGCCCTGCGAGCTCGCACCGAGGCGATCGCGCGCCACCTCACGCATTTCCTTGCGCAGACCGATCGCTTCGCGAAGACAATCGTCTTCTGCGTGGACCAGGAACATGCGAGCGAGATGCGTCGGGCGCTCGCCAATCTCAACGCCGATCTCATTGCGGGATATCCGGATTATGCCTGCCGCGTGACGGCCGACGAGGGCGACATCGGCAAGGGCAAACTCAGCCGTTTCCAGGACGTCGAGACGAAGGTCCCGGTGATTCTGACGACGTCTCAGCTTCTCACCACAGGTGTCGACGCGCCGACCTGCAAGAACGTCGTGCTGGCGCGCGTGGTCGGATCGATGACGGAGTTCAAGCAGATCATCGGCCGCGGGACCCGGCTGCGCGAAGACTACGGCAAATTGTTCTTCAACATCCTCGACTACACCGGCACCGCGACCGAAAAATTCGCCGATCCGGACTTCGACGGCGAGCCGACAACGGAGACGATCACAGAGATCGATGCCGACGGTGAGATCATCACCACCCTGGAAGAAGAAAATCCTGTGCCCGAGGCCCCGGACGACGTCGGGGCGGAACTCGAAGGTGGTCTTCCCGCCGACGAGGTGTCCGGGGAACCGCGCAAACTGTACGTCGATGGCGGCACGGTCGAAGTGGTTGCGCATCTGGTCTACGAACTCGATACGGACGGCAAACGGCTGACCTGCAAGAAACTGACGGACTGGACCGGCGAGAAGGTCCGAACGCTCTATCCGACTGCCGCAAGTTTCCGCGCCGACTGGATGCTCGCCGACAAACGCCACGCGATCGTCGAGGCGCTCGCTGAACGGGGTATCGATCTGGAGACCCTAGCTGAAGAATCCGGCCGCCCCGGGGACGATCCGTTCGATCTGCTTTGCTACCTCGCATGGAATGCGCCGCTCCGTACGCGACGTGAGCGTGCGGAACGTCTCAAGCAAGATCGCACCGATTTTTTCGAACGGTATGGCGCCGATGCGCGGATCGTATTGGAGGCGCTGCTCGAGAAGTACGCCGAGCACGGCGCCGCGCAGTTCGTCCTGCCGGGCATTTTGAAGGTGCCGCCGCTGGCCGGGTTCGGCAATCCGAGCGAAATCGCCCGCCGCTTCGGTGGTCCGGATAAGCTTCGCGACGCCGTCAACGAAATGTCCGGCCTGTTGTACGCCGCTTAAGGAAGACCCACGAATGTCCCGTGAGAAGAAGATCAATACGCCGAAAACAACGGCGCAGCGGCTCGACAGCCTCATCAAGTCCGCGCGCAATAAGATGCGCAAGGACCGCGAGCTGAAGACGGACCTCACACGGCTGCCCACCCTTACCTGGCTGATGTTCCTGAAATTCGTCGACGACATGGAACGCGTCCACGAGGATGAGGCGGTGCTCGCTGACGAACCGTACCAGCATCTGATCGATGCGCCTTATCGCTGGCGAGACTGGGCGGCCGATCCGGCGGGCATCACCGGGCCGGACCTGCTTTCGTTCATCAACGGCGAGCAGTCCGTTCGTGCGGACGGCACCCAGGGTCCGGGCCTGTTCGCTTTTCTACGAGGTCTGCGCGGCAATGGCGCTGGCCGCCAGCGGCGCGACGTGGTCTCCGCGGTGTTTCGTGACCTCCGGAATTACGCGACCAGCGGCTATGTGCTGCGGGACGTCATCAACCTGATCAACGGCATCCACTTCGACAGCACCGAGGACATTCAGACCCTCGGCCGGATGTACGAGACGTTGTTACGCGAGATGCGCGACGCCGCTGGTCAGAACGGAGAGTTCTATACGCCGCGTCCCGTCGTGCGTCTCATGGTCGAGGTGATGGATCCCAAACTTGGCGAAGTCGTGCTCGACCCCTCTTGCGGCACGGGCGGGTTTCTGGCTGCTGCCTTCGACCATATGAAGCCGCAAGCCAGCACGGTCGAGAGACGCGAAATCCTTCAGCGCAAGACTTTGCGTGGCGGCGAAGATTCCTCACTTCCGTTCCTGCTTGCGCAGATGAACCTGCTGCTGCACGGGATCGAGGCGCCCGACATCGAATTCGGCAACGCACTGCGATTCAAACTGACGGAGATTGGCGAGCGGGACCGGGTCGAAGTCATCCTGACCAATCCGCCGTTCGGCGGTGAGGAAGAAGCCGGCATCCTCGCGAATTTTCCGGATGATCGCCGGACCGCCGAAACTGCGCTGCTGTTTCTGCAGCTCATCATGCGGCGGCTCAAACGCGGTGGACTCGGACGTGCCGGCGTCGTCGTGCCGCATGGAATCCTTTTCGGCGACGGCATTGCTGCGCGGATCAAAGCCGACCTTCTCGAACAGTTCAATGTTCACACCGTCGTCCGGCTGCCCGAGGGCACCTTTGCGCCATACACAGACATTCCGACCAATATCATCTTTTTCGACACGTCCGGTCCGACGAGCGACATCTGGTACTGGGAGCAACCGCTACCGGAAGGCCGACGGAAATACTCCAAGACGCAGCCGCTGCAGTATGAGGAGTTCGCCGATTGCCGAGCTTGGTGGTCTGACCGCAAGGAAGGATCGCAGGCATGGAAGGTATTTGGCCCCGATTTGATCAAGCGCGATGAACAGGGGCGCGTCGTCACGGTCGATCTCGATCTGAGAAATCCCCACGCGAAGGCTGCGATTGATCACCGCTTGCCGGCGGAAATTGTCGATAGCGCCATTGCCAAAGAGCAGCAGGTGCTGACCGTCTTGGACGAGATCAAGGCGCTTGTGGCGGAGCGCGCGTAGTTCATGCCGAGCTTTCCGCTTATCCCATTGGGTGAACTCCTTACCTACGCACCGGACCCTCACGGGGTGGAGCCCGACGGCGAATATCCAATCGCCGGCATCTATGGATTCGGTCGCGGGATGATTCAGCGTGCGGCGGTCGCTGGACGGGAGATTGCCGCCACGCAGTTGTTTCGAATCCGGGCTGGCCAGTTCGTATATAGCCGCCTGAAATCTTTTGAAGGCGCCTATGCGATCGTTTCGCCAGAGGTTGACGGGTATTTCGTTTCGAACGAATTCCCGACGTTCGATCTGCATTGTGAACAACTCGAGCCCGGGTTCCTTGGCTGGTACTTCAAGCAGGATCGCGTCTGGCGCCAGCTGGCCTCAGACGGGAAGGGAATCGGCGCCCGCCGAGAGAGGCTGCATCCCAGGCGTCTTCTCGATCATGCAATCCCCCTTCCTCCGATCGAGCAGCAACGTCGGATCATTGCGAAGCTCGACGGCGTGGCGTTGCAACTGAAGACGATGCGGCGGGCCGCCGACGCCGCGCGCGCGGAGCTCAATGCAGCCATGGAGGCAGCTTTTCGGAGGGTGATCGGTGGCGTTTCCCGCATCGCGATCGGGGACGTCGCGCCCATACTCCGTCGACCTGTCGAGCTTGAATCGAATGGTGTTTACGCAGAACTTGGCGTTCGATCCTTCGGCAAAGGACTGTTCAAAAAGCCCGACCTAATCGGCGGCGAATTAACATGGCAAAAACTCTTCCGAATTCACTGCGGAGATATTGTCTTCAGCAATATCAAGGCGTGGGAGGGGGCTTTCGCCGTTGCGAAACCGGAGCACCACGGCAAGGTTGGTTCTCACCGTTACCTCACTTGCGTGGTTGATACTAAAAGGGCGACCCCAAACTACCTGTGGTACTTCCTCCAGAGCGAGCAAGGACTCGCCCAAGTTCAAGCCGCGTCGCCGGGCAGTGCAGATCGAAACAGGACACTCAATCAGAAGAAGCTGGCGGCTATCCGGGTCCCATTGCCATCATTGGACGCGCAGCTCTGGTTCGACGGGCTTCAACAAAAGGCCGGCGCTGTTCAGTCCGGTCAGGTTGAGGTTGCGGCTGAACTTGATCATTTGATTCCAGCGCTGATGCAGCAGGCATTCCGTTGAGCGCGCCGACGCTCGCGTTCGTGAAGCCGGGGAAAGACTGTCCCCAAAATAGTAGATCCGCTTTTGCGAGAACCGGGATCGGCGTGCCGTTCGAGCAGCCGCATCAGGACGCTGTTCGCGTGGGTGAAATTCTCGCGCTGGTCGTGAAGCCCGTAAGCACATTTGGCGCCGTGGAAGAGGTTGTTGCGCAAGCGCCAGACGATCATCAGCAGCGCGAGCATTCGGTCGCGAGGATCGTCGTTGGCGCCCTCGATCACGGCCTGGACGAGGTCGGGGTGATCCGATGGCCGAAGCGCAAGAAACGGAAAATGGTGGGTCAGCGCGCTATCGGCGAAATAGCGGTTCCGGAAATAGCCGAGTTCGGCGTCGTAGAATTCAGCCTCGAGCATTCCCGCCTGCGACCAAGCGTCCACCCTTTGGCGGATACGATCGGCGCGGGCGAAATTGCCCATGACTTGGGCTTCAAAGAGGCTCCACAGGAAGGCGAAGTCGAAGATGGCGCGGCGGTCCGCATCGGGAAGATCCCTGAGGCCAGGCGCGCGCGCCTCGAGCCACTGCTCGCTCACGCCGCGCTCCGCTGTCTCATCGTCCAGACCGCGATGGCTCAATAGTCCGGTTCTTCGCGGCGGGGATCGAGCTCCGAGAAGCCGGTCAGCGTGTCGCAGCGGATGCAGTAGTACATTTGCGATGTGTCCTGGAAATGCATGCCGCAGAGGCATCCACAAAAGGGGCAGCATTCGTCAATCTCAAGATCGGCCCATTCCCACACGCCGAGATATTCTGGAACAGCATCGCGATCATAGCCGGTGATCTGAAAGGCGTTGGCGTTCTTGGCTACAAATCCATCGCGGCCGGCGCGCATGAGAATGGGCAGGACGTCCGCCGGCTCGATGGCGAACCACTCTCCGCGGACATGAGTCGCGCCAAAATGCTGGTGCAGGTGTCGCTCAAGCTGGAAGGCGTCGGCCGTCTCGATCCACCCGAGCAGCCGCAGTTCGAGAGGGTTGCCGGTCTGGAGGTCGCGCTTGCGCGCTTCGATATTCTTCGCAACCCCGATCTTGACCGGGGTACATCCATTTTCGTCTTCGCCAAGGAAATAGACCGGCACGGCGCGCTCCCTGCGGGGTTACCGGAGCCGGTCGAGCAGGATCTCGACCATCTCCTGATTTGAGTTCGCGACGATGTCGAGCGGCCGGTTCTCCTGCCGCATGAGCGCGATCAACAGGCAGGCCGTGAACGGCCAAAAGGACGAGCCGGCCGGCAGGCTGTAGCCGCTGATCATCGCCGTCAGCCGTTCGACGATCGGCGGATATTGCCGACTGCCCCAATGCGCGTGGGTCGGCGTCATCGCATGGATGATCACGGCGGCGAGCGCTATTCCCATCGCACGCTTTTGCTGGACCTGCGCGTAGCTATGTCCGTGCGCCGTCGCGTAGGCGGCGAGGCCAGTCGTCATGAACTCGCGGGCCCAGGTGTCGCAGGCGATTTCCTCTTCGGGCAATGTCGAAGGCGCGCTGTTGTCGGCGTAGAACATGACGTGCCGGAATTCGTGCAGAAGGGCGAAGGCAAGGGCGAGTGCGACGAGATCGAAGACGGCCTTGTGCTGATCGTCTCTCAGGCCGTCGCGGTCGGCGGTCGGCTCGGGATCGTCCGCCGGCCAGGAAATGTCCGCCGTCTGCTCGGCGGCAATGAGCGATTGGGCGCTGGCGACGCGCTGCTTGTAGTCGAATTCGTATTGCCCCCGTTCGGCGTCTACGCTCAGCGCTTGGTCGAGCGGCATCCCGGTCACCGTCGCGAGCACCAGGGCGGGCGAATAGACCTCGATCGCGCGCCAGGCGCTGAAGCCGAGCAGCCAGAAGACGTCGATCGTCTTGGTGTCGAACCTGATGCGGCTGGCATCCGCATTCATTGTGACGCCCTTGGTGCTGGGGGCGACTTCGACGGCGTGGCCGTATCGGCTCCAGAGACCGCTGATCTCGTCGGCGCGTTCGGGGACAGCGCCGCGCAGGAGGTGAAGGACGATCGTGCGGTCGGCTGGGTCGGTCGTCATACGTGTTCGGTCTCCTGCGGGTTCTCGGGCTCGCCGGACAGGTGCAGATGGGTGATCGAGGCCAGAACCGAGTTCGCCCAGATGGTGCTGCACTCGATATCGCCCTCGCGCTCGAACCAATGGGTAGCGCCCGGGATGAGATCGAAGGGAATGGGGTGGGCGGCCTGCGGATTATGGAAGACCTCCAGCTCCTGGCACCAGGCTTCACCCCACGGCCAGAGGGATTGGTATTCTTCGCTACCGACCGCCAGCTCGAAGTCGATTGGTTCGAGCGCGCCCGGTGTTCGGTCAAACAGGATGCCGCGCCGGATCATCTCGAGACCGGGCGGCCGCCAGCCGGCGAGGAAGCCCATGCGGTTGAACTTGGCCAATGTGCCGGCATTGCTGAAGATGACTGCGGACAGGTGCGCGAAGTCCGGGTCGCGGAACAGGCCCGCCGGAATGCCATGTTTGCCGGTGAGGTTGGCAATCGACGTGCCGATCGCGCGGCGATGCGCGCCTTCGCCTTCGACATCGGCGCGCAGGCCATACAGATAAGAGGGGAGTGCCTCACGGCTCCACACCATCGAGCCGGACGCGTGGAAGTCCGCGATGGCGATGGCGAAGGATCGGCCCCTGACGTGGTCCATCGCGTGATAGTTACGCTGGAGCTTGCCGCGCAACGTCTTAGCGAAGCGCTCGGCAGGCGCGCCGGTCAGCCGCTCGTTTCGATCCTGCGGCGCGTGCACCCAGTCGCCGATCCCGCCCGCCCGCGGGGTTTCGGAATTGGCGGTGACGGCCTCGATCCAGCAGTCGGCGCCGCCCTTCTCGATCCGGAAGTCGGGCGAGACATGGTCCTGCCGGACGATCAGGCCCTGCTCGCGGAAGCAAGCGAGCAGATAGAGCTCGAAAAGCCGCGAGGCGAAGTTGTTGGTCTGCAGGTCGCTGACGAAATTGGCGTCCGGATTGGGAAGCGCGAGATAGCATTCGCCGACCGCCATGAGTGCGGGCAGATGGCTCACGGTGCTGGCAAGAAGCTCGAACTCGGGCGAGATGCCGCGCTCGCCTGGCTGCATCAGGGGTGGACGGCGCCGCGTGCCAGGCGAAAGCGGTTCGGGCGGATCACCGCCGCGCATGCTGATGCTGAGATGGTCGAGCGCTGTTTCAGGGGTAGAGAACGGGCCGCCTTCGTCGATGCGCACCCAGAGATGATCGACTCGCCGGCGCATGGCCAAGGTGGTGAACGCTCCGCGCTCGGGATCGAGGAGGATGCAGCCGCAGGCGCTGCCGCGGCCGACCCGGTAGGCGCTGAAGATGTGCGACTGGTCGAAGTTCGGCCCGCGCTCGAGCGACAGCGCGTAGAGCTCGAACTGCCGTTCGCTGATCGGCGCAATCAGGTGTGGGTCATCGGCGGCCATCGTCACCCTCGCGGCGTGGAGGGCGCATGATCGGCGGGTCTGACCCGTGCTGTACACGCAGCAGCGCCGTCATTGCGCCTCTGATACGGTCGCGGGCGCGAGGATGTCGTTGCTCTCCCATGCATCGCCGTGCGCGGTGGTGACGAACTCGCGATCCCAAATGCCCCAATTCGTCGGCAGGGAAACCTGCGCGAGCGGGTTATGGACATAGGTGATCGGCCGGACTTGGCGTGACAGGTTGCCGAGCCCGACGCGCGACCAGATCACCCCTGAGATGTCGGCGAAGCGCTCGTCGAGAAACGCCGTGCGCGGGATGGGATTGCGTGCGCGCTCGATCAGGGGAGCCGGGTGGAATCCTTCCTCGACGACGTCCCCGGTCGCGCGATCGATGGTGATATAGGCATCGCCGATCGGGAAGAGGGTGGTCATGATCAGTGGCAGGGGCCGCTCGGCGACATAGACCCCGAACCGGCTTGCGCTGATGGCGATGATCCGCGTGTCTTCGGGCGCGATCACGCCCAGCTGGATATAGCGGGCGATCTTTTGCGCCTTGGTCCAGAAAGCGCTCGACGTCCGCAACTGGGCCTGGCGGATGGGCGCGGCGACGAGACCGCCACCCTCGTTGAGGGGCACGGGCCGCACGATCTGGTCGGGACCCGGCGCGCCTTCGTCGGGTGTGATGGCTTCGATCCAGATGCGCCGGTCATCTTCGAGGACGCAAAGGTCAGGCTGGCCGCCCTGGCGCTGGCGATCGACGACCGGCAACAACGTGCGACCCGCCTCGAGCAAGGTGCAGCCGAGATACATCTCCCAGAAACGGCCATCGACGTCGCGGGCGAAGCCCTGCGGAAAATCAGGGTCGGCATAGGGCTCATAGATTGACCACATCGCTTCGATCCGATCGTGAAGCTGCCGCTCGAAGGGCGATTCCGCAGCCTTCAGGTTCTCGAACCCGCGATCGAGATTGTTGCCATCGACGTCGAAAAGGCGGGCCATCGTCCGGCTCCTTTCAGGCGGTGCGCAGCATCCGTTCGATCCGGACGCGGTGATAGCCGTGCGCATGCACCTGCTGCCGGAGTTGCCGGATGTCGCGGACGCCGAAGGCCACGGCCGCCTTCAGCGGGCTGGCGAAGGTCGCGTAATAGGTCCAGCGCACGTCAGCGGGCAACGGCGCGTTCTGCCGGCGGTCGGTTATCGCGACATCGCGCGGATCGCTGCTGTTGCGGAAGGCGTGGAACGTGATCCAGTCCGGCCGCCGATAGCGCGTGGCCTTGCTGAAGGGCACCGACTGCACCTTCACGTCGCTCTGGTCCAGTACCCAATCCCGCTGCTCCAGGATCTGGCGCACCATGTGGCCGACCATCTGCTTGACGCGGTCGGCCAGCACGTCCTCACGGAATTCCGCCAGGAGCTGCTCCTCGATGCCCTCGACCGCGGGCTTGCCCAGCTCCGAGGCGGTCTCCAGGCGGGCGACGCTTTCGGGCCGGGTGAGAAAGGCCCAGATGCGCTGACCGAGATCGGACGCATAGAGCGATGCGAATTTTTCGGGGCTGTAGGTCAGCATGAGTGGGCCTCCTTTACCGGGCAAATATGCCCGGTTATAACTGCCTGTCAATGCTGCTGGCGAATGCGCGCTCCGACGCTGGAATCGGGGAGGGGGGATTTGGACTTCGAAGATCTCGTCACTGCGAGCGGATTGCTTGCCATGCTCGCTCGGCATGGACGCGCACATGCTGCGCCGAAAACCGCCCAAGGATAGGGCTGCTGGTCCGGCTTGTGGACCCGCTCGACGAGCGTGGAGGGTTGACTCTCGGATAAATTAGGAGAAAATAGGTCCTAGAAATATTTGGAGGCCATGATGGCGAATCCGCAGACCTCAGTAGCGTCGACCGTGCGTTCCAGTCCCGTTCACCACCTTCATCCCGTCGACGACGTCTGTCCGGTTTGCGAGCAGGCCATCCCACACGATCGCGCCGACGAGGTCGCTGAGCGGCTGCAGGCGCGTGAGCAGGCGCAGTCCGCCACTATCACCGCGCGGCTGCAGGAGAAGTTCGACACCGAGAAGACCGAGGCGCTCGAGCGTGCACGGTTAGAAGCTGACCAAAAAATCACCGAGGCCAGAGAACAGGCCCGCCTGGCTGCTGAGCTCCAGTCGAAGGCGCTGGTGGACGCGGCGGAAGCGGCGCGTGTCGCAGCCCAAGACGCGCTTCAGGCCAAGACCGTCGAGGCCGCGACCGAGAAGGCCGACGCTGACGCGGCGAAGGTCGCGCTTCAGGGCCAACTCGAACAGGTCCAGCGTGAATCCGCCGCCGCGATCGAGAAGGTGAAGGCGGACGCGGCGGCGCAGGAAGACGCGATCCGCTCAGAGGCGGCGCGCGTCGCCACGGAAGCGGCTGCGAGTCGGCTGGCGGAAGTGGAGGCTCAGAAAGTGATCGCCGAAAATGCCGGCGAGACACTGAAGGCCGAACTGGCGCAGGCCAGACTGACCAGCGAACAAGCCCTGGCGGACGCCCAGGCAAAAGCGGCCGCACGCGAAGTGGAAGTCCGTGCTGAAGTCAGTGCGGCCGCTGAGGCCGCGGCCCAGCTGCAGATTGGCGCCGCCGAACAGGCCAAAGCTGACGCCGAAGCCAGGGCGGCCGCTGCGGAGACGACGGCGAAAAGCCTCCAAGAATCCCATGAAGCCCAACTCAATGAGCGGCTGCAAGAACAGCGTGAGGCCCTCGAGGCCGACAAGGTAGCGGCCGTCAACGCCGAGAAGTCCGCCACGTTTGAAGACCGCCAGAAGTTGGCCAACAAGGTGGAAGAACTGCAGCGCGCCCTTGAGAAGAAGACCGCCGAAGAGCTCGGCGAAGGCGCCGAAATCAATCTGTTTGAAGCGCTGAAGGCTGAGTTCGATGGTGATCGCATCGTGCGCGTAACCAAGGGCCAGCAAGGCGCAGACATCCTGCACACCGTTATTCACAGCGGACAGGAGTGCGGCACGATCATCTACGATTCGAAGAACCACAACGCGTGGCGGAATGATTTCGTGACCAAACTGCGGTCGGACCAGTTAAGTGCGCAGGCCGACCATGCGGTCTTGTCGTCCAGCAAGTTCCCGGCCGGCGCCCGGCAGCTGCATATCCAGGACGGCGTCGTGATCGCGTGCCCGGCGCGGGTTGTCGCCCTCATCCAGCTCGTTCGCGCCCATCTCGTTCAATCTCACACCCTGCGCACGAGCAACGCCGAACGGACTCAGAAAACCGCGGCCCTGTACAGCTTTATCACTTCCCAGCAGTGCGCCGACTCATTCGCGCGGTTGGACGAACTGGCGGAGTCGCTGCTGGATATTCAGACGAAGGAGGTTAAAGCCCACGAAAACGTCTGGAAGCAGCAGGGCCTTGCCATCCGCGCGGCCATGAAAGTGCAGGCTGAACTGCGCAATCAGATCGACTCCATCATCGGTACGGCGTCCGCGCCGGAGAGCCCTCAATGACGAACCCGAAGGTCATTCCTGACCGCAACAATGTCATCAATCTTCAGGAGCGTCGGCTCGATCGTACCGTCCTGCGCACATACCGGACCAGGGCCGATATCGACGACATCGTGCCGAACGAAAAGCAGCCCCGCATGGGTCCGAAGATCGATGAAGAGCTGCAACGGCAGATCGAAGCGAATGGCGGCCTCTTCGAACCCCTACTTGTCGAGCCCCACCCTGACTTACCGGGAAAGTTTCGGATCATCGACGGCGACCGCCGGTGGACCAATTCGCAGGTTCTGGTGGAACAGGGGAAGGAAGATTATCGGCAGATTCCAATCGAGGTTACCGACCGAACCTTGAGCGAGGAGGACCGGCTTCGGGTCTGGATTTATATCCATCGCCAGCGGAAGGAATGGGACGCCAAGGAAAAGGAAATGGTGGCCTATCGCCTGGTCGACATGATGGGCCGGTCGAGCGCTGCCAACATCCTCGGCATCACAGTGCGTGAGCTCGACAAGCTGGTCGATGTGTTCGAGCTCTCAGAAAAATTCACCAGTCTTCGTGATCCCAGTGCCGCAATCACCTGGTCACGTGAGTTGATGGGGGTGAGCAAGAAACTACTGACGCCGACTGTTATCGAGGCGGTGGTCAAGAAGGTCAACCAGAAGCGCATTACCAATTCGAAAGACCTTCGGAAGCTCCGCACAATCTTGCCCGATCCAGTCGCGCGTTCGCAATTTCTGACCGATGCGGGAGATTTGGAGTCGGCAATGCTGCGCCTTGGGCCCGCGCCGAAGCCAGTCAAGGGCGGCCTATCCGGCGATCTCGAAGCTGCGGTAGACGCGATGAAAAAGGTCCCTTTCTCGACCCTGCAGGAACTCAAAGGGGATGCGGATATCTTGAAGAAGATCGACGAAGCGGAGGCGTTGTTGCAATCGCTCCGCGGCGCGCTTTCGTAGTTTGGAGATTGTCGGCGCGACCTCAAGAAGCTGGGCCGCGGAAGTTTTTCAGAACAGGTAGCATTGCGAGCACATACCTATCGGAAAGT
This sequence comes from Zavarzinia compransoris, assembly GCF_003173055.1. Lineage (NCBI taxonomy): Bacteria > Pseudomonadati > Pseudomonadota > Alphaproteobacteria > Rhodospirillales > Zavarziniaceae > Zavarzinia > Zavarzinia compransoris. Next base: position 454,274 of record NZ_QGLF01000004.1, read on the forward strand.
CCTGCGTTACGGCAGCGTCGGTTGTGAAGAAATATTGTCGTCGCGAGACTGCGAGAGCGTCGGCTGGGGGGAACTGAAGGTGATGCTGACCGACAACGAAACGAAGGTCGATCTTCTTATGGGAACGATCGGGCGAGGCTGGGGAGGGTGCTGGCATGAAGCTGGAGGCTGATGCGCACCGTGCGGACGAGGCGGTGGTGACGCCGCTGCGAAAACGGCGCCTCACCGGAGAGCTCTATGCGCGCGACCCGAAGATAGAAGCGCTCATCGCCGAACTGGTGGTCCTGCCGCGTGACGCGTTGATCGCCAGGGCCGCGATCACGAAGCGCGCCGACCCAGGCTATATCCCCAGCGAATGTCTCGTCTATTTCCTCCGCGCGAGCCGCCATGACAATAATGAGGCGGGGTTCGAGCGCGTCTATCGGATACTGACCGAACGGGTGCTGCGCAGTCTGCCCAGGGCGGAAAGCTTCGACGGCGAGACGGAGTCGCTGACGCGCGGGATCATACGCGACAAGGTGTTCGGCCGGTTCGTTGAGCTGCTTTCGGCGGATCGCGCCGCCTATGTCGACAAGGTCGACTATTTCGAGGTGCGGTTCGACGGCGCGCTGGCGAGCCTGCGTCGCGACGCGCAGGAGCAGGCCTGGCGCGACGAGAACCGTTCCCAGCCCCTCGAATTTGACGAGGAGAGCGGCGAGCTGTCGCCGGAGGTCGAGGCGGCCGCGGGGGTCTACGACCCGTTCGCCGCGTCGGATTTCGACGATCCGGCTTACCGGTTGCGCCTGGATGCGGCGATTGAGGCTCTACCGACAGAACAAAGCAGGATCATTCACATGCTGAGGCAAGGCTTTCCCATCGACTCCAAGGAGCCGGACGTCATGACCATCGCAAAAGCCCTGGGCCGCTCCGAAAAGACTGTTCGAACCTATCGCGACAAGGCCTTCGCCGCGCTACGGACGGCCATGGCCGACGGAGATGAGCGGTGAGTCCCGCTGGCGCACGTCCCTCCCGCGAATCTGTGCTCGACGCGTTTGCGGTCGAGAGCGAGCCTGGTCGGTCGACCTTGGAGCGCTATCTCCGGCTCTACCCGGAATATGCCGGGGAGCTGATCGACCTCTCGCGCGAACTCAGTCGCGAAGCCTGTGACGATGCCGCACCACTTCCCGGTGCCGACCAGGCCTTGATCGACACGGCATGGTCGCAATACGCCGCGGCTTCTCCGGCGGCGGCCGCCGACCCTTTTGCGGCGCTGACGGTCGATGACTGGCGCGCGGTGGCCCGAGGTCTGGATGTGCCTCGACAGGTCGTGACCGCATTACGCGAACGGCGGGTATCCCTCGTGAGCATCCCGCGGCGGTTTCTCCAGCGATTCGCCGAGGCGGCGAGAAGCTCCGTGGCGCAGTTGGAAGCGTCTTGGGGGCCGGGTCAGCTGGCTGAGGCGCGCAGCTACAAGGCCGACAGTAAGCCGACGGCCGGCGAGCAGGTCAGCTTCGAGCAAGTGCTGATCGACGCTGGCGTCCCGGCCGAGAAGCGCGCCCAACTGTTGGCGGAGACCGACTGAGATGGACGGCGTGGAGCTCGCCAGGCAAGTCGCCGCCGAGCTTCATGCTCGCCTCGTCGCCTCCGGCGCCGATCCATGGTCGCCCTATGACTTTGCCGTCGCCGAGGCCAAGCGGCGGGGTCTCGATGTCGAATCAACGGCCGTCGGCGCGGCCGTCCTCAACGGCGGCCGCGCGACCTTCGTCGCCGCCGACGATCTGATCCTTCACGAGAGCGCGGGCTCTGCGTTCGAGCAGGCCTTCCTCGTGGCGCACGAGATCGGTCATGTCGAGCTCGGCGACGATCTCGATGGCGAGCCGGCGCCGACGATCGATCCGGCGCGCGCGGCCGAGCCGTCGCCGGTCGGCATGGATCGGGTTGTCGATTATGGACGCCGGCAGCGCCGCGAGGTTCAGATGGACCTGTTTGCGCGCGAGCTGCTGTTTCCGCGCACTATCGCGCGAGCGCTCCATCTCGACCAAGGGCTCTCCGCCTCGGCGATCGCAGCGAAGCTCGGCGCGCCGTTCGAGGTCGTCGCGCAGCAACTGTTCGACGCTTTGCTCCTGCCAGCGGTGCCGCCTGTCGCGGCCGCGATGCATGTCGAGCGGCCACTCAATCCCCTGCAGGCCGAGGCCGCAGCGCATCGCGGCGAAGCCTATCTGCTCGAGGCGGGCCCCGGCACCGGCAAGACGCAGACGCTGATCGCGCGTGTCGAGGGCCTTCTGGAGGAAGGTGTCGATCCGCGGCGCATCTTGCTGCTCACCTTCTCGAACAAGGCGGCGGGCGAGATGGCGGAGCGCATTGCGCGCAAGCGGCCCGAGGCTGCGGCCGCGATGTGGATCGGCACGTTCCACGCCTTCGGTCTGGACATCATCCGTCGTTTCCATGCCGAACTCGGGCTGCCGAAAGACCCGCGGATGATGGATCGGACCGAGGCGGTCGAGCTCCTCGAGGAGGAGTTCCCGCGGCTGAGGCTCGCGCATTACCGCAATCTCTACGATCCGACCCAGATCATCGCCGACATGCTGGCCGCCGTGTCGCGGGCAAAGGACGAGGTGGTCGACGCCGAAACCTATGCCGCGCTCGCCGACGCCATGCTTGCCAAAGCTCGCGACCCTGATGGACGCGAGGCCGCCGAACGCGCCGGCGAGGTGGCCCGTGTCTACGCCGCCTATGAACAGCTCAAGCGCAACGCGCATTGCGTCGACTTCGGGGACCTTGTCGCCCTGCCGGTCAGGCTGCTCGAGACCGACGCGGCCATCCGCGCAACGCTGCAGGCGCAATATGACCACGTCCTGGTCGATGAGTATCAGGACGTGAACCGCAGCAGCGTGCGCTTGCTGAGCGCGCTGCGGCCAGACGGTCGCAATCTTTGGATGGTCGGCGACGCCAAGCAGTCGATCTATCGGTTTCGGGGTGCGTCGTCCTTCAACATGACCCGGTTTGGGAAGGAGGACTTTCCCGGCGGCAAGCACGGCCGCTTGAAGCGCAACTATCGCTCAGTACCGGAGATCGTCGCCAGCTTCTCCGGCTTCGCGATCACGATGCGCGCGGGCGACGCCGACAGCGGTCTCGACGCGGAGCGCGACGGCAATGGTCAGAAGCCCGAACTGCGCACCGTGCAGCGCGCCGAGCAGCAGCAAGTGGCCCTGGCCGACGCGATCGAGGCGCTTCGCGGCGAGGGCTATGCCTATCGTGACCAGGCGGTCCTCTGCACCGGTAATGAGAAGCTGTCGACGATCGGGCAGGACCTCGAGCGGCTTGGTGTGCCCGTGCTGTTTCTGGGCAGCCTGTTCGAGCGGGCCGAGGTCAAGGATCTCCTGGCCTTGCTCTCCGTCCTTGTCGATCGGCGCGCCATGGGCCTGGTGCGCATCGCCTGCTGGCCCGACTTCACCATGTCCTTTGCGGACGTGGCGGCGATCTTCGAGCATCTGCGGGCGGCCGACCACGCCCCGGGCAGCTGGCTCCAGCAGGTGGATGCGATCCCCGGCGTCAGCGATGCCGGCCGCGAGGCGCTCGCCAAGCTCGCGGCCGCGCTCAGCGGTTTCGACCAAACGGCTGCGCCCTGGACCGTGCTCGCGACGCTGCTGCTCGATCGCACCCGCATCGCCGCGCGCCTTGGCGGGTCGGCGGACCTAGCCGATCGCACGCGCGGCATCGCGATTTGGCAGTTCCTCAACTTCCTGCGGGTCCAGCCGGCCGGCCGCGGACTGCGGATCACGCGCGTGCTCGATCGGGTGCGCAGGCTTGTCCGTCTCGGCGACGATCGCGACCTGCGCCAGTTGCCGGCGGCCGCCCAGCATCTCGACGCCGTGCGGCTGATGACGATCCACGGCGCAAAGGGCCTGGAGTTCGGCGGCGTCCATATTCCGGGGCTCAACAGCGACACCATCCCGCGCACGCCGCCGGCGCCGCCCTGTCCGGCGCCCGACGGCATGATCGCGGGCGCCCAGGGCAGCGCGCTGGAGGCGTTCCGCGCGGACCAGGCCGAGGAGCAGGAGTGCCTATTCTACGTGGCGCAGTCGCGCGCCCGCGACCGCCTGGTCCTTTATGCGCCGACCGAGAAGAGCAACGGCCACAATCGACCGCTATCGCCATTCCTCGACCGTCTCGGGACCAACTTGACGCGCCGTTCGGTCGTGCCGGCGCGGCCGCTTCCCATGGCGGCGGAAGCTCAGGGCATCGAGTTGATCGTCGATGGACGGCTGCAGTTCGGGGCCGCGCAAATAGCCCTTTATGAGTCCTGCCCGCGCCGCTTCTTCTACACGCATGTCTTGCAGGTCGGCGGGCGGCGGACCGCCACCGCCTTCATGCACCTTCACGAGGCGGTGCGCGTGGTGGTCGAGGGGGTGATCACGTCGGATAGCCCTATAACCGAGCGGGACCTGGAGGATCGCACCGACGCGGCGCTTGCCGGTCAGGGCCTCGGCGACCATGGCTATCGCGCAGAATTCCGCGACCTGGCACTGGCGATGCTGCGCTTCCTCCTGGCCAATCGCGCCGACGCGGTCGCCGAGGCGCCGGTCGCGCTCAGCCTCAATTTCGGCGGCGAAGAGATCATCGTTCGGCCGGACGAGGTGCTGGTGCGGCCGGACGGGGTCCGGACCGTCCGCCGTATCCGCACGGGCCATAGGCGGTCGGCCGAGAGCAAGGATGTCGGCGCGGCGGCGCTAATGCTGGCGGTCCAGCAGGCCTTTCCCGGCGCCGTCGCGGAGCTCGTCCATCTTTCCGATGGCGAGACGCATGCGCTGGCCTTGTCGGATCGGGAGTTGAAGGGGCGCAAGGACAAGCTCGCCAAGTTTCTCGGCGACATCCGCGCTGGGCGGTTTCCGGCAGAGGTGTCGTCGCGCACCTGCCCGAATTGCCCGGCCTTCTTCATCTGCGGGCAGACCCCCGACGGCCCTCTGCGAAAAAAGTTCGCCTGACCTTACCGGTCGGCGGATCTCGCCCCGATTGGACCCTTAGAGCCGCTGCATCGCCGCGGCAGAACCTAAGGACCCAATCTTATGAACACCGAAGAGCTTCTTGAATACGACGACCTCGGCGACGCCCTGCGCGAAGGCCGGGCGCTGCGTCCGGCGCAGGGGTATCGCTTCCTCCTCGCGCAGGGCGACCTCAACTTCCAGTCCCGTCAGGTGAGCGACCCCGTGCCGCTCGGCCGTCAGTTGCTCGAGGCCGGCGCCCTGGACCCGCGGGACGGCTACAGCCTGTTCGCGATCCTGCCCTCGGGCGACTTCGAGGACGTGCGGCTGAACGAGCCCTTCGACCTGCGCGAGCACGGCGCCGAGCGGTTCGTCGCCTTCCTGACGGATCGCGACTTCAAGCTCACCTTGAACGACGACGAGTTGCGCTGGGGCAAGCCGGTCATCAGCGGCACGGTGCTCTACGGGCTCGCCAAGCCGGGCGAGGGGGAAGGCGTTTTCCTCGAGGTCCCCGGCGGCGAAGATCGCCTGATCGAGCATGGCGAGCTGATCGATCTGGCCGAGCCCGGCATCGAGCGGTTCATCACCGCGCGGCTGACGTTCGAGATCATCGTCAATTCGCGGCCGCGCACGGTGAGCGCCCGCACGGTCACGTTCGAGCAGATCGTCCAGCTCGCTTTCCCGGGCCAGCACGAGCCGAACGTCGTCTTCTCGATGACCTACCGGCACGCGGCGTCGACGCCGCACGCGGGCGAACTCGGGGCTGGCGGCTCGGTCGACGTCAAGAAGAAAGGCACGGTGTTCAATGTCACGCGAACTGTTCAGTCGTAATCCCGACCTCAAGCGGCTGCGGGACGAAGGCTACTTCGTCCTGCGGCAGGGCGGGCATCTCGTCATGCGGGAGGTGCCCTATGTCGATGCGCGTCGCGAGGTGCGCATCGGCACCCTCATCTCGAGCCTCACGCTGGCCGGCGATGCGACGCGCAGACCCGACACCCATGTCGTCCATTGGGACGGCGACTTTCCGTGCCGCGCCGATGGGACGCCTATCCAGGGGATCTCGCATCAGGCCGGGGCCTTCGACCTCGGCCACGGTCTGAAAGCCACGCACAGCTTCTCGAGCAAGCCGGATGGCGGCTACACGGACTACCACCACAAGATGACGAGCTACGCGAACATCATCGCGGGCCCGGCCGCGGTGCTGAAGCCCGGCATGACCCCCCGCACCTTCCGCGAGCCGGAAGAGGAGGAGGACAGCGTCTTCAACTATGTCGAGACCGCCTCCGACCGTGTCGGTATCGGCATCCTGACCGAGCGGCTCGTCAACGAGCGGGTCGCCATCATCGGCGGCGGCGGCACCGGCGGCTACATCCTGGACTTCGTCGCCAAGACGCCGGTCCGCGAGATTCGGCTCTTCGACAGCGACGAGTTCCTGACCCACAACGCTTTTCGGGCGCCGGGCGCGCCGACCCTGGAGGAACTGCGCGAGGCACCGAAGAAGGTCGACTATCTGAAGCGCATCTACAGCCGGATGCACCGCAACATCGTGGCGCACGATGTCGAGCTCGGAGCCGACAACGTGCACCTTCTCGACGGCGTCACCTTCGCGTTCCTGTCGCTCGACGCCGGCGAAGCGAAGCGGTTGATCGTCGAGAAGCTTGAGGCGATCGGCGCCGCGTTCGTCGATGTCGGCATGGGCCTCGAGCTCGACGAGGGGTCGCTCGGCGGTATCCTGCGGGTGACCGCCAGCACGCCGGAGAAGCGGGATCATGCTCGCCAGCGCATCTCCTTCGTCGGCGGCGGCGCCAAGGACATCTACGCCTCCAACATCCAGGTCGCGGACCTCAACGCCCTGAATGCGGTCCTCGCGGTCGTCAAGTGGAAGAAGATCCGCGGCTTCTACCGTGATCTCGAGGGCGAGCATCACTGCACCTATACGACTGACGGCAACATGCTGATCAACGGAGACCTCGGGTGATACGGCACAAGCGACTCGAGCATCGTTTCGTCGAGCACATCCCGGAGCGCCTTGAGCCAGGCATTCTCTATGTCTCAATGGAATATGCGACATCGGCCCACAGCTGCTGCTGCGGTTGCGGCGAGGAGGTCGTGGCGCCCTTCACGCCGACGGACTGGAAGATGACCTTCGACGGTGAGACCATCTCGCTGCGCCCGTCGATCGGCAATTGGACGCTGAAGTGCCGGTCACATTATGTGATCGACCGCGGCAAGGTGGTCGAAGCCGGCCCTTGGAGCGACGAGCAGGTCGAAGCCGAGCGCCGTCGGGATCGCACCGCCAAAGCGCGCTTCTACGGGGAGTCGCCGAAGGTCGAACCTTCGGAACAGCCTGCTACGCCCAGGGAGGAACCGGGCTTCTGGCGCCGTGTCTGGGCCCGGATATCCGGCGGATCGTAGACGACAAGCCCGGCGGTCACGCGCCGCCTGGCTCGTCAGACTTCGGTGCTGCGGGGCTGGGGCTCGGGTAGAAGGTTGCGACCCAGCGCTGCTTGAGCTTGGCGAAGGCGAGCCGGCTCGGAAGGCCCTGCGGCCAGTCGGCCGGAAAGAAGAGGTTGAGCTGTTCGCCAACCTGGATCGCGAGGCGGCCCATTTCGGAGACGACGGCTTCCAAGGTCGTCGTCTCCATGAACGGGCCGATGACCGCGTCGCCGTCGCGCTGCGGTCGCATCATGAAGGCAGACTTCATGGTGGGATGGCCGGCGAGCTCGGAGAACATTTCGTACATCGCGAAGCGCTTTTTGTCGGCGAAGCGCCAGCGCTCGATCAGGGTCCGGTCGCCGGCGAAATAGTCGATCAGAAAGACCGTCTCCAACACGTCACGCAGGATGAGCGCGCTGTTTTGGCCGTAGCCCGATAGAGCAAGCTTCACGCTCGCGCCGAAGGCATTGAAGGTGCGCATCCCGAGCAATTGGATGACCTTGAGGTCCTCGTCGGCGGTTTCGAATTGGCGCAGGACATCTGCGAGATCCATGGCCGCTTCGGTGATGGCCAGGTGCAGCCGCAGGCGCCCGTCGCCGGCGACGAGGCCGATCGCCTTGCCGCGCAGGAATTCTTCGCCAGCATGAAGGCTGGCGAGGTTTGGCGGGATGGCGTCGTCGTTGGTGTCAGGCATGGACAACTCCGGCCGTCGGGGGCGTGCGTCGGCGCTCTTATCCGTCAGCGAGCGCGCCGTGCTGTTCCAGCACCTTCATGAGCACATCGTTCGCGGTGCTGAAATTGCCGAGCTGGCCTTGCAGCTTGTACTGCCACTTTACCCCGTGGAAGAGGTTGTTGCGGTAGCGGAAGACGATGATGAGGACGGCCGTGACGCGGCTGCATGGGTCGTTGTCGCCGCCGTCGATCACGGCGCGCACCAAGGCCTCTCGGTCGGGATTCCTGAAATGCAGATGGTGGAAGTGATAGGTGAAGGCGCCATCGGCGTAATAGCGTTGCCGGAAATAGGCGAGTTCGGCGTCGAAGGCGTCAGCGTCGAGCATCCCGGCGTTCTGCCAAGCCTCGACCGTGTCGCAGATCGCCTTGACATTGCCCTGGGTGTTGAGGACCCGCGACTCGAATAGGCTCCAGAGTAGCGCGAAGTCAGTAATCGCGGCCTGCTCGTCTTTGGCGAGATGATTGAATCCGGGCGCATTCGCCTGCAGCCATTTCATGCTCTTGGTCATGGCTGGTCTTATCGCAATATTGCAGGATCGTGTAGAGAGCGGCGGCTTGATACAACAGGCATAGAGCGTCGCGGCATCGATGCCGATCCCGACGATTTGCTGCGGACCGGACTCGAAACCGGCTAGTGGATGGGCTTAGCGCACCGAGCCATTACGCCGCTGCCTTCTCGTCACCATCTCGGACCTTTGCTGGCCATGTGTCCTTCCACATCGCCGCAGCCAGAGGCGTTTGCCTATCCGCTCATTCGCTTTGCATCAAGTCACCCGACCCGGGGAGTAGATCCGGAAGGGGGCGAGACGTTGAGTGCATGGTGAGTACGAACGTCCTGTGCTATGAACGGTGACGGTCTTTTCTCGCATCGGCGCGCAGTGCCCTGAATGGTTGATGGCGCGAAAAAATTGACCGATCGTTGTCGATAGACGATGAAACCGCGCTAAATCCAAATCGCGCGAATTTTCCTTTGAAATCAAAAGCGAAGAATTTTGACGGCTCGACGGTCGGGTTTTGACCGTCAGAAGAAAGATTTTGCGCTTAAAAATCAGCCCGTTACGATGGTTTGAGAGAATCGAGTGGGAGTGATCAGGCGGCTGGACACGCGGCGTATCGCGTGGCCGAATGGCCGTCATGATGAGCAGGTTGGAACCTTCCATGTCCATGTCGGCTGCCGGTACCCGGCGTCAGTTCGTACTGGGAACCCTGGCGGCGGCGGCCGGTGCGGTCGGCCTTGCGCGGGGGGCCGGCGCAGAGGGGCTGGCGCTGCCGCCGACGCCCCGGCCGGATGACTGGTGGGTAAAGCGGCATCGGGACAAGCTGGCGGAATTGCGCCGGGGGCCGGTCAACCTTGTCTTCATCGGCGATTCCATCACCCATAACTACGAATTGGGCAGCACGGCGCCGAATTATGATTTCCTCGGGCTGTGGAACCGGTTCTACGGCGGCCGGCAGGCGGTCAACCTCGGCTTCAACGGCGACAATACCGGCAATGTCCTGTGGCGCCTCGACAATGGCGAGATCGGCGGCATCTCGCCCAAGGCGGCGGTGGTCCTGATCGGCACCAACGACACCATCCAGGGTCGCGGCGCGGCCGAGACCAAGGCGGGGATCGATGCCATCGTCGGCCGCCTGCGGGCCAGGGTGCCCAAGGCCCGGATCCTGGTCCTGGGTATCCTGCCGAGCGGGATCAGCGACTGGAAATCGGCCACCGACCTTGCGGTCAACACCGCCCTGGCCAACAGCTATGCCGCCGACCGGCAGGTGACCTTCATGGATGCCGGCTATCGCTTCCTGAAGGACGGGGCGACCGATGTCAGCCTCTACATGGATCCCCGGAACGACCCGCCCGGTCCCGCCCTGCACCCGGATGCCGCCGCCCAGGCGCGCCTGGCCGAGGCGATCGAGCCGCTGCTGTCGTCCTGGCTGGGCGACCGCAACCGCCTGTCACAGTGAGCCGGCGGCCAGCCGCGCCGCCCAGGTTTCCTCGACCGTGCCGAAGGGGGCGTCCAGCACCCGTTCCGGGATTTCCCAGACGATCGCCCGGGGCGGTGTCCCGGTGAAGGCGGCATCCCGGAAATAGGGTTCGGCGGCGCCGGCGAAACCCGCACCGTCCCGCGCCAGATCGCCGATCGGGGCGGCCAGGGCGGCGGCCAGGAAGCCGATGAAATTGCCGTTCCGCGAAAAGGAACTGCCGATCACCACGACCGGCGGCCCCGCCATCTCGCCGAGAAGATCGTCCGCGACCACCGCCGGCATGGCGATGCGGCTTTCCGCGACCCAATCGCCCGCCGGGCGAAAGGGGGTGGGAAGCCGGTCGAGGCCGGCGAGACGGATCAGGTCCCCCAGGCGCTCGTGGTCGTCGCCGGGGGTGACGGGGACCGGCGGGCCGGGTTCGGGCGCCGCATTTGCGCTGCGCAGCCGCTCGGCCAGGGCCGCGGCCACCGCCTGCGCCCCCGCTTCGGTCCAATGGGTGTCGCTGCGGAAATAGGGCTCCGCGGTGCCCGCCAGCACGGGCAGGGCCTCGAGGTGATCGACCCCGGCGGCCGCCAGCGCGGCGTTGAAGCGGTCGAGGCGGGCGTCCAGGGCGGCGGGCCGGGGCAGGCCGCAGCGCGCCGCCGCCAGGACCCGGCTCTTGTCCGGGACGACCACGACGGTCAGGTGAATGTTCCGGGCCTTCAGCAGGCGGTCGGCGGCGGCGACCAGACCCGCCCGCCGGTCGCGGGCCGAAGCCGCGCCGGGATGAAGGTCCATCTCCTCGCGGAGGAAGAGCCAGCCGGCGCAGCCGGCCCGCACCTGCTCGCCGAGGTCGCCCAGCACCAGCCAATTGGCGGCCCGCGCCGTCCGCGCCAGGGCGGCGCCGCCGAGAAGGTCCTCGTTCAGGTGGCGGGACAGGGCCGCGGTGGCCGTGCCGTCCGCCACGTCCCCCGGGGTGAAGCGGGCCAGCATCTGCCGCCCCCCGTCGCCGCCAAGGGCGAGCACGCCGGAGACCAGCCCGACCGCGAGGACGAGGATCAGGACGATGCCGGCAAGACGGCCGCGATCATGTTCCATCCGCTGCCCCTCCTAGAACTGGAAATAGAGGAAGGGCACGGTTTCACGTTCCTTCAGGGCGGCCAGCGCATAGAGGAAGGCGAGCACGGGCCAGAGGCCGTGCCACCAGCCGGGAACCAGGGCAAGAGCGCCGGCCAGCCGCCCCCGCACCGCCGGCCAGAGTGCGACGGCGACGCCCGCCGCCAGCCACAGGGTGACGGTCGGATGCAACGCGACCCGGACCGCATCGCCGAGACCGATGCCGTACCAGCCGACCTGCCCCAGCAGCATGGTTTCCGCCATCTGCCAGCTGGTCGACCGGAACAGGGTCCAGGCCAGCATGACCAGGGCCATGGTCGCCGGCCAGGCCAGGACGGTGGGCAGGGCGATGCCACGCCGCCGTCCGGCCCGCTCGACGGCGAGGGCGATGCCATGCACCAGGCCCCAGGCCATGAAGGTCCAGGCCGCGCCATGCCACAGCCCGCCGATCGCCATGGTCAGGATCAGGTTGGCATAGGTGCGCGCCTCGCCCTGGCGGTTTCCGCCCATGGCGACATAGAGATAGTCGCGCAGCCAGCCCGACAGGCTGATGTGCCAGCGCCGCCAGAACTCCTGGATGCTGGTCGAGAGATAGGGATCGTTGAAATTCTCGGGGAAATGGAAGCCGAGCATGAGGGCAAGGCCGATCGCCATGGCGCTGTAGCCGGCGAAATCGAAATAGAGCTGCAGCGTATAGCCGAGCGCGCCCAGCCAGGCATCCGCCAGCGACGGCGCCGGCAGCGCGAAGACGAGATCGACCAGCCCGGCCAGCTGATCCGCGATCAATACCTTCATGCAGAAGCCGAGCATGAAGCGGCGGCTGCCCTTGGCGAAATTGTCGAAGCGCAGGTCGCGGCGGGTGAGTTCCTTGTCGATCCAGCTGTAGCGGATGACGGGCCCCGCCACCAATTGGGTGAAGAACGCCTTGTAGACGGCGAAGGCGACGAAATCGCGCTCGGGCGTTATGGTCCCGCGCCGAATGTCGTAAAGATAGGAAATGGCCTGGAGGATGTAGAACGAGACGCCGATCGGCAGGATCACCGTCTCCCAGGGAATGGCGCCCAGATGGAACAGGGCCAGTCCCTCGTTCGTCGTGCCGACCAGCAGGTTGGCATATTTGAACCAGCCGAGGACGAGAAGATTGGCCGCCGCCCCCAGGGCCAGCCGGCGCTGCTTTTCCGCGTCGCTGCGCGCGGCCTCGATCGCGAGGCCGCAAAAATAGCTGAAGACCGTGACCCCGATCAGCAGCAGCAGGAAGACCGGCTTCCACCAGCCGTAGAAGGCCCAGCTGGCGATCAGCAGCACCCAGTTCCGCCCGCCCGCCGGCACCAGGGCGTAGCAGAGCAGGAAGAGGGGCAGGAACAGGGTCAGGAACTCGACCGAGGCGAAAACCATGAAGCGGACTCCGACCCCGAGGGGTCAATCATATTTCGCCTGTTCGTCCCGGCCGCCGACCAGCCTGTGGCCACCTGCGCCGTCCGGGATCACCGCGATGCTGTAACGCCCGCGCGCCGCGAGCATGCCGAGGTCGACGCTGCCCGTAACCGGATCGGTGCCGCAGGCCGCCTCGATCACGGCTTCGACCGGATTGACCAGCCGGCGCGCCATGGCCCCGGGGGCGATCCGCTCGAAGACCACGGTCTTGCGGGCGCCCGCCCGCATGGCGGCATCGGCGCAGGCCGGATCGGCGTTCAGGAAGGCGATGTCGGCCTTCAGGGCGTTGAAGTCCTGCGGCAGGTCGCGGATCAGCAGGGGGGCGGCGCCGGCGACGATGGCGACGGTGACGAATTCATCGGTCGCGGCGGTGACCCGCACTTCCTGCGCGGTGCCGCCGACGCCGGCTTTGGCCCGCTGCTCCGCGCCCGAGGGAATGGCCTGGTAGCGGCTGAAGCTGCCGGCGCCAAGCTCGATCGCGGCGCCGCCGGCGCGGATCGCCACCGGGGCCGCGCTCGCGTTCAGGAAGCGGACGTAACCGGAAGGGACGCCCGGCCCGGTTTCATAGAGCATGGCTTCCGCCGCGGCCGTCGCCGGCAGGGCGGCGGCAAGGCAGAACAGGACCGCCCTCACCACGGCTGGTCACCGCTGGAGGGCTTGGCCGCGGCGGGGGCCGGCGCGGTCGTCTGCTGTTCGATCGAGGCGACGATGGCCTTGGTCCAGGCCTTGTAGCCGGCATCGTCGAGATGCTGGCCGTCGATGCTGCCCCAGGCGCCGGGCGCGGCGAAAGCGGTGGTATCGATATAGCGGCACGGGCTGACGACCTGACCGAGGTAACCCGAAATTTCCCGCACCCGGTCCGGGGTCTTGCCGAAGGCTTCGCTCGGCTTGCCCCAGGGCGGGCCGATCCAGTCGCAGGACAGCGAGGCCGAGGTCAGTTCGCCGGTCAGCGCCGTCACCTGATCCCAGACCCAGGCCTTGGGCAGGGTGGCGCTCTTGTAGGCGCCGAGCGTGTCGCCCATGACCACGATCACCAGGGTGGGCTTCTTCTGGGCGATCAGGTCGCGGGCGTTCCAGACCGGCAGGCCCTGGGTGAAGTCGCGCTTGACCGCGCCCGTCCCCTCGCGCGAGGCGCGGCCGCAGTCGGTGGTTTTCGGGGTCAGGTAGTCGACGGGGGTGGAACCGCAGGCGCCATAGGCATAGACGGTGGCGCCGCGGGCCGCGAGTTCGGCCGGCAAAGTGTCGATCAGGCCACCGGGGTGGACCAGATGGCTGTCGCCGAGGACGAGCACGACGAGGCCGGCCAGGATACTGCTCATGTTACCATTCCGCCTTTACTGGAAATTCTGGACAGGGGGTTGGGGAAATGCGGGGGGTTGGGGAAACTGCGTGCTGCCGGCCCCGTTCATGCCCGCCGGCACGCCGCCGAGTTCTTGCTGGCGCAGGCTCTGGGCGCGCTCGAAAGCCTCGATCGCGGCGCCGTTCAGGCCGTCTTGGCGCAGCAGCAGCCCGTCGGCGTAATGGGCCTGGTAATCCGCCGTGCCCCGCTCCAGCACGGGATCGAGCAGGCGGCGCGCCTTGTGGAAATCCTGGCGGCCGATGGCCAGCCAGACCAATTGCATGATCACCCCTTCGTCTTCGGGCGATTGCGCCAGCAGGCGGTCGTAGAGGGCTTCGGCCTCGTCCGGCATCTCGGCATCGACATAGATCCGGGCCAGCGCCCCGAGCAGGGCCGGGTTGTCGGGCGACCGGCCGAGGGCGGGTTCGAGAAGGGCGAAGGCCGGTTCGATCTGCCCGCCGGTGCGCAATCTGTCGGCGCGGGCGGCGATCTGGCCGGCTTCCATCTCGGCGATCTGGCGGATTTCCTCGGGCGTGCGGGCCTTGGAGCGGAAGCGCGCGACCAGGGCTTCGCCTTCCGCCGGCGTCCCGTGGCGGCCGACGAGGCCGATCAGCGCCGCATAATCTGACAGGCTGGCCGAGGCGGCGGGCGGCTTCGCCAATTCCCGCCGCGCGATGGCCAGGGCGCCCGCGGTATCGCCGAATTCGGCCAGGCCGCTGGCGACCTCGCCCCATTGGGCGGGGGTGAGATCGCCGCGCCGGGCCAGGGCGCGCAGCGAGGCGAGGCCGCGGTCCCGGTCGCCCGCGGCGACGGCGGCGCGGGCCTGGGCGGTTTGCAGCCGATGGCCGATGTCGTCGGCCAGTTTCACGATTTCCGGCGTCCGCGCCGGCCCGGGAATGGCGTTCAACAGGGTTCCGGCCTCGATCAGCCGGCCGGCGTCGAGGGCGAACAGGGCGCCGGCGTGGAAGGCGGCGGGCATCGGGGCCGGCCGGGCCAGCGGCGGGCCCATGGTCTCCGCCGCCGCCTGCTGCTGGCCCTGGCGGCGCAGCAGCCGGGCATAGGCGAGGCGCAGCCAGGGATCGTCCGGCGATTTGCCGATCGCGCCGCGATAGGCGGCCAGGGCGCCGTCGATGTCGCCGGCGCGGGCCAGGGTTTCCGCCCGGGCTTTCGCCGCTTCCGCCTCGGCCTGGGCGGCCCTTTTGCCCGCCCCCTCGCGAAGGGCGGGGGAGATCCGGGGGACCAGGGCGTCGGCCGCCGCCGTCTTGCCGGCATCGACCAGGACGCCGTAGAGGCCGTCGACCAGGCCCTGGTCCTTCGGGCTGCGGGCCAGGGCTTCGCGGAAATATTTCTCGGCCTCGGCATATTTCTTCTGCGCCGCCATGGCCCGGGCCATCAGCGCCACGGCGAGGTGGCGGTCCTGGTGGCGGCCGTCGAGCAGGGGGCGGAGCAGGCGTTCCGCCTCCCCGGGGCGGCCGGCCTTGAAGGCGGCATTGGCCCGCTGATAGGCGCCGTAGAAGACGGTGGTCTCGTAAAGGCCGGCGGCCCTCGTCCGCAGCGCGGGATCGAGGGCGAAGGCGCGTTCGAGCAGTGCGCGGGCCTCGTCGGTTTTGCCGTCGTGGGCCAGGAGCGAGGCCAGGGCGGCCATGGCATTGGCGTGGTTCGGGTCGAGCTCCAGGGCCTTGGCGAACAGGGCCCGGGCTTCGTCCAGCTTGCCGGCCTGGACGGCGATATGGCCCAGTTGGACCGCATTGTCCGGCGTATCGGGTTCGAGCGGCTTGATCGCCCGGGCCCAGCGCGCCGCCACCGCCTGATCGTCCGGATGGGCGGCGAGATAGGCTTTGTACAAAGCCTCGTCCGCGCGGGCGGCATCCAGCCAGGCCAGGGCCTCGCCCCAGGACCTGTCGGCCTCGGGCGAGGTGGGGGCCATGGCGGCGAGCAGGGCGATGCCCTCGCGCCGGCTGGCCTCGCGATAGGTGAGGACGCGGGCGTAGGAGAGTTTCAGCCCGTCGTCCGCCGGGCTGCGGGCCAGCATGTCGCCGAGCCGGGTGCGGGCCTCGCTCCAGCCTTCCACCGTGCCGGCCAGCGCCATGAAATATTCGAGCGCATATTCGAGCGGCGGCGGCAGGCCGGCGAAGGCCTGCCGGTAGAACTTGACCGCATTCTCATTGTCGCCGTCGCGGGCGGCCTGGCGGGCCTGTTCGATCACCGCGGCGGAAATCTGCCCCCGGTCCATGGCCATCTTCAGCCGCTCGATGCGGACATCGCCGGGCTTCGCCGCCGCCAGCCGGGCGAGATAGGCCTCGGCTTCGGCGCGCTTGCCGGTCTCGACCGCGATCAGGCCGGACTGGAACAGGGCATCGGGATGGCTGGGGTCGATCGCCAGGGCCTGGTCGAGCATGGACTGGGCCATGTCCAGCCGCTGGCGCTGGCGCCAGAAGGTCGCCCGCTGCATCAGCACGGCGATGCCCCCGGCCTCGGTCCCGGGCTGGCCGGCGGCGGGCGCGGCGGCGGGGCCGACCGTGACCGTCCGGCCTTCGGGCAGAAGCAGGCCGTCGGCACGGGCATGGCGCTGGCGGGCGCCTGGATCCTGGCCGAGGAACTGGCCCGGCAACCCCTGGCCGCGGCCCAGGCCCGCTATGAAGACCGCCTGCGCGCCCGGGTCGGCTATCTCCAGCGCATGGCGCGCCGGGGGGCACGGCATTATGTGCCGCGCCGGAAATTCGATCTCTGGCTGCAGTCGCATCTCGTCCCGCTGTCGATGTCGCGCCTGCTGCTGCCGCTCACCGTGCGCCGGATGCTGCCGCCCGACATCTGCTGAAGGCCGCGCCCCGCCGATGGCGATCGTCATTTCTGCGATTGAGAGTGATTTGCGTATACCGCATGCTGGCCGGACGGTCGGCGAGGCGGGATCACGGCGATGGAGGTCATTCAGGGCACGGGCGTGGAAGTCTTCCTCGACACCGCACAGGTGGCGAAGGGGGCGGTCTGGTCCAGCGCCATGGCGCCCGGCCTCTGGTTCGGCGTCGTCCTGCAGGGCAATGTCGTGGTCGACCAGTCGGCCCTGGGCGAACGGCGCTGGTGCCGGGGCAAGTCCGCCCTGTTCCTGGCCGACCGCAGTTTCGAGAGCCGCCACGAGGCCTTGAGCGACGGCCCCATGTCCGGCGTCTTCATGCGCATCGCCGACGACCGGATCGAGGACCTGCTGGGGGAAATGCCCGGCTGGCTGACCGGCCTCGTCGAGGGGGTGGCGGTCGATACCGCCTCGGCGATCGCCTGGCAGATGCTGGCCTGCCGGCTGGACGGCGGGGCCCGGCGCCTCTACATGACCGGCAAGGCGATGGAAATGATGGCCGGCGCCCTGGCGCTCGCGGGGGAACGGCGGCAGGTCGCCGATGCCGGCCGCCGCTGGTCCGCCCGCGACATCGAACGCTTCCACGAGGCGCGGGACATTCTCGTCCGCGAACTCAGCGATCCGCCCGCCGTGCCGGACCTGGCGCGCCGGGTCGGGCTCAATGCCCGCAAGCTGGGCCAGGGCTTCGCCGATCTTTTCGGCCAGCCGGTCTATGCCTTCGTCAAGGGGCGCCGGCTGGACGAGGCGCGGCGCCTGATCGAGGCGGGGGAGACTTCGATCGCGTCCGTCGCCTATCGCCTCGGCTATCAGCCGGCCCATTTCGCCACCGAATTCCGCCGCCGCTTCGGCCGCTCGCCCACGGCCTTCGCCGGGCGCGCGATCCCGAAAGACTGAGTCCGAAACCCGAAAGCCCCCGTTGTTGTCCGCGCCCCCGGCCCCGGCCGATAAGGGGCGTCTGTAACAGACGGGGTTGGGAACATGGCTTACCGGGTCTTGCGTTTCGCGCTGGCGTGCAGCGCCGTCACCCTGGCGGCGACGCCCGGCCGTCCGGCCCTCGCGGAGGCGGAGGAGGGGCAGGCGATCACGCTCGAAACCGTGACGGTTACCGCCCGCCGGCGCGAGGAGGCGGCGCAGGAAGCCCCGGTGGCGGTGACCGTGATCACGGCCGATGCCATCGGCCGGGGCGCCGTCGACGACCTGGAGGACGCGGCCTTCGGCAGCCTGAACACCGTGTTCAGCCCGCAGGGCGGGCCGCTGACCATCCGCGGCATCGGCTCGCTCGGGATCTCGGGCGGGGTCGATCGCCAGCCGGCGGTGGGCGTCTTCCTCGACGATGTCTATATCGCCCGTCCCTTCGGCTATCCCGCCTTCCTCGACGATGCGGCGCGGATCGAGGTGGTGCGCGGCTCGCAGTCGACGCTTTACGGCAAGAACACCATCGGCGGCGCGGTGAACCTGATCCTGCGGGAGCCGGGCGATCCCGGCATCGAACTGGAGGGCAGCCTGGGCACGGGGCCGGCCGGGCGGGTGAAGGCCACGGTCGATGCCCCGCTCGAGGGCAGCAATTTCGAGGTGCGGGCCAGCCTGTCGTGGACCGGCGGGGACGGTTTCATCGACAACCGGGCGGATGGCGAGACCGTGTCGGACACCGGCGCCTTTGCCGGCCGCGCGGTGCTGGCCGGCCCGCTCGGCCTTGCCACCGACCTCAAGGTCTCGGTGGATTACACCAGCATCCGCGACGACGGCGGCCTGTGGTACGCCCCTCTCGGCCTCGCCTTCGACCATGCCACCGAGCAGGATTACCCGGCGGCGAACAGCCGCGACATCGGCGGCCTTGCCATCCGCCTCGACCATGCCTTCGAGGGCATGGCGCTGACCGCCGTCTCGGCCCTGCGCGGGCACGAGATGGATGCGGTGCTGGACGGCGATTTCACCGCCTTTCCCGTCCTCGCCCAGGCGCAGACCGAATGGCAGCGCCAGATCAGCCAGGAGATCCGCCTGGCCTCGACCGGGGCGGGGCGCCTCCGCTGGCTCGGTGGGCTCTATTACATGCACGAGATGTTCGACGGCGACCAGTTCTACGAACTCGCCAGCGTGCCCCGCGCGCTGTGGAGCCGCACCACCTACGACCAGACGACCGATACCTATGCCGTCTTCGGCGAGCTTGGCTACCGGATCGTCCCCGCGATCGAACTGGTGGGCGGCCTGCGTTACACCCATGAGGAGAAATCGGCGGTCGCCGAAACCTCGACCCCGAGCGGCACCTTCATGTTCGGCACCCCGGGCAAGGCGGTCGACGATGCCGCCTTCGACGATGTCTCGCCCGAGCTGGCCCTCAACTGGCGCTTCGCCCCCGGCGATGTCGCCTATGCCAAGGTCAGCCGGGGCTACAAGTCCGGCGGCATCAGCCCCTTCATCGACGTGAACGGCCAGCCCAACCGCTATGACCCGGAAGTGACCGTCACCTATGAGGTCGGCGCCAAGACCACCTGGTGGGGCGACCGCCTGACCTTGAACGCCGCCCTGTTCCATATCGACTGGCAGGACCAGCAGGCCGTCGTCTATACGAGCCCGGTCACCCGGGTGATCCGCAATGCGGCGGCCGCCACGTCCCAGGGCTTCGAGATCGAGGGCGCGGTGCAATTGGGCGCCGGGCTCGGCCTTTCCGCCGGCTACGGCTGGCTCGACGCCACCTACGACGACTTCAGGGACGCTATCCTCGGCGCCGATCACGCCGGCAACCGGCTGCCCTATGCGCCGCGGCACAGCGTTTCGGCGGGCGCCCATTTCGGGCGGGAGATCGGCGGCGGCCTCTTCCTCAGCGGCGCGGTGGACTATGCCTTCCGCTCGTCCTATGCCTTTTCGGCCGACAATGCCTATCTCCAGGGCGAGACCCACATCGTCGGCGCCCGCCTCGGCCTCGAGGGCGAGCGCTGGGCGGCCACGGTCTGGGGCCGGAACCTGACCGACGAAAGCTATCTCAGCCAGTATTTCAGCATGGGCGGCACCGATTACGGCGTCGCCGCCGAGGGCCGCACCCTCGGGGTTACGCTGAAGGTGCGGCTGTGAGCCGGCCGCCGGCCGCGCCCGGCCTCGGCCTGATCGGCGCGCTCTATGTCACCCAGGGCATTCCGCTCGGCTTCGCCTTCGAGGCCTTGCCCGTGCTGCTGCGGGCGGGCGGGGCCGATCTCGACCTGATCGCCCTGGTGCCGCTGGCCGGCATGCCCTGGATCGTGAAACTGTTCTGGGCGCCGCTGGTCGAGAACCGCTGGATCGGCGCGCTGGGCCGCCGGCGCACCTGGATCGTCACCATGCAGGGGCTGATGGTGCTGTGCATGGCAGCGCTGGCGGCCCTGCCCATGACGGCGGCGGCGGCCCCGGCGATCATCGCCCTGGTCCTGGTCGCGGCCCTGGCCGGCGCCACCCAGGATACGGCGACCGACGGCCTCGCCGCCGAGAGCCTGCGGGGATCGCGCCTCGCCCTGGCCAATGCCTTCCAGATCGGCGGCATGATGGCGGGCTTCATGGCCGGCGGCGCGGGCTTCCTGATCCTGGCCGACGGGATCGGCACGGCGGGCGGCCTGCTGGTTCTCGCCCTGGCCCTCGCCGCGGCGCTGGTCCCCGTCCTGCTGTGGTCCGAAGGCGCGCCGGCGGCGGCTGCGCCGGCACGGCTGGCCGCCGGGCTGCGCCGGCCGGGCGTTCTCCGCCTGCTGGCGCTGGCGGCGGTCTATGCCACGCTGCAGACCGCGGGGGGCGGGGTGTCCCGCCTGCTGCTGGTCGATCACGGCTGGTCGATGGCGGCGATCGGCGCGCTTTCCCTCGTCGGCGGGCTGGCCATGATCGCCGCCTCGCCCGTCGCGGCCCGGCTGCTGACCGTGTTCAGCCCGCGCGGCGTGATCGTGGCCGGCCTGCTGCTGGCCGGGCTCGGGCTCGGGCTCTGGCTGCCGGTCGCCCAGGGCTGGGGCGGGACCTGGCTGCCCCATGCGGCGATCGTGGTGCTGTCGGCCGGGGCCGGCCTTGCCGCCGTCGCCGTCTCGACCCTGTTCATGGGTTTCGCCGGCCGGGGCGGGCAGGCGGGCACCGATTTCACCCTGCTGCAATCGGCCCAGGTCCTGGGCGAGACCGCGGCGGGCAGCCTCGCCGTGGCGCTGGCCGGGGCGCTCGGCTATCGCGACGGTCTTCTCGTGCTGCTGGCCTGGGCCCTGGTCGTCGTCGCCATCGCCCGCCGCGCGACCGCGAAAGGAAAACACTGAAATGGCCGCCTCCATTGCCGATTGGCTGACCGAC
The DNA here is from genome assembly GCF_003173055.1 of Zavarzinia compransoris. Lineage (NCBI taxonomy): Bacteria > Pseudomonadati > Pseudomonadota > Alphaproteobacteria > Rhodospirillales > Zavarziniaceae > Zavarzinia > Zavarzinia compransoris. The sequence continues at coordinate 475,386 of NZ_QGLF01000004.1, forward strand.
CGCATCGCCCGCCGCCCCGCGGGCTGGCTCGGCCGGGCGCTGTACCGCAAGGCGCTGGGCCACCGGCCGGGTTTCGACGCGGTGCTGCGCGAAGTGCCGCCGGCCCCGGGCGAGCATATCCTCGATGTCGGCTGCGGCGGCGGCGCCTTTCTCGCCCGGGTCCTGGCGACGGGGGCGAGCGCCTGCGGCTTCGATCACAGCACAGATATGCTGGCCACCACCGCGGACCAGAATGCGGCGGCGGTGGCGGCGGGGCGCCTGCACCTCGACCAGGGGGATGCCGGCGCGCTGCCCTATGCGGATGGCCGGTTCGACCGGGTCTATTGCCTGAACGCCTTCTTCTTCTTTCCCGATCCCGCGCGGGCGACGGCGGAAATGGCCCGGGTGCTGAAGCCCGGCGGCACCCTGGCCATCATCACCACGCCGCCGGAACAGGCGGCGCGGATGCGGGCGTTCTTCGGCCCCATCGGCCGGCGCATGCGCTTCGATGCCCCGGAAGACCTGGACCGCTGGGGGGCGCCGGCCGGTCTCGCCCGCCTCGGGCTGCATGCGGTCGGCCCTGCCGGCTTCCTCCATGTCGCGCGGAAGGGGGCGCCGGCATGAAGCCGCGCCCGCCCGTCGGCACGCGGTTCGACCTGCCCGGCTTTTCCGGCCGCATCACCGGCTGGCTGGGCGACAATGCGGTGATCGAGGCAAGGGTGACCGGGGAAATCCCGGGCCATGCCGCCGCCGCGGACGAATTCGCCTTGGTCATCGAGGGGAGCATCGTCTTCGAGGCGGCGGGGATGCCGGCCGTCACCCTCGGCCCCGGCGACCACCGGGTGGTGCCGGCCGGGGTCTATCACAGCGGCCGCGCAACGGGCGAGGCCCGGCTGATCCTGATCGGGCCGCTCGACCCCTGATCCGCCCTCAGCCGCCCGGCCGGCCGGCGGTGCGCAACGCCTCGGCGATCGCATTCAGGTGGCGGGCGAGGGGGGGCGTCTTCCGCCAGACGAGGCCGATGGTCCGCGACGGCGGCGGCGCCGGCAGGGCGACGATCGAGACCGGCGCGGCGCGGCTCTCGACCGGCACCGCCATTTCCGGGATCAGGGTGACGCCGATCCCGGCCCCGACCATCTGCACCAGGGTGCCGAGCGAACTCCCCTCCATCAGGTCCTTCGAGCGCGCGGCCGGAATCCGGCAGAAGGAAATCGCCTGATCGCGGAAACAGTGACCTTCCTCAAGGAGCAGCAGGCGCAGATCGGGCAGGGTATCCAGGCCCGGCGGCGGCAGCGCCGCATCGGCCGCCGGCCGGACCAGGAGGAAATCCTCGTCGAACAGCGGCGTTTCGAACAGGCCCGGTTCCGAGACCGGCAGGGCGACGAGCGCGGTGTCGAGGCGGCCGGCCGCCAGTTCGGCGATCAGGGTCTGGGTCACCGCTTCCCGCGGGTGCAGGTCGAGGTGGGGAAAATGCAGCGTCAGCGTCTTGATCGCCGCCGGCAGGTAATAGGGCGCCACGGTCGGGATTACGCCCAGCCGCAGCCGGCCCGAAAGCGGCCGGCGCGAGGCCCGGGCCAGATCCTCGAGATCATCGACCGCGCGCAGGATGTCATGGGCCCGCGCCGCGAAGATCTCGCCGAAACCGGTCAGATGGATCTGCTTCGAGCCGCGCTCGACCAGGGGCGAGCCGAGAATCTCTTCCAATTCCTTGATCTGCAGCGAAAGCGCCGGCTGCGAGATCGCGCAGGCTTCGGCGGCCCGCCCGAAATGCTGCAGGCGGGCCAGCGCCTCGAAATAGCGGAGATGCTTCATGGAGATCGGGTTCATAAGTGCAGCATATCGAAATCATTTGAAGACACAATTTTTTCTCATTGATCATCTATGCTAATTGCTTGAGGGTAAGTCGCAGCTGCCGCAGCCTGAGGTGATCGAGCGGGCGGCCCCGCGGCTTGGATGCGCCGCCACAAGGTGTTGCGGTGCTTGCGCGAAGACCTGAAGCCAAGACTCGGAGGGCAACATGGGTGGAGATGATCGGAAGTCGGCCGGTAAATGTCCGGTGATGCACGGCGGCAATACGACCACCGGCGCATCGGTCACGGACTGGTGGCCGAACGCGCTGAACCTGGACATCCTGCACCAGCACGACAGCAAGACCAATCCCCTGGGCCAGGGCTTCGACTACCGCGAGGCGGTGAAGACCCTGGACTTTGAAGGGGTGAAGCGCGACGTCCGCGCCCTGATGACCGAAAGCCAGGATTGGTGGCCGGCCGACTGGGGCCACTACGGCGGGTTGATGATCCGCATGACCTGGCACGCGGCCGGTTCCTACCGCACCGCCGACGGCCGGGGCGGCGCCGGTACCGGCAACCAGCGTTTCGCGCCCCTGAATTCCTGGCCCGATAACGTCAGCCTGGACAAGGCCCGCCGCCTGCTGTGGCCGGTAAAGAAGAAATACGGCAACAAGCTGAGCTGGGCCGACCTGATCGCGCTGGCCGGCACCATCGCCTATGAATCGATGGGCCTGAAGACTTTCGGCTTCGGCTTCGGCCGCGCCGACATCTGGCACCCCGAGAAGGACGTCTATTGGGGCGCCGAGAAGGAATGGCTGGCGCCCAGCGACGGCCGCTATGAAAACGTCGACCAGCCCGCGACCATGGAAAACCCGCTGGCCGCGGTCCAGATGGGCCTGATCTACGTCAACCCGGAAGGCGTGAACGGCAAGCCCGATCCCCTGAAGACCGCGGCCCAGGTGCGCGAGACCTTCGCCCGCATGGCGATGGACGACGAGGAGACCGTGGCCCTGACCGCCGGCGGCCACACCGTCGGCAAGACCCATGGCAACGGCGATGCCGCCCTGCTCGGCCCCGCGCCGGAAGCGGCGGACGTCGACCAGCAGGGCCTCGGCTGGGCCAACCCGAACCAGACCGGCAAGGGCCGCTACACCGTGACCAGCGGTATCGAAGGCGCCTGGACCACCCACCCGACCCGCTGGGACAACGGCTATTTCGACATGCTGTTCAACCACGACTGGGAACTGCGCAAGAGCCCGGCCGGCGCCTGGCAGTGGGAACCGGTCGCGATCGAGGACGCGGACCGGCCGGTGGATGTGGAAGATCCCTCGATCCGCCACAACCCGATCATGACCGATGCCGACATGGCGATGAAGGTCGATCCGGTCTATCGGGAAATCTCGCTCCGCTTCAAGGACGACCAGGCCTATTTCTCGGACGTCTTCGCCCGCGCCTGGTTCAAGCTGACCCACCGCGACATGGGGCCGAAGGTCCGTTACGTCGGCCCCGACGTGCCGGCCGAAGACCTGATCTGGCAGGATCCGGTGCCCGCCGGCCGCACGGACTATGACGTCGCCGCCGTGAAGGCGCAGATCGCGGCCGGCGGCCTTGCCGTCGCCGACCTCGTCGCCACCGCCTGGGACAGTGCCCGCACCTTCCGCGGTTCCGACATGCGCGGCGGCGCCAACGGCGCCCGTCTCCGCCTCGCCCCCCAGAAGGATTGGGAAGGCAACGAGCCGGCCCGCCTGGCCAAGGTCCTGGCGGTGCTGGAGCCGATCGCGGCGGCAGCGGGGGCGAGTGTCGCCGACGTCATCGTCCTGGCCGGCAATGTCGGCATCGAACAGGCGGCCAAGGCTGCCGGTGTCGATGTCGCCGTGCCCTTCGCGCCCGGCCGCGGCGATGCCACCGATGCCGGGACCGACGCCGCCTCCTTCGCGGTGCTGGAGCCGATCCACGACGGTTTCCGCAACTGGCTGAAGCGGGACTATGCCCCCGCGGCCGAGGAACTGCTGCTCGACCGGGCCCAGCTCATGGGCCTGACGGCGCCGGAAGTGACCGTGCTGGTCGGCGGGCTGCGCGTCCTCGGGGCCAATCACGGCGGCAGCCGGCACGGCGTCTTCACCGAGCGGGCAGGGGCCCTGACCACCGACTTCTTCGTCGCCCTGACCGACATGGCCTATGCCTGGAAGCCGGCGGGCCAGGGGGTCTATGCGGTGGTCGACCGCAAGACCGGTGCTGCGAAATGGACGGCGACCCGGGTCGACCTCGTGTTCGGCTCGAATTCGATCCTGCGCGCCTATGCCGAAGTCTATGCCCAGGACGACGCCGGGGAGAAGTTCGTGCACGACTTCGTCGCCGCCTGGACCAAGGTGATGAACGCCGATCGTTACGATCTGGCGTGATCGCGACCCGCCCCGCCCCGGCCATGCGCCGGGGCGGGGTGCGCCTTTTCCGGTGCGACTTCGCCATTGACGGCGGTGCAGCGCCTGATAAACATAACTCTGCTTCGGTGGTTCCGCGGCTCCTTCGGGGGCGCGGATTAAAAGGGAACGACGGAAGGCGGCAGTAACCGCCGGGCCGTGGCTGTCCCCGCAACTGTGAGCGGTGAGTGCGTCCCCCATGTCACTGGCCCCGCGCCTTCGCGCCGGCTGGGAAGACGGGACGGCACCATGATCCGCGAGCCAGGAGACCTGCCACCGAGGGCATCACTTTACCGCCGGTCGGGTGAACCGGGGGTGGCGGGCCAATCCGTATCGGTGATGCGTCCATAGGTGCCGTCGCGGCCGGGCCTTCCGCCTCGCCATGACCGTTTGTAATCCTGTGCGTGCCGGGCTTTCGTCCGGCCGGGGGCGGCGCTTTGTCGTTCGTCTGTCCGCGTCCGCGGACGGGGCAGGATGCTTGCGCCCATTTTCCGGCCGGCGCCTGCCCGCATGCAGGGGGTCATCATGCTGCGGCTTGGGGTCTTGTTCACCACCGTCTCGACCATCGCTCTGGCCGCCGTCGCCGGCGCCCGCGCCGAGGAGGCGGAATTTCTGCCGGAAGTTTCCGTCAGCGCCAATCGCGGCGAAGCGACGCCGCTGACCGCGGTCGGCAGCGCCGTCACCATCATCACCGCCGCGGAACTGGAAGCGAAGCAGGTGCGCGTGATCTCCGACGCCCTGCGCCTCATTCCCGGCGTCGCGGTCAGCCGCACCGGCACCATCGGCAACCAGACCCAGGTCCGCATCCGCGGTTCCGAAGGGAACCAGACCCTGGTGATGATCGACGGTGTCGTCGTCAACAATCCGGCCTCCAGTTCCGAATTCGATTTCGGCCACCTGCTGACCCAGGATGTCGAGCGGATCGAGGTGCTGCGCGGGCCGCAAAGCGCGCTTTACGGCTCGGACGCGGTCGGCGGCGTGATCAATATCATCACGAAGAAGGGCGGCGGCACGCCCACGGTCACGGCCAGCCTCGAGGGCGGCAGCAATGCGACCGTGATCGGCAATGTCTCGGCCGCCGCCGCGGGGGAGGGGTTCTCGATCCGCGCCGGCACCACCGCGACCACGACCGAGGGCACGTCCTCGGCCGCCAAATGGCGCGGCAACGGCGAGGACGACGCCTATCGCGGCATCACCTCCTATGTGAATGCCAGCTTCGATCCCCTGAAGATGCTCGGCTTCGACGTCGTCTTCCGCGACAGCCATTTCAAGGGCGAATACGACGATTTCGGCCTGCGCCCGGGCGATACCACCAGCGTCTACCAATATGCCTATGACGCCAATTCCGGCTCGCGCGGGGACGAGACCTTCGCCCGCGGCCAGGCCCGCCTGTCCCTGCTCGACGGCCGGTGGAGCCACAAGCTCGGCCTCGCCCATTTCCGCACCGAGATGGATTACCTCGGCAACGGCGCCGTCACCTCGTCGTCGAAGGGCGAGAGCACGACCTATGATTACCAGACCGATTACAGCTTCGACACGCCGGCGCTCGCCGCCGCCCATCTCGTCACCTTCGCCTATGAGCACAAGCGCGACGAGATCGATTCCTATGTCGAGAAGGAGGTCGAGCAGGATTCCTACGTCGGCCAGTACCAGCTGCGCCTGTTCGAGGACCTGAGCCTGACCGGCGCCGTCCGCCGCGATACCCACGACCTGTTCGAGGATGCGACCACCTTCCGCCTGACCTCGGCCTATTACCTCGACGGCACGGGGACCAAGTTCCGCGCCTCCTATGGCACCGGGGTGAAGAACCCGACCATCAACGAACTCTACGGCTTCGGCGGCAGCTACAAGGGCAACCCGGACCTGAAGCCGGAAAAGGGCAAGGGCTGGGATGCCGGCATCGACCAGTCCTTCTTCGCCGACCGCCTGACCCTGGGCCTGACCTATTTCGACCAGCGGATCACCGACGAGATCGGCACCGCCTATGTCTTCGATGCCGGCAGCGGCACCTTCGTCGGCACGCCGGTCAACGATCCCGCGACCTCGCGCCACCGCGGCGTCGAAGTCGAGCTTCTGGCCCAGCCGGTCGAGGCCCTGACCGTCCGTCTCTCCTATAGTTACACCCACGCCCGGGACGGCAAGACCCGGATGGCCGAGGTCCGCCGCCCGGCCAACCAGGGCAGCCTCGACATCGGCTACCGCTTCCTCGACGGCAGGGCCAGCGCCAATCTCGGCCTCGTCTATACCGGCGACTTCAAGGACGTGGTCTATACCAGGACCTGGTCGTCCGTCGTCTATGACATGGACAGTTACGTCGTCGCCAATATCGCCGGTTCCTACCGGCTGACCGATGCGGTCGAGGTCTTCGGCCGGGTCGAGAACCTGTTCGACGAGAACTACGAGGAAGTCTATTCCTACGGCTCCCTCGGCCGGTCGGCCTTTGCCGGCGTGAAGGCGACGTTCTGATGAACGCCGTCTCCCGCATCGTCGAGGAGACGGGCAGCGGCCGGGTGGAGATCTTCCCCCTGGCCGTCGAGCCCGATTTCCTGTTCGGCCTGTTCCGGCTGCTGTTCGAGAACCATTGGCACGAAATCGTCTTCGGCCCCTGCGTGCAGGGCGCCGTTTTCGAAATCGCCGTCGATGCCGCACCGAAGAAGGTGAGTATCTTCGACGGTTACCTGACCGTCGATTTCGGCAAGTGGCATTTCCACGTCTGCATCGGCGAGAACAAAGGCGGCCCGCGCAACCCGACGCCGGCCGGGCTTGCCGCCCATCGCCGCACCGCCCGGGCGGAACTGTATCGCAATCTTTCGCCCGAAGGCACGCCGCGGTCCTGGGGCCTGCGCCTGTTCAACGGCGGGGGCGAGCAGCAGATCACCGTGTTTCTGCCCAATCCCCTGCTGACGCCCGAGATGAAGCCGGCCCGGCCGCCGGATTTCGCCCGGCTCGCCCTTTGGGACAAGCTGCGCGAGCGCTGCCTCGGCCTTGCGCCCGATCCCCTGGACCGGACCGCCAAGGGCTTTCCGTGTTCCGGCTAGTCTTGTCTCTGCTGGGGTTGCTGGCGCTCGCGCCGGCGGCCCTGGCCGGGCCCCGGGTCGTCTCGATGAATCTCTGCGCCGACGAACTGGTGCTGCGCCTCGCGGATCCGGGGCAGGTCGCTTCCGTTTCCTATCTCGCGGCCGATCGCCGGATCTCGACCGTTGCCGATCTCGCCGCCGGCCTGCCGCTGAACCATGGCCTGGCGGAAGAAGTGGTGCGCCACGGGCCCGATCTCGTCATCGCCGGGAAATATACCACGCGGACCACCGTCGCCCTGCTGCGCCGCTTCGGCCTGCCGGTGCTCGACCTCGACGTGCCGGTGACCTTCGATGCGGTGGCGGAGCAGATCCGCGAAGTGGCGGCGGCCCTGGAACAACCCGCCCGGGGCGAGGCCCTGATCGCCGCGATCACCGCCGGCCTCGCCGCCGTGCCGGCCCGCGCCCGTCCCTTACGCGCCCTGGTGCTGCGGCCGAATGGCGTCACCGCGGGGCGGGGCTCCCTGGTCGATACGCTGCTGGTCCGGGCCGGCCTCGTCAATCTCGGCGCCGGCGAGGAGTTGCAAGGCTACAGCAGCCTGCCGCTCGAACGGGTGGTCGGCCTGAAGCCGGACCTCCTGATCCTGGACAGCGATCCCTATCCGGCGCCGGCCCTTGCCTATGACGTCCTGCGTCACCCGGTTCTCCAGGACCTGCCCTTCGACCTCGAGGTGATCGGCGTGCCCAACCGCCTGTGGACCTGCGCCGGTCCCGGCATCGTCGAAGCCCTGGGCATCCTGGCCGGGGAGGGTTACACCCGGCTGTCGGGCCGCTGAGGCTTGCAGGCGGCGCCGGGCTTGCCGTCATCCCCCATGCCGGTGGTGACGATGCGTGGTGTCCCGCCCTTTGCCTGCGCTATGATCGGACGTAACGCAAACGCCGCCGGCCGTTACGTGAGCAATAACAGGGAACAGAGCCTATGAAGACTAGCGGGGAGAGTGTCGGCGCAAGGGGGAACCGGTGCCTGACGACAGACCTTCGGGCCCTGGCGGACTTTCTGCCGGCCTTCCGACAGCCGGAGTTCAAGGCGGGGGAATGGAAGGGCGGCAACGAGACCAAACCCGGCGTCATTCAGATACCTTATGTTTCCTATGCTCCGGTTGTCGGTGCGTTCTGCAGGGCCGTCTATGAGCATGGCTGGATAAAGGTTTTCGACTGGATGACATGGACGCAATCCGACGAAGCAAGGTCATTGCGGGACGACGAGGCCGTCATCGGCAACGCCACGCCGGAGCAGCTTGCGCATTTGCTGACCGCTTGCATCCGGCAGGATCGCTTTGCCGAAGGCGCACTGATGGGCGCCTTTGAATCGGGCCTAATCCTGCGCATCGTCGAACGCGCCGCCGTCCTTGCGGAAGCCGCATCACTCTCGAATGAAGGGTAAGAAGCGGAGCCCATCATGGTGGGGTTCTCACGTACAAAGCCGGCGTAGCTGGCGCGGTCGAGCGCTGAAAGCGACGACTGAATATCTCGGATGATTTCAACGACATATTCGCCAAGCGGAAGCATGACAAACGGAATGGCCCACGCCTCGCGTTGGGCGACGATCGAATTGAGCGCTTTCTGACGCAGGTAGCCATCGGTGCTCCGCGACAACAAGCAGCGCGCAAATGGCGACCGCTGATATATGTCTCCGACGGCATCGGAGTCTGTCAGGAAATGCAGGCGATAGGGGATGTGGAGGCGCTCGCCCAGCAGGTTGACGCAATGTGCCGGTTGTCGATAGCTGTCGTCCACGCCGGGCGCGAGCTCTTGGCGGGCTATCGGGCTGGCATACGGCAGCTTCGACGCCTACGCTGCTCCGGTACAGGTCGAGATTGAGGCCGGCAGGCTGGGCAGCCGGGACATGGCAGTCGTGGTCATCGCCTTGAGGGCTTTGGAAACCAATGGGGCGCAGTGGCCGTCATAGACTGAAGTCTCCAGCCGTGCCCTGTGCGCAGCCTCGCCTAACGGCGGGGCTGTTACTTTGAGGGGAGCGTTGTGTGCGGAGGCGCTTGAATTCCTGAAATTGCGTCCGATATGGTGGGAAGATAAAATGCTAGGGAGGCGGGAATGAGCGACGAGAATGATATCTTTGGGGCGGGAAGAGATTCAAATATTGATGAATTTGTATCAAAATTTACTCTCCTTGGTTATTCAAGCGCGGAGATTGTTAAGATAATTTTAAAAATATCAAAATTCGGCTCTCATCAAGATCTAGAAAAAACCATAAATTCTGTAATTTCAAGAACTGAGGAGCCGTCAGCAGAAATTATGTTTATAATAAAATTCTTGCTAGAAACTCATATTTATCTTTCAAGAATTTACGGTGAAGCGGGTTGGTGCCAAAATCAGTCTGGATGTCTCGTCAGAGAGATTGCTGGTTATTCGATTAGAATTGAGCCTAAACAAAATGGCCGCTGGCAGGCTCATTTCCAAAGCCAGAGCGACAATAATGATATTTTCGACTTTTCAATTCACTTTCAAACTCTTGATGCCGCCAAGCGTTGGGCACTTTTGACAGCAGCATACGGTGGTCGATTGGATGATAGATATCACGGCACTTAATTTTGGCGGTTGGGGTGGGATTCGAACCCACGGACGGGTTACCCCGTCGCTAGTTTTCAAGACTAGAGCCTTAAACCGCTCGGCCACCCAACCTAACCGAATCTCGGATGCAGCTAGAAATACGCTAGACGCTGCGCCCGGCGCAAGCTCGCAAGCGGTGACGAGCACGCCTTAACCTATTGTAATTGCTATATGTTTGTCGTTTGTTCTGCCTGCGTGGCGAGCAACCTCCGCCAGCTTTCAAGACCGCTGCCTTAAACCACTCGGCCACACTTCCGTGGCGGACCTTTTAGCCTTGCTTGGCCGTGTTTCGCAAGCCTGCCCGGGTCAGGCGAGGCCGACGAAGGGAGAGAGGTCGGGCAGGGGGCCGTTGTCGGCGAAGGCGAGCAGGCCGACGATCAGGCGGCCGGCGAGGGCGGGGCCGATCCTGGCGTGGCCCAGCAGCATTTTTGCCTTTTCCGTCAGGGCGGCGCGGTCGAGCGGGTTTTCCGGGTCGCCCAGGGCGTGGTCGCGGGCGGCGGCCAGGGTCGTGCCGTCGGCCAGGGTCACGCGGACCGCGCTGCCCCAGGCCCGGGGATAGGCGGCGGCATAGGCCTTGCCGGTCGCGGGGGTGACCAGGGCGCGAAGGGGGGCGAGGCGGGCGCGGGCCTCGGCTTCGAAACTGTCGAAATTCACCCGGCCGTCGCCGAGCGCCGCGGCGACGCAATGGTGCAGCGAGAATTTCGCCTCATAGGGGCTCTGCGGGTCCGGCCGGTCGCAGACGTCGAGGGCGGCCGGATAGGTGTCGACGGCGATGGCGCGGATGGCGCGGCCATTGACGCCGGGGGCAAGTTCCAGGGCGGCGTCGATCGCCGGATGGGTGTGGCGGCACGACGGCCAGGGCTTGATCGAGGTCTGCGTCAGCGCCCAGGGGCCGTCCGGATCGGCGAGCACGGCCGCGGGCACCGCATCCGGGCAGGCGGCGCGGAAGAAACCCTTGTCGCCTTCGAGAATATGCGGCGGGCCGGAAAAGCCCCGCGCGGCCAGATCGGCGGCATTCACCCCGGCGGCGGCGGCATGGCCGGCATGGAGATGCTTGGTCATCGCCCCGGTCTCGATGAATTGCCACAGCCCGGCCGACTGGCTGCCGGCATTGCCGAGGGCGGCGACCATGCCCGCCCCGTCGAGGCCGAGCAGGCGCCCGGCGGCGGCGGCGGCGCCATAGGGCCCGCAGGTCGCGGTATTGTGCCAGATCCGGTAATGCGCCGGCCCGACCGCCGCGCCGATCCGGCACGCCGCCTCGAAGCCCCAGAGCACGGCATCGAGGAACGCATGGCCGCCCGCCCCGATGCGGTTGGCGACGGCAAGCGCCGCCGGCACCACCACGCAGCCCGGATGCACGACCGAGGCGCGATGCAGGTCGTCGACCTCGAGAATATGGGTGAGGGCACCATAGACGAAGGCGCGGCCGGCACTGTCGCGCGGTTCGGCCCCCGCCCAGTCGGTGAGGATGCGCCCGGGTGCGCTCTGCCGCCCGGCCAGGGCGTTGGCCAGCGCGTCGAGGGCGAACAGGGCGGCGGCCGCCCGGTCGCCGGCGGTGATCGGCTTGGCCCGGATCAGGGCGTCGAGCCCGGCGGTGAGGGAAGTCTTTTCGGTCGTCATCGGGCGTCACCATGGCCCCAGGGCCCTTGGTATGGCAAACAGGATGGAGCAGCGATTCGAAACAAACCAGAGCAAGATGACACATGCGGACAGCCGGGGCCGGTTCTACCGTCGCCCGGTCATGCTTCTTTTGCTGGCGGGCCTGACCGCCTGCGCCGCCCAGACCGGCCAAGCCCCCGCCCGCCCGGCGGCCGGGGCGACCGCGGCCCAGCCCGGCGCGGCCCCGGCCGTGCCCGCGGTCCCCGACCAGGATTTCGACACCTGGCTGCGCGCCTTCAAGACCGAGGCGCTGGCCAAGGGCATCGCCCGCCGCACGCTTGACGGCGCCTTCGCCGGCGTCACCCCCAATCCGCGCGTCGTCGAACTGGACCGGCGCCAGCCGGAAGGGCGCATCACCTTCTCGCGCTATTACGAGAACACGGTGCCGCCCCGGATCGAGCGCGGCCGCCGCATGCTGGCGGAGAATGCCGAGGTCCTGAGCCGGGTCGCCGGCACTTACGGCGTGCCGTCCCGGGTCGTGGTCGCGCTTTGGGGCGTCGAGACCAGTTTCGGCGTCAACCAGGGCAAATTCTCCATCGTCCGCTCGCTGGCGACCCTCGCCTATGAGGGGCGGCGCGCCGAATTCTTCCGCGGCGAATTGCTGAACGCCCTGACCATCATGGACCAGGAAGGCTTCAGCAGCGAAAAAATGGTCGGTTCCTGGGCCGGCGCCATGGGGCAGTGCCAGTTCATGCCCTCGTCCTACCTGAAATGGGCGGTCGATTTCGACGGCGACGGCCACCGCGACATCTGGGCGACCAGGGCCGACGTCTTCGCCTCCGCCGCCAACTACCTGAAGCAGAACGGCTGGGTCCCGGGCGAGGGCTGGGGCCGCCGGGTGGCGATCCCGGCCAATCTGCCGCGCGGCCTGACCGGCCTCGAAACCAGGAAGACCCTGGCGGAATGGCAGGCCCTGGGCGTGCGCCTGCCCGGCGGCGCCGACCTGCCGGCGGCGGAGATGACCGCCTCGCTGATCAACCCGGGCGACGAGGGCAACCATTGGCTGGTCTATGAGAATTTCCGCGTCATCATGCGCTGGAACCGCTCGACCTATTTTGCCATGTCGGTCCTGTCGCTGGCCGACGAAATCGGCCGGTGAGCGGTAATATGTTGAGGCGGCCTGCACATGGCACGCAAAATGCTGTAGTCATGTGGGCTATTGCCGACATCGTGACGCTTGCCGGAGCGCGCCCGTGATTCCCGCCCCCCATTCCCGTCTGTTCCCGCGCTGGCGCGCCACCGCGCTCGGCCTTGCCCTGATGGCGGCGACGCTCGGCGCCTGCGCCTCGCGCGAGGACGAGCGGAACCTGACCACGCGCCCCGGCGTCGTCCAGGCGACCTTGAAGCCCTATCAGATCAAGGGCGTCTGGTATTATCCGAAGATCGACTGGAGCTACGACGAGACCGGCATCGCCTCGTGGTACGGCGAGCCTTTCCACGGCCGCAAGACCGCGATCGGCGAAATCTACGACATGAACCAGATGACGGCCGCGCATAAGACGCTGCAACTGCCGGCCGACGTGAAGGTGACCAACCTCGAGAACGGCCGCTCGATCATGGTGCGGGTGAACGACCGCGGCCCCTTCGTCAACGGCCGCATCATCGACCTGTCGCGCCGCGCCGCCCAATTGCTCGGCTTCGAGGGGCAGGGCACGGCCCGGGTGCGGGTCCAGGTGGTGGACGAGAGCGGCCGCCCCGGCGTCTCCACCCTGCCGGCGGCCCAGACCACGCCGGAGGAGCGGACCGCCGCCGCCGCCGCCCCGGTCGGCGACGTGACTTCCGCGCCCCTGGCGCCGCCGCCGGGCGCCCGCGGCACCGCCGGGCCCCAGCCGGCCCGGCCGGCGCCCACCACCGGCTCGCCGTTCCCGCCGTCGGCCGTGCCGGCCAGTCCGCCGCCGCCCGTGGTGACCCAGACGGCGGTGCGCCCGACCGGCATCTATATCCAGGCCGGCGCCTTCCTCCAGCCCGGCAATGCGGAACGGCTGCGCACCCGCCTTGCCCGCTACGGCAAGGCTTTCGTCGCCCGGGCGACGATCGGCAACCAGCAATTCTACCGCGTCCGCCTCGGCCCCCTGAAGGATGTGGACGAGGCGGATATCCTGCTCGATCAGATCATCGCGTCGGGCGAGACCGGCGCCCGCATCGTGGTTGAATAATCGTTGTCGTATTGACGGAAGCGGAGAGCAAGCCATGCCGCATATCCTGAACCGCCGCCTTGTCATGGCGCTGGCCGGCCTCGCCCTGCTGGCCGCGCCTTTCCGCGCCGCCTGTGCCGAGGCGCTGGAAACCCCCGCGCGCGAGGCCGTGCTGATCGACCTGTCGACCGATACCGTACTCTTCGAGAAGAATGCGGATGCGCCGATGGTGCCGTCGTCCATGACCAAGCTGATGACGATCTACCTGCTGTTCGACAAGCTGGCCAAGGGCGCCATCAAGATGGAGGACGAACTCCCCGTCTCGGAGCGGGCCTGGCGCATGGGCGGCTCGAAGATGTTCGTCCATGTCGGCGACCGGGTGAAGGTCTCGGACCTGCTGCGCGGCATCATCGTCCAGTCCGGCAACGACGCCTGCATCGTGGTGGCGGAGGGGCTGTCCTCGACCGAGGAAGCCTTCGCCGCCCAGATGACGGCCCGGGGCAAGGACATGGGCCTGAAGAGCAGCACTTTCCGCAATGCCAGCGGCTGGCCCGATCCCCAGCACCGCATGACCGCCCGCGACCTCGCGCTGCTCGGCGAGCGGCTGATCCTCGACTTCCCGCAGTATTACCCGCTCTTTGCCGAGCGCTCGTTCAAATACAATAATATCGAACAGGCGAACCGCGATCCGCTGCTCGGCGTCGTGCCGGGGGCGGACGGGCTGAAGACCGGCCATACCGACGAGGGCGGCTATGGCCTCGTCGGCTCCGCCATCCGCGACGGGCGCCGCCTGCTGCTGGTCGTCAACGGCCTGACCAGCATGCGCGAGCGGGCCCAGGAATCCGCCCGCATCCTCGAATGGGGCTTCCGCGAATTCCAGACCTATACGATGGCGAAGAAGGGCGAGACCCTGGCCGAGGCCCGGGTCTGGCAGGGCGACGAAGATACGGTGCCCCTGACCGTGGCCCAGGACGCGCGGGTGACGCTGCGCCGGGTCGCCCGGGCCACCATGGTGGTCAAGGTGGTCTACGACGGTCCGGTGCCGGCGCCGATCAAGGCCGGCGACCAGATCGCCCGGCTGGAGATCACGGCCCCCGACATGCCGGCGATTTCCCTGCCGCTGGTCGCCGGTCGCGATGTCGAGCGCCAGGGCTTCGTCGGCCGCATCTTCACCTCGCTGCGCTATCTCGTCGCCGGCGACGCGAGCTGAGGTCATGCCCGGCCGCTTCATCGTTCTCGAGGGCGGCGAGGGCGCGGGCAAGACCGGCGCCATCGCCTTTCTCGCTGCCGAGCTGACGGCCCGGGGCCACCGGGTGGTGCCGACCCGCGAACCCGGCGGCACGCCCGAGGGCAAGGCCCTGCGCGCTCTGCTGCTGTCCGAAAACGGCCTGGACTGGGCGCCGGACGCCGAATTGCTGCTGATGAACGCCGACCGGGTGCAGCATCTCGAGCGGGTGGTGCGGCCGGCATTGCAGGCGGGCGCGATCGTGATCAGCGACCGCTACGCCGGCTCGACCATCGCTTATCAGGGGGCGGGGCGGGGCCTGGGGGTCGAGCGCGTCATCGACCTGCACCGCGAGATCCAGCATGATTTCTGGCCGGACCTGACCATCGTGCTCGATATCCCGCCCGAGGTCGGCCTTGCCCGCAGCCGCGCCCGGCTGGCCGGCGGCGGCATCGACGAGGGCCGCTTCGAAGGGTTGGACCTTGACTTCCACCGCCGGGTCCGCCAGTCGTTCCTGGCCCAGGCGGCGCATATGGGCCGCCATGCCGCGGTGATCGACGCCACCCTGCCGCCGGATGCGGTGCAGGCGGCGGCGCTGGCCGCCGTGCTGCGGGTCCTGGGGTAGGGCGGCGATGGCGGTGTTTTCCCCCTCACCCCGACCCTCTCCCCCAAGGGGGCGAGGGAGAACATGGCATCGACTCCCTCGCCCCCCTGGGGAGAGGGCCGGGGTGAGGGGGGGGCGGGCCGCCTGACGCCGATGGCCAAGACCGAACCCCTCGTCATCCCGCACCCCCGCGCCACCGCCGACCTGATCGGCCATGGCGAGGCGGAGGCCGCGATCCTGGACGCCATCGCCGGCGGCAAGCTGCATCACGCCTGGCTGCTGACCGGGCCGCGCGGGATCGGCAAGGCGACCTTGGCCTATCGCTTCGCGCGCTATCTCTTCGCCCACGGCCTTGATGGCGGCCCGGTCGACATGTTCGGCGCCGGCCCCTCCAGCCTGGACATCGCCGCCGACGATCCCCTGTTCAAGCGGATCGCCGCCGGCGGCCACCCGGACCTCGTCACCCTGGAGCGGGAGGAGAACCCCCGCACCAAGGTGCTGCGCGACGAGATCGTGATCGATCAGGTGCGCGACCTGGCCGGTTTCTTCGCCATGACCCCGGCGGAAGGCGGCTTCCGCGTCGCCGTCATCGATGCGATCGACGAGATGAACCGCAATGCGGCCAACGCCCTCCTGAAGCTGCTGGAGGAGCCGCCGCCCCGGTCCGTCCTGATCCTGGTCGCCCATGCCCCGGGGCGCCTGTTGCCCACCATCCGCTCGCGCTGCCGCCGCCTTGCGCTGCGGCCGCTGGGGGAGGCGGATGTCGCCGCGATCCTGACCCGTCTCGCCCCCGCCGTGCCGCAGGAGGATATCCGCGGCCTGTGCCGGCTGGCGGACGGCAGCCCCGGGCGGGCGCTGGCCCTGGCGGCGGCGGGCGGCCTGTCGCATTACCGGGCGATCGCCGATCTTCTGGTCCCGGTCGCGCGCCGCCAGGGGCTGGACGTCAAGGCGGTGAACGAGCTTGCCGACCGTTTCGCCGGCCGCGAGGGCGGCGACCTGTTCCGCCTGACCTTCGAATTGCTCGGCCTCTATCTCGTCCGCCTCGTCCGGCTGGCGGCGACCGGGCGGATCGACGAGGCAATGATGGGCGAGGGCGCGGGCATGCGGGCGCTGGCGGGTGCTGCGCGGCTTGAACGCTGGGGCGAGGTATGGGAGAAGATCAACGCCTTGGCCGCGCGCGCCGAGGCGGTCAACCTTGACCGCAGACAGGTTCTTGTCGCCGCCCTCGGCATGATCGAGCGCTGCGCCCGCTGAACCTGTCCCCTGCGCCGCGGGCCGTCCTGGAGTTTTGCATGGCCTCGACCGAACCGTTCTATATCACGACGGCGATTTCCTATCCGAACGGCGTGCCCCATATCGGCCACGCCTATGAGGCGATCGCCACCGATGCGCTCGCCCGGTTCCAGCGGCTCGACGGCCGCCCGGTCTATTTCCTGACCGGGACCGACGAGCACGGCCAGAAGATGCTGCAGACCGCGCGCCGCGAGGGCCTGAGCACCCAGGCGCTGGCGGACCGCAATTCGGCCCGGTTCCAGGACATGGTGGCGGCCCTCGGCTGCTCCAACGACGATTTCATCCGCACCAGCCAGCCCCGCCACCATGCCGCCTCGCAGGCGATCTGGCAGCGCATGGTCGAGGCCGGCGACATCTACAAGAATGTCTATGCCGGCTGGTATTCCGTGCGCGACGAAGCCTATTACGCCGAGGACGAGACCGAGGTCCGGCCGGACGGGGTGCGTTACGGCCCCCAGGGCACCCCGGTCGAATGGGTGGAGGAGGAGAGCTATTTCTTCCGCCTGTCCGAATACCAGGACAGGCTGCTGGCCCTTTACGAGGCGAACCCGGATTTCATCGGCCCGAACGAGCGCCGCAACGAGGTGGTCAGCTTCGTGAAGCGCGGCCTCAAGGACCTGTCGGTCTCGCGCACCACCTTCGACTGGGGCATCCCGGTGCCCGGCGATCCGAAGCATGTGATGTATGTCTGGGTCGATGCCCTGACCAATTACATCACCGGCGTCGGCTTCCCCGATGAAAACGCCGCGCTCTGGCCGTTCTGGCCGGCCAGCGTGCATATCATCGGCAAGGATATTGTCCGCTTCCACGCGGTCTATTGGCCCGCCTTCCTGATGTCCGCCGGCCTGCCGGTGCCGAAGCGCGTCTTCGCCCACGGCTTCCTGTTCAACAGGGGCGAGAAGATGTCGAAATCGGTCGGCAATGTGATCGATCCCTTCTCGCTGATCGAGACCTACGGCCTCGACCAGCTGCGCTATTTCTTCCTGCGCGAAGTGCCCTTCGGCCAGGATGGCAACTACAGCCACGAGGCGATCGTCAACCGCATCAATGCCGATCTCGCCAATGACCTCGGCAATCTCGCCCAGCGCTCGCTGTCGATGATCGCGAAGAATGCGGGCGCCGCGGTGCCGGCGCTGGGCGCCCTGTCGGACAATGACCAGGCGATCCTGGCCGAGGCGGACGGGCTTTACGAGATCGCCAGGGCGGCCTTCGGCCGGCAGGAAATCCATGTCGCGCTGTCGGCGATCTGGGCCTGCGTCGCCAATGCCAACCGCTATTTCGCGGGCGAGGCGCCCTGGGGCCTGAAGAAGACCGATCCGGCGCGCATGGAAACCGTGCTCTATGTAACGGCCGAGGTCATCCGCCAGATCGCCGTCCTGGCCCAGCCGGTGATGCCGGGTGCCGCCAACCGGCTGCTGGACCAATTGGGCGTCGCGGCGGAGGCGCGCAGCTTCGCGGCCCTTGGGGCGGCGGGGCGGCTGGTGCCGGGCACGGCGCTGCCCGCCCCCCAGGGCGTGTTCCCGCGCCATGTCGAAAGTGAAGCGTAAGGGGTAAGCCATGCTGATCGACAGCCATTGCCATCTCGATTTCCCGAATTTCGCCGAGGATCTCGACCAGGTGGTGGCGCGGGCCCGGGCCGCCGGGGTCGGCGCCATGCTGACGATCGGCACCACCCTGGCGAAATCCGCCCAGGTGATCGCGGTGGCCGAGCGTTTTCCCAACATCTGGGCCTCGGTCGGCATCCACCCCCACGAGGCGGAGGCGGAACCGGACGTCCAGGCCCGGACCCTGGTCGAGCTGAGCCGCCACCCCAAGGTGATCGCCATCGGCGAGACCGGCCTCGACTATTTCTACGAGCACGCCCCGCGGGACGCGCAGAAGGCCAATTTCCGCGCCCATATCCAGGCGGCGCGGGAAACCGGCCTGCCCATCATCATCCATACCCGCGATGCCGACGACGACACCGCCGCCATCCTGCGCGATGAAGTGGCGAAGGGGGAATTTCCGGGCCTGATCCATTGCTTCACCTCCGGCGCGGCCCTGGCCGAGGTGGCGGTCGAGCTTGGCCTCTATATCTCCTTCTCCGGCATCGTCACCTTCAAGACCGCGGCCAACCTGCGCGAGATCGCCGCCCGGGTGCCCGCCGGCCGCCTGCTGGTCGAGACCGACAGCCCCTATCTGGCGCCCATCCCGCACCGGGGCAAACGGAACGAACCCGCCTTCGTCGCCGATACGGCCAAGGTGGTGGCGGCGGCCCGGGGCATCGGCACCGACGAGCTGGCGGCGCTGACCACGGCCAATTTCACCCGCCTGTTCACCAAGGCGAATGTCCCGGCCGCGCTCGCGGCCTGAAACGGGGCGGGACGATGAAGGTCACCATCCTCGGCTGCGGCACGTCGGGCGGCGTTCCCTCGATCACCGGCAATTGGGGCGTCTGCGATCCGCTGAACCCGAAGAACCGGCGCCGCCGCGTCTCCATCCTGGTGGAACAGGGGCCGACCACTATCGTCGTCGACGTCTCGCCCGATTTCCGCGAGCAATGTATCTCCGCCGGTGTCCAGCGCCTGGATGCCGTGCTGCTGACCCACGACCATGCCGACCATTGCCACGGCATCGACGACCTGCGCGGCATTGCCGGGGCCATGCGCCAGCGCGTGCCCGTGCACGGCTCGGCCCAGACCATGCGCACGGTGGTGAAGCGCTTCGGCTATGTCTTCGAGGGGCGGGGCGGCTATCCCGCGATCTGCGACAGTATCGAGATCGGCGGCCCGTTCCGCATCGGCGGGATCGATGTCGTGCCCTTCGGCCAGATCCACGGCGATATCGAATCCCTGGGCTTCCGCTTCGGGCCGATCGCCTATTCGACCGACCTGAACGACCTGCCGGAAGAGGGCTTCGCGGCCCTGGCCGGGGTCAAGGTCTGGATCGTCGACGCGCTTCGCCGCACACCCCACCCGAGCCACGCCCATCTGGCCAAGACCCTGACCTGGATCGAGCGGCTGAAGCCCGAGCGCGCGATCCTGACCCATATGACCTGGGAAATGGACTACGACACGCTGTGCGCCGAACTGCCGCCGGGGGTCGAGCCGGCCTATGACGGCATGGTGCTGACCATCGACTGACGGCCGCACGGCGGAACAGGTCCCCGCCGGGCGTGTTTCTGAGCCAGGGACGGCTTCGGCCGGCACCATCAAGGGGATCGACATGCGTTTCTTGTTCGCCGCGCTGGCCCTGGCCCTCGCTCTCGGGGCGCTGCTGGCGCCGGCGCTCTGGAACGGCTATCCCATCACCTTCCACGATACCGGCGGCTATATCGCCCAGTTCAGCGAACCGGACCCGGCCAATGGCCGCGCCGCGCCCTATGGCCTGTTCCTGCTCGGGTTCAAGTGGGGGCTGCATTTCTGGCCGGCGCTGGTCGTCCAGTCCCTGATCGTCATCGCCCTGATCGCCGAGGTCGGGCGCAGCCTGCTGCGCTTTACCGGCCCCGGGCTTGCGGTCTTCACCGGGCTGACTACGGTCCTTCTGGTGCTGGTCACCGGGCTTGCCTGGTACAGCGCCCAATTGTTGCCGGATATCCTGGCGCCCGCCGCCGTGCTCGCCCTCTATCTGCTGATCGAGGGGCGGCCGGGCCGCTCCCGGCTCGGGCAGGCGGGGCTGGTCGCGGTCATCGCCCTCGGTGCGGCCAGCCATACGGGGACGGTCGCCCTGCTGCTCGGCCTCGTGCTCGGGACCCTGGTGGTCATGGGGCTGTTCCGGGCCTGGGGCCGGCGCCGGCTCGGCGGCCTCGGCGTCGGCGCCCTGGCCCTGGTGCTCGGGGTGCTGGCGGTGCCGGTCACCAACAAGGTGATGTTCGACCAGTTCCGCTTCACGCCCGGGGGCGACGTCTTCCTGTTCGGCCGTCTGGTCCAGGACGGGATCGCCAGCCGCTATCTGGCCGACCATTGCCCGGATCCGACCCTGAAGCTCTGCGATTACCAGGCCGCCCTTTACGAGCCGGACGGCCGCCAGATGTCGAACGACAGTTTCCTCTGGTGGGGCGGCAGTCCCCTTTACAAGATGGGCGGCTGGGACGGGGCGGGGCCGGAACTGGCGCGCATCACCTGGGATACCGTGCGTCTCTATCCCGAGCTTCACGCCCGGGCGGCCTTCGACAGTTTCACCCGGCAATTGTTCCTGATCGGCACCGGCGACGGGCTGAACGACACTCATTGGCACACGAGATGGGTGTTCGAGACGCATTTTCCTGAAGAACTGGCGCCGTTCGAAGCCGCGTTCCAGCGCAGCGGCGCCATCCCCTTCGACAGTCTCGACATGGTGAACCTGCCGGTCGGCTATGCCGCCATGGCCCTGCTGCCGGTGATCGCGCTGCTGTTCATGGTCCTGCGCCGGCCGGGACCGGCACGGCTGGCCGCCTTCACCATGGTCGCCCTGGCCGGCAATGCCGCGATCTGCGGGATCCTGTCCAATCCCCACGACCGCTACGAAAGCCGGCTGGTGTGGCTGGCGGTGCTGGCCGCGGTGGTCGCCGGCCTTGCCCTGGTGCGCGGCAGGGATGCCGTGGCCAGGGACGGCGCGACCGGCTCGCCTTGAGGGCTGTTCCCTGCCACGGACGGGGAAACGGCGTCAGGCGTTGAAGCGGAAGTGCAGGATGTCGCCGTCGACGACGGTGTAATCCTTGCCTTCCAGGCGCAGCCGGCCGGCATCCTTGCAGCCGGCTTCGCCGTTGTATTTCACATAGTCGTCATAGGCCATGGTTTCGGCGCGGATGAAGCCGCGCTCGAAATCGGAATGGATGACGCCGGCGGCCCCCGGGCCCTTGGTGCCCTTCACGATGGTCCAGGCGCGGGCTTCCTTGGGGCCGACGGTGAAATAGGTGATCAGGCCGAGCAGGGCATAGCCGGCGCGGATCAGCCGCGACAGGCCGGTTTCCTCCAGCCCGAGGTCGGCGAGGAAGGCGCTGCGCTCCTCGGCGTCGAGCTGGGCCACTTCCGCCTCGATCGCGGCGGAGATGACGACATAGGCCGCCCCTTCGGCCTTGGCCCTGGCGGCGACGAGGTCGCTGTATTTGTTGCCGGCCGCGGCGGAGGCTTCCTCGACATTGCAGACATAGAGCACGGGCTTGGCCGTGATCAGGTCCAGGGTGGCGAAGATCGCCCGCTCGTCGGCCGAAACCTCGACCGCGCGGGCGGGCTTGCCCTCGCGCAGCACGACCAGGGCCCGTTCCATCAGGGCGAGGCGGACCTTGGTTTCCTCGTCCGCGCCGCCCTTCGACTTCTTCTGCAGGGCGGGGACGCGCTTCTCCAGGCTTTCGAGGTCGGCGAGCATCAATTCGGTCTCGATGATCTCGGCGTCCGCCAGGGGATCGACCCGGCCCTCGACATGGGTGATGTCGCCGTCCTCGAAGCAGCGCAGCACATGGCAGACCGCATCGACCTCGCGGATGTGGGACAGGAACTGGTTGCCCAGGCCTTCACCCTTCGAGGCGCCGCGCACGAGGCCGGCGATGTCGACGAAGGTGATCTGGGTCGGGATGATCTGTGCCGAGCCGCCGATCCTGGCGATCGTGTCCAGGCGCGGATCGGGCACGGGCACGAGGCCGACGTTCGGCTCGATCGTGCAGAAGGGATAATTGGCGGCGGCCGCGGCGGCCGTCTCGGTCAGGGCGTTGAACAGGGTCGACTTGCCGACGTTGGGCAGACCGACGATGCCGCACTTGAAGCCCATCTCACTCTCCTGAAGATTTGGCCGGCGCTTGTTTCGCCGGCTTCGGCGGCGCCGTCAACAGCGCGACCTTGGTCTGGAAACCGGCGTCGTTACCCTCGGCCAGCAGGGGCGCCGCCTCGGCGACCGCATCCAGCAGGGGGGTAAGCCAGGCCTGGTCGGCCTTGGCGAAATCGCCGAGCACATGGCGGGTGACCGCGTCCTTGTCGCCCGGGTGACCGATGCCGAGGCGAAGCCGGCGGTAGTCCTTGCCGAGATGGGCGTCGATGGAACGCAGGCCGTTGTGGCCGGCATGGCCGCCGCCCACCTTCATCTTGGTCTTGCCGGGCGCAAGATCGAGTTCGTCGTGCAGGACGACGATATCCTTCAGCGCCAGCTTGTAGAAACGGGCCGCCTCGCCGACGGCGCGGCCGCTTTCGTTCATATAGGTCAGGGGCTTCAGCAGCAGCACCTTGTCGCTGCCGTCGGTCAGCCGGCCCTCCGCCGCCTCGCCCTGAAAGGCGCGTTTCCACGGGGAAAAGCGATGGCGGCCGTGGATGGCGTCCAGCGCCATGAAGCCGATATTGTGCCGGTTGCCGGCATATTGGCTGCCGGGATTGCCGAGACCGACGAGGAGCAGCACGAAACAATCCCTCCTCGGGGGAGGAGGGGCCCGGCCGAAAGGGGTGGCCGGGCCCTTCCGGACTGATTACTTCTTGCCCTTCTTGGCCGGGGCGGCAGCCGCGGCGGCGGGGGCTTCCGGACCGCCGGTCGGCGGGGCGATGGTGACCACGGTGAAGTCGCGGTAGTTGATCGTCGGGGTCACGCCTTCGGGCAGGGCGACCTTGCTGATGTGCAGCGAGTCGCCGATTTCGAGGCCGGCGAGCGAGACGGTGATGGCTTCCGGCACGGATTCGGCCGGGGCCTTCACTTCGATCGAGTGACGGACGATGTTCAGCACGCCGCCGCGCTTGATGCCCGGGCTGGCGATCGCGTCGGTGGTGACGACCGGCACTTCGACGGTGATCAGGCCGTCCTTGGCGATGCGCATGAAGTCGACATGCAGGGCGCGGTCGGTGACCGGGTGGAACTGCACGTCGCGCGGCAGGACGCGCTCGGTGCGGTCGCCGATCTGCAGGTCGAACACGGTCGACAGGAACTTGCCGGTGTTCAGCTCACGCTCGAGGAATTTCTCCCCGATGGTGACGACTTCGGCGGCTTCCTTGTTGCCGTAGATCACGGCGGGAACTCGGCCTTCGCGACGGGCGGCCCGGGCGGACCCCTTACCGGCCCGGTCGCGCGCCTCGACGGCGAGCGTAGCAATCTTGGACATGGTCTTCTCCATAGGAAAACGCCCGCCTCCAGGGGTGCGGGCGTCGGTGAACGCGGGTAGATAACGCAAAACCCCGCGCAGCGCAATTTGAAACGGCTGATTCAAGCCTTTGCCCGCTCGCTGCGGGCGGCCAGGCGGAACGACGCCTGGCCGATCACCCCGGCCCCGGCCAGGACCACGGCGGCGGCCAGCATCGGACTGTCGCCGACGCCGGCCAGCGCCGCGCAAAGGGCGCCGACCGCCATCTGGACGAAGCCGTAAAGCCCGGAGGCGGAGGCGACGGCCCGGGGATCGACGCTGATCGCCTTGGTCATCGCCGCGGGCGAGGCCAGCCCCATGCCGAAGGTGAAGACGAACATCAGCCCGACAAGCAGGGGCACGGTGACCAAGCCGCCAAGGACGACGGCGAGGGTGGCGATGCCCGCCGCCGCGCTGGTGCCGTTGCCGAGCGCCAGCATGCGCCCGGTCTCGATCCGCGGCGCCAGCCACGACGCGAGCACGCTGCCGAGCCAGATGCCGAGGATCAGCACGGCGAGATAGATCCCGACCTCATAGTCGGGCCGGCCTAGTTCATGGGTATAGATGAAGGGTGCGGCCGCGACATAGCCATACATGGAGGTGGTGGCGCAGGCCCCGCCCAGGGCATAGCCGAGGAAGGCGGGGGAACGCAGCAGCCCGGCATAGTTCCGCAGCACCGCCGCCGCCCCGCCCGAAGCCGGGCGCGCCGGTTCCGCCAGCAGGCGCCAGGTCAGCAGCAGGTTCAGCCCGCCGAGGCCGACCAGGGCCCAGAGGATGGACCGCCAGCCCAGCGTTTCCGCCAGCAGCGTGCCGGCCAGCGGCGCCACCCCGGGGCCGATCACCACCATCAGGTTCATCAGGGCCATGCGCCGCGCCGCATCACTGCCCGCGGAAAGATCGCGCACGATCGCCCGGCCGAGCACCAGTCCGGCGCAGCCGCCGAGCGCCTGGAACAGCCGGGCCGCGATCAGCGCCTCCGCCCCCGATGCCACGACCGAGGCGAGCCCGGCCAGCGTATAGAGGATAAGGCCGGCCATCAGCACCGGCCGGCGGCCGAAGCGGTCGGCGACCGGGCCGTAGATCAATTGCCCGAAGGCGAGGCCCAGAATATAGAGGCTGATGGTCAACTGCATCTCGGCCGGCGAGGCGGCGAGATCGGCCCCGGCCCGGGGCAGGGCGGGCACGAAGATATGCATGGCCAGCGTGCCGCTGAAGGTCAGCAGCGCCAGCAGCCACAGCGGAGCGCGGGGATCGGGGCGGGCACCGGAGCCCCGGTGCGGATCGTCGGACATGAAATTCTGAGCGATAGAACGGATGCTATACGAATGATCGATTCTACCCTGCGGCAGGCGTGAGGCTTTCGCAGGGCACCCCTGACGCATGTGATCGCCTTGTGAGCGAAGCCTCGCCGGGGTCGATGGCTGGCTGGAGGAGCCCCGCTTCACCCGCGCATTCTTGTTGAGCGACCGTCTGGCCGAAGCCCTGCGCTTCGGCCGGGACTGGTCCGCCGTCCGAGCCCCCGGGCGGATCGTTTCCGCCGGGGGCTTTTCGGCCGGGCCCGTTCAGTCGAACAGGCTGGAGACCGAGGTCTCGTCGTTGATGCGGCGCATGGCTTCCGCGATCAGGGGGGAGATCGGCACCCGGCGGATGTTGCGGCACAGGCGGACCGCTTCGGTCGCCTGGATCGAGTCCGAGATCACCAGCGATTCGAGCTGCGAGGCCGAGACCCGGGCGACCGCGCCGCCCGACAGCACGCCGTGGCTGACATAGGCGGAGACGCTTTTCGCCCCCTTGGCTTTCAGGGCCGCGGCGGCATTGCACAGGGTGCCGGCGGAATCGACGATATCGTCGACCAGGATGCAGCGCCGGCCCGCGACCTCGCCAATGATGTTCATCACTTCCGATTCGCCGGCGCGCTCGCGCCGCTTGTCGACGATGGCGAGATCGGCGTCGATGCGCTTGGCGATGGCCCGGGCACGGACCACGCCGCCCACGTCCGGCGACACGATCATCAGGCGTTCTTCGGTGCCGTATTGTTCCCGGATGTCCTGGACGAAGACCGGGGCCGCGAACAGGTTGTCGGTCGGGATGTCGAAGAAGCCCTGGATCTGGCCCGCGTGCAGGTCGAGAGTCAGCACCCGGTGGGCCCCGGCGGTGGTGATCAGGTTGGCGACCAGCTTGGCCGAGATCGGCGTGCGCGGGCCGGGCTTGCGGTCCTGGCGGGCATAGCCGAAGTAGGGGATGACGGCGGTGATCCGCTTGGCCGAGGCCCGGCGCAGGGCATCGATGCAGACCAGCAGTTCCATCAGGTTGTCGTTGGCGGGAAAGGAAGTCGACTGGATGACGAAGACGTCCTGGCCGCGCACGTTTTCCTGAATCTCGACGAAGACTTCCTGGTCCGAGAAGCGGCGGACGCTGGCCTTGGTCAGGGGGAGGTTGAGGTAGGCGGCGATCGCCTCCGCCAGCGGTCGGTTGCTGTTGCCGGCCAGCACCTTCATAAGCGCACCCGCTCGTTGGATCCGGTAAGGATATATGGATGGGACCGCGGCGACCTGCCCGGGCGCCGGCGGAAATTCGCGCGCTTTTTATCAAGCCGTCACAAGGCTGTAAACGCGCGACGGCGTTTATCGGCGCAACTGTGTGTTACCGGCCACGCAGGGCATGGACCAGTTGCAGGATGCCGTCGGCCCCGCCCTGGGCCGCGGCGCCCGCGATCGGGCCCCAGGAATGGTTCAGGCTGCCGGCGGGCACCTGGTTTTCCTGGTCGATGGTCGCGATTACCTCGCCGCCGCGCCGGACCTCCCACGACAGGGTGACTTTCTCGATCCTGGGGGTGATCGGGGTCAGCGTCACCGTGCCGGTCACGGAAAGGCTGCCCTCGGCCGGCTTGTCGAGCACGGCGAGGCCGCCGATGGCCAGCGCCTGGCGCATGGCGGCGGCCAGCGACCTATTGCCGTCGCCCGGGGCGCCGCCGACCCCGGTGACGACGACGCTGGCAAGCGCTGCCGGCGCCGCCGCCGGCGCGGCCGGGCGCGGGGCCGGGGCGGTCGCGGCGGTGCCGGTGACGGCTGCCGCGACCTGCGCCGCCACCCGGTCCAGGACCGCGCCGTCGATGGTTGCCGCCGGGCCCGGCAGGGGCACCTGCCAGCGGCCGGCGGCGATCCCGTCCGGCCGGGACAGGGCGATCGCCAGGGCGGAACCTTCGACCGCGGTGGTCAGGACATAGCTCTGGCTGGCGGCATTCCGGGTCGTCGCCAGGATGTCCTTCTCGACCAGGGCCCGGGCGATGGCGGCGGCCATCAGGGCGGGGCGGCCGTCGGCCCCGCTCGACAGCGCCGAGGTCGGCGTCACCAGCACCGGGACGCCGGACAGCATGCGCCCCCCCGTTTCGGCGGCCGCGGGCGGCACCAGGGCCTTGGCCGGCGGCGGATGGCCGAGCAGGCGGCCGAGCCGGGTCCGGCCCGAGCAGCCGGCCAGCGCGAGGGCCGCGACGGTGAGCGCGATCAGCGCCCTGTGACGCCTAGATAAGGACACAGGACGCCAACAGCCCGAGCAGGAGAAAGCCGAGGAAGATCATGAGATGGGGCATGGCGCCTCCCCTTCAGTCCAGCACGATCGCGGCGAGTTCGCGGCCATAGTCGCCTTCGCCCGCCAGGGTGGTGCGGCGGAACGAGAAGAATTGCCCGGCATCGCCCGCCGTATCCAGCCCCGACACCTCGACAAGGCCGAGGCCGGCCCGGGCCAGGCGGGCGGCGACATAGCCGGCGAGATCGAAATGCGGCCGGCTGTCCGGCGTCGCCCGGGCGAAGAAGCGGGCGGCGCCCGGGCCGTCCGCTTCGAGAAAGCGGGCCTCGAATTCCGGCCCGACCTCATAGGATTTCTGGCCGATGCAGGGGCCGATGGCGGCGGCGATCCGTTCGCGGGCGGCGCCGAGCGCCACCATGGCGGCGACGGTCGCCTCGGCGATGCCGGTCAGGGCGCCCTTCCAGCCGGCATGGGCGGCGCCGATCACCCCGGCCTCGCGGTCGGCGAAAAGGATCGGCGCGCAATCGGCGGTCAGGATGCCGAGGCCGAGGCCGCGTTCGCGCGTCACCATGGCATCGGCCTTCGGCCCTGCGCCCGGGGCCCAGGGCGCCTCGACCGTCACCACATCGGCGCTATGGACCTGATGGAGGGAGAGCAGCTGGCGGGCGCCCACCGCGGCCCCGACGCGGTCGCGATTCTCGATCACGGCCGGCCGCGCGTCGCCGGAGCCGAGCCCGCAGTTGAGCGAGGTATAGAGCCCTTCGGAAACGCCGCCGCGGCGCCCGAAAAACCCATGGGACAGGCCGGCAAGGGCATCGGCCGAATGGCGGGGCGGCTGGGTCATGGCGGGCTTTCGAACGCTGGGGGCACGGCCAGGGCCGGATGGGTGAGGGCCAGGGCCTTGAACAGGCTGCCCATCTGGCCGGGCGCGGTCAACCGCTCGCAGGCGCGGGCCACGGTCTCGCGCTTGTCCGGGTTGGCGGCGGCGAGGCGGGCCGCCCGCGCGTCGATGCCGAGCGCCGCCAGCAGCTGGCCCTGGGTCACCGGGCCATGGGCGCGGGCGCCGCCGGCCGCGGCCGCCTCGGCCAGATGGGTGAAATTGACATGGGCGGTGACATCCGCCTGCCCCAGGGTGGCCAGGACATCGGCATAGGCATGGCCCGCCAGCGCCTGCAAGGTATCGGCAAAGCCCCGATGGGCGGCGCCATAGTCGATCAGCAGGGCGGCGCCGCCCTGGCGGGCGAGACGGGCGCCCAGGGTGCGGGCGATATCGCTCCCGGCCGGGCACCATTCGAGCAGGTCGCCGGGCGCCGGCCGGTCGTGCGCGGGCAGCAGGCCGGGCTCGGCCGCGGCGGGCGCAAGGCCGAAGCACAGGGCGCCCGCCGCATCGAGACCGACCACGCGCTCGTGAAAGCCGCGCGGCGTGAAGACGAATTGCCGGATCGGCAGGGCATCGAAGAATTCATTGGCGACGACGAGCAGGGGGGCATCCCCCGGCAATTGGTCGACATGGTCGTGATGGACAACCGGGGCCTTGATCGTCGCCGCCTGGATCGCCCGCAGCCGGGCCGAGGTTTCGACCAGATGCACCGGCCGGTCCAGGGGAAAGCCGGGCACGCGGGCCAGGCTGCGCCGCGCATCCGCCATCAGGGTGCCGCGCCCGGGCCCCAGTTCGACGAGATGGACCGCGGCCGGCGCGCCCATGGCCATCCACACCGCGCCGAGCCAGAGGCCGAGCAATTCGCCGAACATCTGGCTGATCTCGGGCGCCGTGATGAAATCGCCGGCACTGCCGAAAGGCTCGCGCACCATGTAATAGCCGAAGCGGGGGTGCGACAGGGCTTCCGCCATCACGGTCGAGACGGGCAGGGGCCCGTCCAGCGCGATGCGCGAGGCGAGACTGGCCGCGAGCGGGGTCATGCCTTGGCGGGCACCGGCGCCGGCTCGCTGCGGTCGGGGGCCGGGCGGCGCTTCGCCGTCGCCAGCAGCCAGAGGCCGATCAGCACCATGGGCACGGACAGGATCTGCCCCATGGTGGTGCCGAAGGCGAGGAAGCCGAGCTGGACGTCCGGCTCGCGGAAGAATTCGGCGACGATCCGGGCCACGCCGTAGCCGATGAGGAAGACCCCGGTCAGCGCCCCCATGTGCCGCCGGATGCCCCGGGCGTTCAGGATCATCAGCAGGATGAAGAGAACGACGCCTTCGAGGGCCGCCTCGTAAAGCTGGCTCGGGTGGCGCAGCAGGCCCTTCGGATCGGCCGGGAAGACCATGGCCCAGGAGACGTCGGTCGCCCGGCCCCAGAGTTCGCCGTTGATGAAATTGGCCACCCGCCCGAAGAACAGGCCGATGGGCACCACCGCGGCGACGACATCGCCGAGCGCCAGCAGGGGAATGCCCCGGTTCCGCGCGAAGAGGACGACGGCGAGAATGACGCCGAGCAAGCCGCCGTGGAACGACATGCCGCCCTCCCAGATGCGCAGGGCCGCCAGCGGATGCTCGATATAGACCGGGAAATTATAGAACAGGACATAGCCGACCCGCCCGCCCAGGACGATGCCGAGGGTCAGCCAGACCACCAGGTCGTCCACTTCCCGGGGCTGGACCGGCGTCTTCGGCTGGGCCGCGATCCGCATCGCCAGCCGCCAGCCGAGAATGATGCCCGCGACATAGGCAAGCGCATACCACCGGATGGCCAGCGGCCCGATCTGCAGGGCGACGGGATCGATGGCCGGAAAGGCGATGGCGGGAAGCGTGGTCAGCATGGGCGGGCTCCGCGGGTCGGCGAGGGCGGTTTTCGGCCGCCGTCCCTCCGGTGTCAAGCGGGCGCGGCGCCGCTTGCGTTGGCGCCACGGGCGGGGCAAAGTGCCCCCATGCAGACCGACAACCGTTTCTTCGATGATCTCGCCCGTCTGGCCACCGGTGCCATGGGCGCCCTCCAGGGTGTTCGGCAGGAGGCGGACGGCGTCGTCCGCCAGCTGGTCGAGCGCTTCGTCGCCGACATGCAGCTCGTCCCGCGCGAGGAGTTCGAGGCGGTGAAAGCCATGGCCGCCAAGGCCCGGGCCGAGAACGAGGCGCTGGCCGAACGGCTGGCCGCCCTCGAGGCGAAGCTCGGCCCGCAGGGCTGAGGCCGGCCGTGTCGCTCCGCCGGGGCGACCTGGCCGCCGACGATTTCGAGGATGCTCTCCGCCAGCTCCAGCCCGGCGCCGGCTTCCAGTTCGTGCCCGCCGAAGCGCGGGAAGCATCGCTTCAGGCGACTTTGGCCGCCGCCCCGCCGGGCGATCTGTGGCTGTTCGGCTATGGCTCCCTCATGTGGGCGCCGGCGATCGAGCACCAGGGCAGCGCCGCCGGCCTGCTGCGCGGCTGGCACCGGCGCTTCTGTCTCTGGACCCATCTCGGGCGCGGCACGATCGAGGCGCCGGGCCTCGTCCTCGGCCTGGAGCGGGGCGGCGCCTGCCGCGGGCTCGCCTTCCGCATCGCGCGCGACCGGGCGGAGGAGGAACTGCGCCTGGTCTGGCGCCGGGAAATGCTCACCGGCGGCTATTGCCCGCGCTGGGTGTCGATCGAAACCCCGGAGGGGCCGATTCGCGCCGTCACCTTCGTCATCAACCGGGACGGCGCCCGCTATGCCGGGCGCCTGTGCGACGAGCGCACCGCCGCCACGATCGCCGGGGCCGAGGGCCACCTCGGCAGTTGCCGCGACTACCTCGAAGAAGCGATACGCGCCCTCGACATGCTCGGCATCCGGGATCGCTATCTCGACCGGCTGCGACGCAAGGTGGCCGCCTGCGCCGTCGCGGATCCACGCCACCCGTGAGTCCGCGATTCTGGTGCTGAATTTGGCGGCAATTGCACCGTTTCGGAGCAAGCCGGCTTGCGGACTCTCCGCAATCCCGACTAATTTCAACCTGTGGGTCGGCAGCCCTCAAGGCGCTCCGATGGTCCGGAGCAATCACATGCCGGCCTGCCGTTTCGACAAGGACATCATCCACTCGAACACTAAGCCCGCCGAGCCGGCAATCTCGGCGGGCTTTCTTTCGCGCATCCCCCCCCTCACCCCGGCCCTCTCCCCGGAGGGGCGAGGGAGAGGCGGCATCGACTCCCTCGCCCCGCTTGCGGGGAGAGGGCGGGGGTGAGGGGGGAGAGAAAACCGGAATGGCGAAATATTCTTCGACGGGGGACCGGGCATGACTCGCTTGCTGGTACTCGGGGCGACCGGGGCGGTCGGCCGGGCGGTGGTGGCCAGGGCCCTGGCCGATCCCCGCTTCGCCATCGTGACGGCGCCCACCCGCCGGGCCCTGCCGCCCCATGACCGGCTGGCCAATCCGCTGATCGAACTGACCGCCGCCACCGGGGCCGAGCCGTTCTGGCCCGCCGACGCTGTGATCTCGGCGCTGGGCACCACCCAGAAACAGGCCGGCGGCCGGGCCGCCTTTCACCGCATCGACCACGATCTGGTGCTGGAAAGTGCCCGCCATGCCCGGGCCGGGGGTGCGGCGGCATTGGGCTTCGTTTCCTCGGTCGGGGCGTCCGCCGCCTCGCCGTCCTTCTATCTGCGCACCAAGGGGGCGGTGGAGGCGGGCTTGCGCGCCTTGACCTATCCCTCCCTCACCATCGTCCGCCCGTCGATGATCGATGCCGGCCGGCGCGAGCGCCCGCGCCCGGGCGAGGAACTGGGGGCCGCCGTGTTCCGCCTGCTGGCCCCGGTGATCCCGCGCCGCTATCGCGCCGTAACCCCGGACGCCATCGCCGCCGCCCTGATCGAGGCCGTGCTGGCGGCAAGGCCCGGCGCCGCCGTCGTCGAGTCCGAGGCGATCGCCCGGGCCTGATCCGCGATGTCCGGTCCGCGATAGGGGGAGAATGGCTGGGGCGCCAGGATTCGAACCTGGGAATGGCGGTACCAAAAACCGCTGCCTTACCACTTGGCGACGCCCCAGCAGGACCGGCTGCCTAGCCGGTCGTTCGGGTGCGCGGAACATATGGACTTGTCTCGGCTTCCGCAAGACCCCGCGTGCGGGCGGTGCGGCGCCGGGTTTCGCGCCGCGGCGGGGAATGCGGCCTTGCGGCGAATCGCCGGCTTTGTCACCGTTCCAGACATGGTGGATGCGATCACCCCGACCCTCGATGACGGTCACTGCCGGGCAAGGCGGCGGTTCCCCCGGGGTTTTCGGCGCTCGCGTCCCGGCACTCCCACAATCTGGTTTTTCCCGCGTGTCCGGACGCCACGCCGCCCGGCCGCCCAGCACGAGGAGTAGGGTCATGGCTACGCTTTACACCGAGCAGGAAAGCACGATCGCCGATCCGATCGACGTGATCGAGCAGATCGTCGCCGCCAATGACTGGCCCTTCGACCGGGCGAGCGATGGCGAACTGTCGGTCGCCGTGACCGGGTCCTGGTGCGACTACCACTTCGGCTTTTCCTGGCGCGAGGCGGAGCGGGCGCTGCAACTGACCCTGGCCTTCGACCTGCGGGTGCCGGCGGCGCGCCGCCCCGAGATCTACCACTTGCTCGGCCTGATCAACGAGCAATTGTGGCTCGGCCATTTCGATCTCTGGTCGGACGACGGCGTCGTGCTGTTCCGCCATGCGACCCTGATGGGCGACGTCGTCTCGGTCTCGGTATGCGAGGAATTGATCGAGATCGCCATCGGCACCTGCGAGCGCTTCTACCCGGCCTTCCAATTCGTGCTCTGGGGCGGTAAGAGCGCGGGCGAAGCCTTGGCCGCGTCGATGTTCGAAACCGTGGGCGAGGCCTGACAGGCATCCATCCTCAGGGGTTTGAACATGACGGGTGAAACGACGCTGGCCCTGGACCGGCCGCTGCTGCTGGTCGGTTGCGGCAAGATGGGCGGGGCCATGCTGGACGGCTGGCTGGCACGCGGCCTTGTCCCGGCCCGGACCTATGTCGTCGAGCCGGCGGGGGCGCCCGCCCTGTCGGCCCGGGGCGTCCATGTCGTCGCCGGCCTGGCCGAGCTTCCGGCCGATCTCGACCCGGCGGCGGTGATCGTCGCCGTGAAGCCCCAGACCATGGACAAGGTCCTGCCCGCGCTCGCCCCCCTGGCGGGGGCGCGGACCCTGGTGCTGTCGATCGCCGCCGGCAAGCGCATCGCCCTGTTCGAGGCGGCGCTCGGCGCCGGCGTGCCGGTGGTGCGCGCCATGCCGAACACGCCCGCCGCCGTCGGCCGGGGCATGACCGTGCTCGTCGCCGGTGCTGCGGCCGGGCCCGCCGAGCGGGATCTCGCGGGGCGGCTGTGCGCCGCGGTCGGCGCCACCGGCTGGGTCGACGACGAAGGGCTGATCGATGTCGTCACCGCCCTGTCCGGCGGGGGGCCCGCCTATGTCTTCCTGCTGATCGAAACCCTGGCCAAGGCGGGGGCCGCGGCCGGCCTCGATCCGGCGCTCGCCATGCGCCTCGCCCGCGAGACGGTGATCGGCTCCGGCGAACTGGCCCGCCTGTCGCCCGAGCCGGCGGATCAATTGCGCCGCAACGTCACCAGCCCCGCCGGCACCACCGAACGCGCCCTGAACGTGCTGATGGCCGCGGACGGGCTCCAGCCCCTGTTCGACCGGGCGATTGCCGCCGCCGCCGCCCGCTCGCGGGAACTGGCCGGTTAGGCTTTTCAAGCCGCGGCTTCACCGGCATCCTGAAGCCCGGGCGAGGGAGGGGACCATGGCGCCGACGGGGGACACGGATACGGATACGCGGACGGCGGCGGTGATCGCGGCCGCCCTGGCCCTGGCCGCCGAACAGCCGTGGTCCGGGGTGGGCCTGGCCGCCATCGCCGCCCGCGCCGGCCTGCCGCTGGTCGACCTCTATCCCGACCTTCAGTCGAAGACCGCGATTCTCCGCGCCTTCGCCCGCCGGATCGACCGGCTGGTGCTGGCCGGGGAAGACGAGTCCCTGTTGCGGGAACCGCCGCGCGACCGCCTGTTCGATGTCCTGATGCGCCGTTTCGAGGCGCTGGCGCCCTGGCGGGCGGGCCTGCGCTCGATCGTGGCGGCGGAGCGGCGCGATCCCCTGGAAGCCCTGCGCCGGGTGCCGGATTTCCTCGCCTCCATGCGCTGGATGACGGCGGCCGCCGGGCTCGACGGCGACGGCATCGCCGGCTTCATCCACCGGCGCGGCGCCGAGGCGGTGTTCCTTGCGGTCCTGCCGGTCTTCCTTGCCGACGAGAGCGAGGATCTGGCCCGGACCATGGCCGCCCTCGACCGCCAGCTGACCCGCGGCGACCGTATTCTGCGCCGCCTGCCGATGCGCCTGTTCCGGGGCGGCTCGGTCGTCGACGCGCCTTGAGCCTTCGATATAGTGATCTCCGTTCCCGCGATTCGACGGGAACGCCTGCTGGAGGATGAACGCCGATGAGCGACGAAAAAACCGGTCCCAATCTTCTCGGTCTCGATGTCGGCAAACTTCTCGGCAGCTTCCGCCTGCCGGCGGTCGACGTCGGCCAGCTCATCGAAACCAACCGCAAGAACATGGACGCCCTGATCGCCGCCCAGCGCTCGGTCACCGACGGCTACACCGGCCTCGCCAAGCGCCAGGTCGAGATCTTCCAGAACACCATGGAAATGGCCCAGGCCGCGATCAAGGCCAAGCGCGAGGCGAAGAAGGGCGGCGAGGACGCAGGCGCCGAAGGCCCGTCCTCGACCGAGATCGCCCGCATGGCGCTGAACATGGCGATCCAGAACATGAAGGATCTGGCCGAGGCGGCGGCGAAGGCCAACGGCGAGGCGCTGACCCTGATCAACGACCGCATGAAGGCATCCTTGACCGAACTCAAGGGGATGCGCGGAAAGAAGGAGTAGGTGATATATTGTGCACCGCCGTTCATATTCGACGGCAGTGTGCGAGCATGTCTCTTCCCCCCGTTGGCGCCTGGGCGGGCGCCGTCCTGCCGAAAGGACTCGCTATGGCCTCCGATAAGCCTGAATTTCCCTTCTTCAATTTCGACGTGAAGAAATTCGTCGGTGACCTGAAAATGCCCAATGTCGATCTCGATTCGATCGTTTCCTCCTCGCGGAAGAACATCGAAGCCCTGACCCAGGCGAACCGGATCGCCTTCGAGGGCTTCCAGGCGGTTGCCCGGCGCCAGGTGGAAATCATGCGCGAAACCATGACCGAGGCGGCCAGCGTGCTGCGCGGCGTGATGTCGGGCAACCCGGGCGACGTGAAGGTGGCGCCCGAAGTGCTGAAGAAGGCGTTCGAGGCGGCTCTCGCGAACATGCGCGAACTGGCCGAACTGACCTCCAAGGCCAATTCCGACGCCTTCGACGTGGTGCAGAAGCGCGTCGCCGATTCGATCGAGGAACTGAAGGCCCTGACCGGCAAGGCCAAGGGCCAGTAATCTCCAATCCGGGCGGGCCGGCGGCAGGCTGTCGCCGGCCCGTCTTTTTTGCGGTGGTGCGATGGCAGAGGACGGCACGGGGCCGGCGCCCCAGGCGACATTCGACGATTTCCTGAAGCTCGATATCCGCGTCGGCACGATCGTCGCGGCCGAGCCGTTCCCGAAAGCGCGGAAGCCTGCCTACAAGCTGACCGTCGATTTCGGCGGCGAGATCGGGCTGCGCCGGTCCTCGGCCCAGATCACGGTGCATTACACGCCCGAGGCGCTGGTCGGCCGGCAGGTCCTGGGCGTCGTCAATTTCCCGCCCCGCCAGATCGGCCCCTTCATCTCGGAAGTCCTGGTCCTCGGCCTGCCGGACGAGACGGGCGCGGTCGTGCTGATCGGCCCCGGCCAGGCCGTGCCGGACGGCGGCCGGCTGTTCTGAAGGCCGTTCAGCGGAACGTCCGGGACGGGCCGCTCTCCTCTTGGCTTTGATCGTCCGGCACCGGTCCGGCAGCGGGCGAGGGGGACCGGAGGCGTTCCTCGGCGGCGGCGATGCCGGCCTCGGCGCCGGGGCCGGTGACGATGCTGCCGGCAAGGCGGATGCCGCCGATGGTCAGGGCGATGCCGACCCCGCCTTCATCGAGCAACAGACGGCCAAGCGCGCCGTCCGCATCGGTGATCTGACAGCCGATGCGGTCGAAGGACAGGGCCTTGGGGCCGGCGGCATCGGCCGGGCCGCGCCGGGCCGGCATGACCAGGCGGTCGCAGCGTCCCGCCATCGGTGCGGCCCGATGAAAGGTCAGGTGGTAGTTGGCCCCGGCGGCCAGGATGGCGGCATTGCCGCTGAAGCGGCCGGCAAGCTCGTTCAGCCGTTCGGCCGGGATGGGAAATTCGAGTGCCACCGCCGGGCCGCGCAAGGGGGCATGATCCGCGCCCCGCACCTCGGTCCAGAAGCGCAGCACGCCGCCCTCCAGGCTGGGGGGCGAGACGGCGGCGCAGGCCGCGCCCGGCACCACCCGGCCGTCCCGGATCACCGAGGTGGCGGCGCAGTCGACCGTCCAGGGCGGGGCGCTGTCGTCCACCGGCTTGCTGTCGAACCAGTCGTCCAGCGTCTCCTCGGCCTGGGCCGGGGCGGCGGCAAGGAACAGGAACAGCAGCACGGGCCAGACGCGCATCGCTCGTCCCCCTCAGACCGGCAGGCGGATGCGGGCGCGCAGCCCGCCCAGCGGGCTTTGCTCCAGGAAAATATCGCCGCCGTGGCTGCGCGCGACATCCCGGGCGATGGCAAGGCCGAGGCCGACCCCGGCATCGACCGGGTTGCGCGCGTCGTCCAGGCGGACGAAGGGGCGGAAGGCATCCTCGCGCCGGTCGTCCGGGATGCCGGGGCCGTCGTCGTCGACGATCATCTCGACCCAGCGGGCCGAGGCGGCGAGCGAAACCCGGACATGGCCGGCATGGCGCTGGGCATTGTCGATCAGGTTGACCAGGCAGCGCTTCACCGCCTGCCGGCGCAGGGTGACCACCAGAGGGGCGAGGGCCGGGGCCTCGACCGGGGTGGTGCGGTGGCCGGCATTGGCATCCTCGGCCACTTCGGCGATCAGGGCGGCGATATCGGTCTCGGCCGGCTGTTCCCCTTCCTGGCCGCGGGCGAAGGCCAGGAATTCCTCGATCATCCGCTCGACCTCGACCACGTCGCGGGTCAATTCCTCCTGGTCCTCGCCGTCGCCCATCATGGCGAGGCGCAGCTTCATCCGGGTCAGCGGCGTGCGCAGGTCGTGGCTGATGCCGGCCAGCATTTCCGTGCGCTGGCGCAGGTGGCGCTCGATGCGCTGGCGCATGGCGATGAAGGCGGCGGCGGCGCGCCGCACCTCCCGCGCGCCGGAGGGTTTGAAGTCGTCGGCCTTCTGGCCCTTGCCGAAGGCTTCCGCCGCCTCGGTCAGGCGGACGATGGGGCGGATCTGGTTGCGCAGGAACAGGATGGCGACGGTCAGCAGCAGGACCGACAGGCCGACCATCCAGAAGAACAGCAGTTCGTTGGTGGTGGTCGTGATCCGCTTCAAGGGCACCGAGACATGGAGCACGCCGTCGCCGAGGTCGAAACTCATCAGCACATTGTCGGGGCTGGACAGCGTGTCGATGACCACGGGCAGGCCGACCACCTTGGTCAATTCCGTGCGCAGCACCCGTTCGAGGATCGGAAAGCGGATCTCGGTCGGCGGCGGCAGGTCGGCCTTGGGCTCGAAGCTGATGGTCAGCTGCATCGCGTTCCGCGCCAGCTGATAGATGCGCGAATTGTCGCCGCCGGGGCTGAGGTCCAGTTCGGCGACGATATAGGCGATGTCGCCGGCGACGATGTAGCAGATGCGCCGGGTCACCAGTTCCCAGTGCCGGTCGATGAAGATATAGGACAGGATCGATTGGGACAGCAGCACCGGCGCGACGATGATGATGAGCGCCCGGGCGAAGAGGTTCTTGGGCAGCACCCGCTTCACCGCCAGCGCCAGGCGATCGAGCGGGGCGCCGCCCCGCGCCGTGCTGCCGGTCAGTTCAGCCACAGGACATAGCCCTTGCCGCGCACGGTCTGGAGGTGGTGGGGGGCCTTGGGGTCGTCCTCGATCTTGCGCCGGAGCCGCGTCACCTGGACGTCGATGGTGCGTTCCTGGGCCTGGCCCGTCGCCTCCGCCAGTTCCTCGCGGCTGATCGGCTCGCCGGCGCGTTCGGCCAGCAGGCGCATCAGGGTGAGTTCGCCGGAGGTCAGCCGCACCGTTTCCGGCCCGCGCTGCAATTCGCCGCGCCGCAGGTCCAGGCGCCAGGCGCCCAGGTGGATGATCTCGCCCTCCGGCGCCGGGGGCGCGGGCTCGGCCGTCTTCCGCCGCAGGATGCCCTGGATGCGCAGCACCAGTTCGCGCGGCTCGAACGGCTTGGCCAGATAATCCTCGGCCCCGGCCTCGAGCCCGGCGATGCGGTCGTCCGGCCCGCCGCGCGCGGTCAGCAGCAGGACCGGCGGGCCGGCCCCGGCGTGCAGGCGGCGGGTGAACGACACCCCGTCCTCCCCCGGCATCATGACGTCGAGGACGACGAGATCGAAGGCGATCGCTTCCAATTGGCGGGCGGCCTCGGCGGCATCGCCGGCGGTCGAGACGCGGAAGCCCTGGTCGCCCAGATATTTCGCCAGCAGGCCGCGCAGCCGGGCGTCGTCGTCGACCACCAGCAGATGGGCGGGGGCGGGGGCGTCGGTCATCTCAATCCTTGTCCACGGCGGCGAGCACCGTATCCCGGTCCGCCTCGTTGATCAGGCCGATCAGCACGCTGCGGAAACCGGCCACCGCCTCGGCCCCGGCCTCGCGGTAGGCGCGGGTCACCCGGCTGCGCTGAAGGCCCGACAATTGCCGTTCCAGTTCGACCCCCTTGTCGGTCAGCGACAGCAGGCGCTGGCGCCGGTCGCGGGTGCCCTGGACCTGGGCGATCAGGCCTTCGCCGATCAATTGGGACAGCACGCGCGACAGGCTCTGCTTGGTGATCTTCAGGATGCCGAGCAGTTCGTTCACCGTCATGCCCGGGCGCCGGCCGACGAAATGGATGACCCGGTGATGCGCCCGCCCCATGCCGTGGCGGGCCAGAACCGCGTCGGCGTCGGACGTGAAGTCCCGATAGGCGAAGAACAGCAGTTCGATGCCCTGGCGAATCTCTTCGTCACGCAGGAACAGGGGATTGGGGCGTGCGCCCTGAGGCAAACTGCTCATGATCGGCGATATTCTTCTCGAAGGTCCCGCCCAGCATCCTGCCCTGTCGCCGGCAAACTGCAAGAGCCAGGCTTTAATATGTCAGGAATATTGACGTAGTAAGGGGCGCCGGTTGGCGTTACCCTGCTGGCCTTCGAGGAAACAGACGGGCAGGACAGGATCATGGCAGGCGCGCCTTTCGACGATCGCGACGGTTTCATCTGGCTCGACGGGCAGTTGGTGCCTTGGCGCGATGCACGGGTCCATGTCCTGACCCATGCCCTGCATTATGCCTCCTGCGTGTTCGAGGGCGAGCGCGTCTATGGCGGCACGGTGTTCAAGCTGACCGAACATTCGGAACGGCTGGAAAAATCCGGCAAGATCCTCGGCTTCGACCTGCCCTATGACGTGCAGGCGATCGACGACGCCACCCGCGCGGTGGTGGAAGCCAACGGCATCGTCGACGGCTATGTCCGCCCGCTGGCCTGGCGCGGCTCGGAAATGATGGGCGTGGCGGCCCAGGCCAACAAGATCCATGTCGCCATCGCCTGCTGGCTGTGGCCGTCCTATTTCTCGCCGGAAGCGAAGCTGAAGGGCCTGCGCCTGACCATTGCCGACTGGAAGCGCCCGGCCCCGGACACGGCGCCGACGGCGTCCAAGGCGGCCGGCCTCTACATGATCTGCACCCTGTCGAAGCACAAGGCCGAGGCGGCTGGCTATGACGACGCCCTGATGTTCGACTACCGCGGCCAGGTCGCCGAGGCGACCGGCGCCAATATCTTCTTCGTCAAGGACGGCCAGCTTCACACCCCGAAGCCCGATTGCTTCCTCGACGGCATCACCCGCCGCACGGTGATCGACCTCGCCCGCCAGCACCGGATCGACGTCATCGAACGCGCCATCCAGCCGGGCGAATTGGAGGGCTTCGAGCAGGCCTTCCTGACCGGCACGGCCGCGGAAGTCACCCCCCTGTCCGAAATCGGCCCCTATAATTTCGAAGTCGGCACCATCACCAAGACCCTGATGACGGCTTATGACGATCTGGTGCGTGGCCGGGTGCGGGAGTAGTCTTCGCGCCTCGGTCGCCGATCGAATGCTGGCCCTGGGGGGGGGGCTTGATGCGGGCCAATCGCCTGTTCTGCTGAAGAAGGCCGCTCAGTATTTTCTCGCTGGTGCGCAATCTTTCGGGAGCGCTATCATCCGCACGCTGAGGGTGTAGAAACTGTCGTTGCATCGCATGGCGCCGAGTCGAGCCGGCTTAATCGGCTGATCGATTTCAATTTATGTTTGCGCTTGCGGCGTTCGATGCTACCCCTCGTAAATGTGGCTTGTTTGCTTGTACAGGCAACCACATATCGATGCCGGATAGGAGGCAGGACAGGCGATATGATGAGGCTCGATCGGTCTAGGAACTCTTCCAGACTGCATAAGTCCACGACCGAGTCGTTGGGGTCTGGCCCTCGCGACAAGAAGAAGCGGGCACTCGGCGCAGGTTCGAGGCGGCGAAACGCTGAGCAAGCCCTTGCCATCAAGAAGGCTGTGGAGCGGCTCGATGAACTGGGGAAGCGGAAGGGCGCCGGCTACAAGGTCGTCTCTCTCGAGCAGGCCGCAGCCTTCACGGGCCGCGAACCCTTGGTGGTCGAGCCGAGAGTGCCGGTCCGCGGGAGACGCAGGCTCAAGATCGCCGAGGCGGTTGCGGCCGTGATCGAGCAGCGCTTGGCAGAAGAGAACGGTGATCCGGAAGTGGTAGTCGAGAATGGTTCGGCGTCAGAAGGCTAAAGGGATCGAAGGGGGCGCAATTTCAAATGAGCAGATGGTCAGGCCCGAGGTATTCCTGAACTGTCCTTTTGACGTTGAATACCATCCGATGTACGAGGCGATCGTCTTCACGGTCATGGCCCTTGGTTTTCAGATACGGGTGGCCAAGGAAGTCGAGGATTCCAGCCAGTCCCGCTTGGCGAAGATCATCGAAATCATTCGGGAAGCGCCATTGGGAATCCACGATCTCAGCCGTGTCGGGCTCGATCCCCATACCGGGGTCGCGCGTTTCAACATGCCTTTGGAGCTTGGGCTGTTTCTTGGCGCCAAGGCATTCGGCGCCAGGGCCCAGAAGGCCAAGGTCGCGCTGATTCTCGATACCGTGCGCGACCGCCATCGCGACACGACTTCGGATCTCGCAGGCAACGATATTCAATATCACGCGGACGATCCGGAAATTGCCGCCATCAAAGTAAGGGATTGGCTCGCGGCGAATGCACTGGGGAGGAGGTCCCTGCCCGGGGCCCGAATGCTGATCGAGCACTATCGCAAATTCACGGATGATTTCCCCAAGATCAGAGATCGTCTCGGGCACTATGACAATGTTCCCTACCGGGACTTTCTGATCATCATAAGGGACTGGCTTCAGGCGGCCCCGCTGCCCCAGGCGACATCGCCCCACTGACCGGGGCCTACCGACCGGGACCGACCACGGCCTGCACGTCCGTGGCAAGCGCCGCGAACGTGCAGGCGGCGGCCTCTCAGGCGAATTTGACCTTCAGGATCTCATAGGATTTGTGGCCGCCGGGGACGGTGACCTCGATCTCGTCGCCGACCGTCTTGCCGATCAGGGCGCGGGCGACGGGGGAGGAGACGGAAAGCCGGCCGGCCTTCACGTCCGCCTCGTCGACGCCGACGATCTGATAGACCACTTCCTCGTCCGTATCCGCATCCACCAGGGTGATGGTGGCGCCGAACTTGATCACGGTGCCGTTGAGTTTCGAGACGTCGATCACCTGGGCGCGGGAGATCTTGTCCTCGAGCTCGATCACGCGGGTTTCGATGAAGCTCTGCTTTTCCTTGGCGGCATGGTACTCGGCGTTTTCCGACAGGTCGCCATGCTCGCGCGCGGCGGAAATGGCCTGGATCACCGCCGGCCGGTCCACCGTCTTCAACCGCTTCAATTCGGCTTCCAGGGCTTCGTACCCCGATGCCGTCATGGGCACTTTTTCCATCGCCCCTCTACCCGATCAATAGGCCCGCCCGAACGCGAAGACCACCACAGTTGGCAATGCCCGACCGGCCGGAAAGCCGATCGGGCATGCGCGGACATCAAGTGTAGGATTGCAGCGGGGCAACTTCAAGGCGCCCGAGGCGAAGCGCCGCGATCGCCTTGACCGCCGCCTCCATCCCCGCCGTCGTGGTGTAATAGGGAATCTTGAGGGTCAGCGCGGTGCGCCGGATCTCGAAGCTGTCGGCGATCGACTTCGAGCCCTCGGTGGTGTTGAACATCAGGGCGATCTCGCCGTTCTTCATCGCATCGACGATGTGCGGACGGCCTTCCAGCACCTTGTTCACGCGCTTCGCCGGCACGCCGTTGTCGCCGAGGAAATCGGCCGTGCCCTTGGTCGCGACGATTTCGAAGCCCAGCGCGACCAGTTCGCGCGCCGGCTCCAGCACCGCGTCCTTGTCGGCCTTGCGCACCGAAATGAACACCTTGCCCGATTGCGGCAGGCGGGTGCCGGAGGCGAGCTGCGACTTGGCGAAGGCCAGTTCGAAAGTCTTGTCGAGGCCCATGACCTCGCCCGTCGACTTCATCTCGGGCCCGAGCAGGATGTCGACGCCGGGGAAGCGGGCGAAGGGGAAGACCGATTCCTTCACCGCGACATGGTCGAGCTTCTTCCAGCGGAGGCCAAAGCCCGCCAGCTTCTCGCCGGCCATGACGCGGGAGGCGATCTTCGCCACCGGCTCGCCGATCGCCTTGGCGACGAAGGGCACGGTGCGCGAGGCGCGCGGGTTCACTTCGAGGACATAGATATCGTCGCCCTGGATGGCGAACTGCACGTTCATCAGGCCGACGACGCCCAGCGCCCGGGCCATCAGCTCGGTCTGGCGCTTCAATTCCTCGATGATCTCGGGCGAGAGCGTATAGGGCGGCAGGGAACAGGCGCTGTCGCCCGAATGGATGCCCGCCTCCTCGATATGCTCCATGATGCCGGCGACATAGACGGTCTCGCCGTCGGCGAGCGCATCGACGTCGACCTCGGTCGCCTGGTTCAGGTAGCCGTCGATCAGCACCGGATTGTCGCCCGAGACCACCACCGCCTCGGTCATATAGCGGTTGAGACCGGGGACGTCGCGGACGATTTCCATGGCCCGGCCGCCCAGCACATAGGACGGGCGGATGACCACGGGAAAGCCGATGCGCTCGACGACCGCGCGGGCCTGTTCGATCGAGGTGGCGATGCCGTTGTTCGGCTGGCGCAGGTCCAGCGTCTGGAGCAGCGCCTGGAACCGCTCGCGGTCCTCGGCGACGTCGATGGCGTCGGGCGAGGTGCCGAGAATAGGAATGCCGTCCTGTTCCAGCGCCTTGGACAGTTTCAGCGGGGTCTGGCCGCCGAACTGCACGATGACGCCGTGCAGCGTGCCGTTCTGCTTCTCGGTCTCGATCAGTTCGAGCACGTCCTCGGCGGTCAGCGGCTCGAAATAGAGCCGGTCCGAAGTGTCGTAGTCGGTCGAGACGGTTTCCGGGTTGCAGTTGACCATGATGGTCTCATAGCCGGCTTCCGTCAGGGCGTAGCAGGCATGGACGCAGCAATAGTCGAATTCGATGCCCTGGCCGATCCGGTTCGGGCCGCCGCCGAGAATCACCACCTTCTTCGCGTCGGTCGGCTGGGCCTCGCAGTCGGGCGCGCCGAAATCGGGCGATTCATAGGTCGAATACATATAGGGCGTGCGGCTGTCGAATTCGGCCGCGCAAGTGTCGATCCGCTTGAACACCGGGCGGACGCCAAGGGCCCGGCGGGCCTTGCGCACCGCCTGTTCCGTGGTGTCGCCAAGGGTTGCCAGGCGCTGGTCGGAAAAGCCCATGGCCTTCAGGCGGCGCCAGCCGGCAGCGGTTTCCGGCAGGCCGCTGTCGAGGATCCGCTGTTCCTCGGTTACGATC
Organism: Zavarzinia compransoris; assembly: GCF_003173055.1. NCBI lineage: Bacteria > Pseudomonadati > Pseudomonadota > Alphaproteobacteria > Rhodospirillales > Zavarziniaceae > Zavarzinia > Zavarzinia compransoris. The sequence goes on from NZ_QGLF01000004.1 coordinate 519,679, forward strand.
TCTTCGATCTGGCGCAGGAACCAGGGGTCCATCTTGGTGATGTCGGCGATCTCGTCGACCGAAAGCCCGACACGGAAACCGTCGGCGACGACGACGAGGCGGTCGGCGACCGGCTTGCCCAGTTCCACCTCGATCAGGTCGCGGTCGCCGTGCAGGCGCTCGACCGGGTCGAAGCCGGTCAGCCCGGTTTCCATCGACCGCAGCGCCTTCTGCACCGATTCCTGGAAGGTGCGGCCGATCGACATGGCTTCGCCCACCGACTTCATGGCGGTGGTGAGCAGGGGATCGGAGCCCTTGAACTTCTCGAAGGTGAAGCGCGGCATCTTCGTGACGACATAATCGATGGTCGGCTCGAAGGAGGCCGGCGTCACGCCGGTGATGTCGTTCATCAGCTCGTCCAGCGTATAGCCGATGGCGAGCTTGGCCGCGACCTTGGCGATCGGGAAGCCGGTCGCCTTGGAGGCCAGCGCGGAGGACCGCGACACGCGCGGGTTCATCTCGATCACGACCATGCGGCCGTCCGCCGGGTTGATGGCGAACTGGACGTTGGAACCGCCGGTCTCCACCCCGATCTCGCGCAGCACCGCGATCGAGGCGTTGCGCATGATCTGATATTCCTTGTCGGTCAGCGTCAGCGCCGGCGCGACGGTGATCGAGTCGCCCGTATGGATGCCCATCGGGTCGATATTCTCGATCGAGCAGATGATGATGGCATTGTCCGCCTTGTCGCGGACGACCTCCATCTCATACTCCTTCCACCCGGCGACCGATTCCTCGATCAGCACTTCGGTGGTGGGCGAGGCGTCGAGGCCCGAGGTGACGATGCGGTCGAATTCCTCACGCGTGTAGGCGATGCCGCCGCCGGTGCCGCCAAGCGTAAAGGACGGGCGGATCACGGCGGGCAGGCCAATCTCGGCGAAAGCGTCCAGCGCCTCGGCCATCGAATGCGCCACGCGGGACTTCGGGCTCTCGAGGCCCAGCTTGTCCATGGCGTCGCGGAAGCGGAGCCGGTCCTCGGCCTTTTCGATCGCCTCGCGATTGGCGCCGATCAGCTCGACATTGAATTTCGCCAGCGTGCCGTCGTCGGCCAGCGCCATGGCGGTGTTCAGCGCCGTCTGCCCGCCCATGGTGGGGAGCAGGGCGTCCGGCCGTTCCTTCTCGATGATCTTGGCGACGATCTCGGGCGTGATCGGCTCGACATAGGTCGCATCCGCCAGGCCGGGGTCGGTCATGATGGTCGCGGGGTTGGAATTGACCAGGACGACCCGGTAGCCCTCGTCCTTCAGCGCCTTGCAGGCCTGGGTGCCCGAATAGTCGAATTCGCAGGCCTGGCCGATGACGATCGGCCCGGCCCCGATGATCATGATCGAGGTGATGTCTGTACGCTTAGGCATGGGACTTCACCAGGGCGATGAACCGGTCGAAGAGATAATGGCTGTCCTCCGGGCCGGGCGAGGCTTCCGGGTGATACTGGACGGAGAAGACCGGGCGGTCGAGCATGCGCAGGCCCTCGTTGGTGCCGTCGAAGAGGGAGACATGGGTCTCCTCCGCATTGGCCGGCAGGGTTTCGGGCAGGACGACGAAGCCGTGGTTCTGGCTGGTGATCTCCACCTTGCCGGTGGTCTTGTCCTTCACCGGGTGGTTGGCGCCCCGGTGGCCCTGTTTCATCTTGACAGTCCTGGCGCCGAGGGCCAGGGCCAGCATCTGATGGCCGAGGCAGATGCCGAACACCGGCTTGCCGGTCTCGATCAGCGCCTTGATCACGGGCACGGCATATTCGCCGGTCGCGGCCGGATCGCCCGGGCCGTTCGACAGGAACACGCCGTCGGGGCCGAGCGCCAGCACCGCCTCGGCCGAGGTATCGCCTGGAACGACGGTGACGCGGGCGCCGGTATTCGCCAGGCAGCGCAGGATGTTCCGCTTCACGCCGTAATCGATGGCGACGATGTGGAATTGGGCATTGTCCTGGCGGCCATAGCCCCCGCCCAGGGACCACAGGGTCTCGTCCCAGGTATAGGTCTGGCGGCAGAAGACCTGCTTGGCGAGATCGAGGCCCTCGAGGCCCGGGAAGGCCTTCGCCTTCGCCTTCAGGGCGTCGAGGTCGAACACGCCCGCGGCATTATGGGCGATGATGCCGTTCGGCGCGCCGGCGGCGCGGATCAGCCGGGTCAGGCGGCGGGTGTCGACCCCGGCAAGGCCGATCAGGCCGCGCTGCTTCGCCCAGGCATCGAGGTGGCTGGCGGCGCGCCAGGACGAGGGCTCGGTGATGTCGGCGCGCAGGATCAGGCCGCACGCGCCCGGGCCCACCGATTCGATATCCTCGAAATTCGTGCCGACATTGCCGACATGAGGGAAGGTGAAGGTGATGATCTGGCCGCTGTAGGAGGGATCGGTCAGGATCTCCTGGTAGCCGGTCATGGATGTATTGAAGCAAACCTCGCCGACCGCGTCGCCTTCGGCCCCCAGGCCTCGGCCCCAAAGTACCGTCCCGTCCGCAAGGACGAGAACGCCGGTCGGTTTGGCGCCCGCAGCCTGATCGGCATTTGGGCGCGCGTCGTCAGGAATGCTGCCCCGCACGGGAAGCGGGGGCACGGAATCTGGCGTCGTCATCGGGAAACTCCGCGGCGGGTGCACCCGCCGGTCAAATCGGGCGGACCATAAAGGCGCGGGTATTCACAGTCAAGTCATGCGGGCTTGCGAAATTCGCCATGCTCGTCAACGGCTTATGGCCAGTGCATGGCTGTTGCGCTAATCTGCGCGGCCTGATTGACCCTGGAGACGAGAAAAATGCTGCGCGATCGGCTGAACCAAGCGCTGAAGGAAGCCATGAAGGCCAAGGAAGCGGCCAAGGTGAGCACCATCCGCCTGATTCTGGCCGCCTTCAAGGAACGCGACATCGCCGCCCGCACCGACGGCCCCGATGCCGGCGTCGGCGAGGCGGACCTGGTCAACGTCCTGCAGAAACTGGTCAAGCAGCGCCGGGACTCGGTCGAGGCTTACGAGAAGGCCGGGCGCCAGGATCTCGCCGACAAGGAAAAGGCGGAAATCGCCATCATCGACTCCTACCTGCCGCAGCAATTGGGCGAGGACGCGGTGAAGGCCGCGATCGCCGCCGCCATCGCCGAGACGGGCGCCGCCGGCATGAAGGACATGGGCAAGGTGATCGCCCTGCTGCGCGAGCGCCACGGCGGCACCATCGATTTCGGCAAGGCCAGCCCCCTGGTGAAGGCGGCGCTGTCCTGAATAATCCATCAGATTTTCGTTTTTTGTGAGTCCTGCCGGGGTGGCCGGGCTCACTGTTTCCGAAATCGAAACGATCTCTTCACCGGCCTGGGGTTTTTCCGCGGCGCACAAGTCGACATCCTGTTCCTGCCTGACCCCGCGTCACCAAAGGGAAGATCGATGAAGAAAGCCGCCTGCCTTGCCGCCGCCCTGCTGTTCACCACGCTGGCGACACCCATCGCGGCCCTGGCCCAGACCACCCCGGTGGCCGAGCTGCCGGCCGGCGCCTACAAGCTGGATCCGACCCACACCAGCGTCACCTTCAAGGTGAAGCACATGGGCCTGTCGAACTATACGGCCCGTTTCGCCAAGGCCGAGATCGACCTCGATTTCAACCCCAAGGACCCGTCGAAGAGCACGGTCGCCGCGACCATCGATCCGCTGTCGATCAAGACCGACTATCCCTTCCCGGACAAGACGGACTTCGACAAGGAATTGTCGAGCGATGCACGCTGGCTCAATGCCGGCAAGTTCCCGGCCATCACCTTCAAGTCGACCAAGGTCGAGGTGACGGGCGAGAACACCGGCAAGATCACCGGCGACCTCACCCTGCTCGGCGTCACCAAGCCGGTGGTGCTCGACGTCACTTTCAACGCCGGCTATGCCAAGCACCCGATGGCCGGCATTCCGGCGCTCGGCTTCTCGGCGACGACGACGATTAAGCGGTCCGATTGGGGCTTCACCACCTTCGTCCCGGCGATCGGCGACGAGGTGCAGATCTTCATCGAAACCGAATTCACCAAGCCGAACTGAGCCGGTCATGGCCATTCGTCCGGAGCGCTATTCGAGCGTCGCCATCATCCTTCACTGGGTGATGGCGGTGGCCTTCGTGCTGATGCTGGCCAGCGGTTTCGTCATGGCCTATGGCGACCTGTCGCAGAGCCTGAAGTTCCGGATGTTCCAGTGGCACAAGTCGCTGGGCGTCCTGCTGCTGCTGGCCTTCGTGCTGCGCCTGGGCTGGCGGCTGTTCCACCGCCCGCCGGCCTTTCCCGCCAGCGTGACGGGGCTGGCCCTGGCCGCGGCCAAGGGCGGCCATCTTGCCCTCTATGCCTTGATGATCCTGCTGCCGCTGTCGGGCTGGGTGATGGTCTCGGCCTCGGTCTACGGCCTGCCGACCATCGTCTTCGGCTGGTTCGAATGGCCTCATCTGCCCGGCCTTGCCGGCGACGAGGGGGCGAGCGACGGCGCCAAGACCGCCCATCTCGTGCTTGCCCTGCTGTTCGCCGCGACGATCGCCGGCCATGTCCTTGCCGTGATCAAGCATTACCTGTTCGACCGGGAAAATTTCATGGCCCGGATATGGTGGACCCGATGACAAACAGGTTTTTCGCCGGCCTCGTGCTGGCTGCGCTCGCCCTGCCGGCCTTCGTCCTGCCCGCTGCGGCCGCCACCTATGCGGTCGATCCGGCGAAAAGCACGGTCGCCTTCGCCGGCACCCATGCGGGCGAGGCTTTCACCGGGGCATTCGGCGCTTGGCAGGCGGAGATCGCCTTCGATCCCGCCGATCTCGCCGGCTCGTCGCTGAAGGTCAGCTTCGATCCGGCCAGCGCCTCGACCGGCAATGCCATGTATGACGGCACCCTGCCGCAGGCGGACTGGTTCAACGTCAAGGAATTCCCGGCCGCCACCTTCACCTCGACCCGGATCGAGGCGGGGGCGGACGGCGCCTATGTCGCGACCGGGACCCTGACCATCCGGGACGTGGCGAAGGAGATCAGCTTTCCCTTCACCCTGACCCCGCTCGGCCAGGCGCCGGTGGTGGCGAAGGCGAGCTTCACCCTCGACCGTCTCGCCTTCAACCTGGGCGCCAAGTCCGATCCCAAGGCGGAATGGGTCAGCCGTGAGATCACCATCACCCTCGAGGTGACGGCCAGCCCGAAAGGGTAAACACCTCTATCCTTGATCGGGTCTATCCTTGATCGGGGCAGGGCGGGCTATCATGATGCCGCGCCTTGTCCCCGGCCTGCCGCCGGGTTGCTTTTGGGGCACGGATGGCCGACGACGTCACTCAGGAGATCAAATCCCGCCTCTTGCTGTCCACCATCGTGGGCCGCCGCACCAAGATCATGCGCAAGGGGCGGGCGGATTTCATGGCGCTGTGCCCGTTCCACGGCGAAAAGACCCCGTCCTTCCATGTCATGGACGACAAGGGCGCCTATTATTGCTTCGGCTGCGGCGAGAAGGGCGACATTTTCACCTTCGTCCAGAAGACCGAGAACCTGGGCTTCCGCGAGGCTTTGGAAAAACTCGCGGCCGAAGCCGGCGTCGCCCTGCCGGCCCCGAACCCCGAGGCGAAGCAGCAGGCCGAGCGGCGCCAGACCCTGCACGATGTCCTCGAGGCCGCGTGCGCCTGGTACGAGGCGCAGCTGAGGACCGGGGCAGGGGCGGCGGCCCGCGGCTATTTCACCCGCCGGGGCCTGACGGCCGAGACCGTCGCCCGCTTCCGCCTGGGCTTCGCGCCGGCGGGCAGCACCGGACTGAAGGATGCGATGATCGCCCGGGGGTTTTCGCCCGATCTCCTGGTCGAGGCCGGCCTCGTGCGCCAGCCGGACGACGGCCGGGCGCCTTACGATTATTTCCGCGACCGGGTGACCTTCCCGATCCGCGACGCCCGCGGCCGGGTCATCGCCTTCGGCGCCCGCACCATGGGCGATGCCGAACCGAAATACCTGAACTCGCCGGAAACCCCGCTGTTTCACAAGGGCGATACCCTGTTCAACCTGAACCTCGCGCGGGAGGCGGCGCACCGCCAGGGCCGGGCCGTGGTCTGCGAAGGCTATATGGATGTCATCGCCCTCGATCAGGCCGGCATCGCCGAGGCGGTGGCGCCGCTCGGCACCGCCCTGACCGAGGGACAATTGGAGGCGCTGTGGCGCCTCGCCCCCGAGCCCATCCTCTGCTTCGACGGCGACAAGGCCGGGCAGCGCGCCGCCAGCCGGGCGCTGGACCGCGCCTTGGCGCTGCTGAAGCCCGGCCATTCGCTCCGCTTCCTCACCTTGCCGGACAATCTCGATCCCGACGAACTGATCCGGCGCGACGGCGTCGCCGCCATGCGCGGCCAGCTCGACAAGGCCCAGCCCCTGGTCGATTTCCTGTGGCAGCGCGAGCGCGCGGCAGCGGATTTCTCCACCCCGGAACGGCGCGCCGCCTTCGAGACCAGGGTTGGCGCCGTGGTGCGCGAGATCGCCGACCAGCGCCTGCAACTTCACTACCGCGAGGAATTCCGCGGCCGCGTCCGCCTGCTGATGGACGAGTTGCGCCCCAAGCGCCCGGCCTGGAGCCCGCGGCCGCCCCGCGGGCCGGGGGGGCGCGGTTTCCCGCCCTTCGCGCCCCAAGGGGCTTCGCAACACTTGCGTGCAAATCCGCTGGCGCAGGGGCAGAATACCGGCGCTGGCTCGAACGAAGGGCTGTTGTTGCTGATTCTCGCCCGTCACCCGCGTCTGTTGCCCCGGGTCGAAGATGACCTGGCGAGGCTTGAATTCACGGCGCCGGGCCTTGACAGCCTGCGATCCGAACTCTTAAGCATGTCTTTCGACGCTGAAGGCCTTGACAGTGACAAGGTCAAAGGCCACTTAGCGGATGTTGGTTTGGCCGAGACGATCGCCCGCCTCGAAAATGATGCGTTCCTGCGGCTCCACGAGGCAGCCAGGGACGACGTGACCCTGGATGTGGTCGAGGAACAGTGGCGGCAGGTCTTGGCTTTCCACAGCAGGCAAACTGGATTGAGGGCGGATCTGAGCGACGCGAAGGCGGATTACGAGGCTTCGCCGACGGAGGCCGGTCTGCGAAGAATCCAGGCGATCGAGAAAGAATTGACCCGCATTGAGTCCCAGGTGCCCGGCACCGGGGCCGATGGCGGGTTTTCGGCGTGACTTGACGGGGACTTCCGAGAGCAGCAAGGACGTCCCAAGGGGCTAACGGCATGGCAAGCAAGAACGCAGAAGCGACCGGCAACGACGAGGCCCGCGAGGAAGCGGGCGACGGCCCGCTGCTCGATACCGCGGGGCAGGCGGTCAAGCGCATGATCGCCCGCGCCAAGGAGCGCGGCTATGTCACCTACGACGAGATCAACGCGGTCCTGCCGCAGGAACAGGTGTCCTCCGAACAGATCGAGGACATCATGGCCATGCTGTCGGAAATGGGCGTGAACGTCATCGACGGCGAAGAGGGCGAGGACCCGGAACGCGCCGGCGCCGGCAAGGACGAGGAGGAGGGCGAAGGCGGCACCTTCACCCCGTCCGCCGCCGAGGAACTGGATCGGACCGACGATCCGGTGCGCATGTACCTGCGCGAGATGGGCTCGGTCGAACTGCTCTCGCGCGAGGGCGAAATCGCCATCGCCAAGCGGATCGAGGCCGGCCGCGAAACCATGATCGACGGGCTGTGCGAAAGCCCGCTGACCTTCCAGGCCATGATCGGCTGGCGCGATGAACTGCTGGCCGGCAAGGTCCTGCTGCGCGACATCATCGATCTGGACGCCACCTATGGCGCCGGCCCCGGCGAGGCGGGGGCCGAGGAGGGCGAGCTTGCCGCCGCCGAGGGCAACGGCGAGGCCGGCCCCGGCGAGGAGGAGGACGGCGAAGCCGGCGCCGAGGGCATGGGCGCCCCCGGCGAGGAGGACGAGGACGAAGAGGGCGGCATTTCGCTGGCCGCGATGGAACAGGCGCTGCAGCCGGTCGTGCTCGAAATCTTCGACAAGATCGCCGTCGCCCACAAGAAATACGCCAAGCTGCAGGAAAGCCGCCTTGCCGTCGCCATGGGCGCGCCCGAGGACAGCCAGGCCGCGGGCGCCGAGAAGCGCTTCCAGAAGCTGAAGGCCGAACTCGTCGAGCTGATGAAGTCGGTCCATCTGAACAATGGCCGGATCGAGGCGCTGGTCGACCAGCTCTACGGCATGAACCGCCGCCTGATCGGGCTCGAGGGCCGGCTGCTGCGCCTTGCCGAGAAATACAAGGTCAGCCGCGAGAGCTTCCTCGAACATTACATCACCCATGAACTGGTGCCGGACTGGCTGGCCAAGGTCGGCAGCCTGCCGGGCCGGGGCTGGAAGGATTTCGCCCGCGACCAGGTGCCGGAGATCGAGCGCCTGCGCGGCGAGATCGGCAATGTCGCCACCGAGGCGGGCCTGACCATCCCGGAATTCCGCCGCATCGTGACCACGGTGCAGAAGGGCGAGCGCGAGGCCCGGCAGGCGAAGAAGGAAATGGTCGAGGCCAACCTCCGCCTCGTCATCTCCATCGCCAAGAAATACACCAACCGCGGCCTGCAATTCCTGGACCTGATCCAGGAGGGCAACATCGGCCTGATGAAGGCGGTCGACAAGTTCGAGTACCGCCGCGGCTACAAGTTCTCGACTTATGCGACGTGGTGGATCCGCCAGGCGATCACCCGTTCGATCGCCGACCAGGCACGCACCATCCGCATCCCGGTGCATATGATCGAGACGATCAACAAGCTGGTGCGCACCTCGCGCCAGATGCTGCACGAGATCGGCCGCGAGCCGACGCCGGAAGAACTGGCGGAAAAGCTGGGCATGCCGCTGGAGAAGGTGCGCAAGGTCCTCAAGATCGCCAAGGAGCCGATCTCCCTGGAAACCCCGATCGGCGACGAGGAGGACAGCCACCTCGGCGACTTCATCGAGGACAAGAACGCGGTCCTGCCCTTGGATGCCGCCATCCAGTCGAACCTGCGCGAGACCACCACCCGGGTGCTGGCCAGCCTGACCCCGCGCGAGGAGCGCGTGCTGCGCATGCGCTTCGGCATCGGCATGAACACCGACCACACCCTCGAAGAGGTCGGCCAGCAATTCTCGGTCACCCGCGAGCGCATCCGCCAGATCGAGGCGAAGGCGCTCCGCAAGCTGAAGCACCCGAGCCGCAGCCGCAAGCTGCGCAGCTTCCTGGACAATTGATCGGATATTCCGGGCGAACCAGCGCCTGGCCGACAAGCCCCGGTGCCGGCCCGCTGCCGGCACCGGGGTTTTTATTTTGTCCATAATCCCGTCTACCGATCATTGGAGGGTGGACAGGATTGCTGCGCCGCGTCATCGTCCCGCCGTTTGTGAACGGGATTGAGGAGGGCGCGGTGGAGCGGCTGATCGATGGTTACCGGCGTTTCCGGGGTGGACATTGGCCGGAGTATCGCGATCTCTACAAGGAACTGTCGAAGGGGCAGAAGCCGCCGGTCCTGGTGATCGCCTGTTCCGACAGCCGGGTCGACCCGGCGGTGATCTTCGATGCCCAGCCGGGCGAAATGTTCGTCGTCCGCAACGTCGCCAACCTGATCCCGCCGGCGGAGAAGGGCGAGGGGCAGCACGGCACTTCCGCCGCGCTCGAATTTGCCGTGCGCGTGCTCAAGGTCGGCATGATCCTGGTCCTCGGCCATGGCGATTGCGGCGGCGTGGGCGCTGCGCTGCGCGGCATGCCGCTCGATGATTTCGAGTATCTCGACGACTGGATCGGCCTGATCCAGCCGGCGCTGGCCCGCCTTGGCGACCTCGACCGCCAGACGCCCGAGGCCAAGGAAGCGCTGGAACAGGAATCGATCAAACTGTCGCTCGAACGCCTGATGACCTTCCCCTTCGTCGCCAAGGCGGTGGAGGCCGGCAGCCTGACCCTCGAAGGCGCCCGCTTCCGTGTCTTCGACGGCCGCCTGGAATGGCTGGACAAGGCAGCGGGCGCGTTCAACCGCGTGTCCTGATCGATATCGGCGTGCAGCCGGGCAGCGTGCCATGGATTGGCAAGCCTGCCCGGTCCTGCTAAACGTCTTGCCCCGCATGCCGCGGCATCCCGGTGGGGCCTGTAGCTCAATGGTTAGAGCCGGCCGCTCATAACGGTCTGGTTGCAGGTTCGAGTCCTGCCGGGCCCACCAACCAACACCTCGGTCCACGTTAGGGTATGCTCGGAATGAGCGTCATTCCAAACATGCTCTGTTGTTTTGATTTTACGCATCTTCTACCGACGAACCGGTTTCCCTTTCGCCTGAAGATACTCAAGCGGAATGAACGTTCATTCCGCTGGGATTCGGCGGGCCCGACAGCGCTGCCGATCGGCCCCCTTCAATCGTGGGCGCAGGGGGCGAAGGTGGCCGCTTCCTCGACGCCGTCGGGGCCGGCTTTCCGGTAGAAGCAGGTGCGGGCGCCGGTGTGGCAGGCGGCGCCGGTCTGGTCGACGATGGCGAGCAGGGTGTCGCCGTCGCAATCGACGCGCAATTCGTGCAGGACCTGGACGTGGCCCGAGGTATCGCCCTTCCGCCATAGTTCCCCGCGCGAGCGGGACCAATAGGTCACCCGGCCGGTGGTCAGGGTCTCGACCAGCGAGTCGCGGTTCATCCAGGCCATCATCAGCACCTCGCCGCCCGTGCGGGCCTGGGCGATGGCGGGGACGAGGCCGTTCCGGTCGAATTTCACGGTGGCGAGCAGGGCGTCGATGGCGGCGGGAGTCATTTCGAACGGGTCCGATGTGATAATATCACGCCGTTTCTAGCATCCCGGCGCAAAGTCGGTATAGTGGTGATCGATGATGCACGATCATGATCACGACCACGGCCATTGTATCGCCGATGCCCTCGGCCGGGCGGAGAGCCTGTGCGCCGAACGGGGCGCCCGCCTGACCGACCTGCGCCGCCAGGTTTTCGAACTCGTGCTGGGCAGTCACCGCCCGGCCGGCGCCTATGATCTCGTCGCCCGCCTGGGCGAGATGGGGGGCAAGCCGGTGGCGCCCCAGACCGTCTATCGCGCGCTGGATTTCCTGATCGAGCAGGGGCTGGTGCACCGCATCGCCTCGCTCAATGCCTTCGTCGGTTGCAGCCGGCCGGAAGTCGACCACGCCGGCCAGTTCATGATCTGCAGCCAATGCCACGAGGTGGCGGAACTGGGCGATCCGGAAACCGTCGCTACCCTGGTCCGCCACGCCGGTGCCCAGGGTTTTACCGTGCATTCGGTCTCGGTCGAGCTGACCGGCACCTGCGCCGCCTGCCGCGGCCGGGACTAAACAGCTATCGCCGGCCCCGCATCGAGATCAGCACGCCCCCGATCAGCAGGGCCAGGGCGACACCGTGATAGGGTTTCGGCCATTCGTTGATCAGGACGGCCGACATGGCCCCGGCCAGCAGCGGCGTGAAATTGTAGAATAGGGCGGCCAGCCCCGGCCCGGCGGTGGCGACCGCCATGCCCCAGGCCCGATAGGCCAGGATCGACGGCCCGACCGCGACGAAGACGAGAACGAGCGCGAGCCCGACCGAGGGCACCAGCGGCGTCGTCAGGCCGGCGGCGCTCGCCCCGGTCGCGGCGGCGAGCGCCAGGGGAACGCCGAAGACGCATTGCACCAGCAGGCTTTCGGCCCAGGTCCAGGGCAGGCGGCCCTGGGGCGCCAGCGCCGCCGGCGGCCGGATCAGGAGCCAGCTGTAGAAGGCCCAGCCGATCACCGCCAGGATCATCAGGAGGTCGCCCTCGACGAAATGGATGGCGACAAGGGCGCCGATATCGCCCCGCGACAGCACCACCGCGACCCCGACCAGGGACAGCAGGGCCCCCGCCACCTCGGGTCGGCGGGGCAGGCTGCGGAACGGGAACACCCCGACCGCCATCATCCACAGCGGCAGGCTGGCGGCGATCAGGGTGACGTTCAGCGGCGTGCTGGTGCGCAGCGCCAGATATTGCAGCCCGTTGAAGGCGCCGATGCCGAGCGGGCCGACGATGATGAAATAGCGCCAATGGGCAAGCCAGGCCTGCCGCCGCCCCCGGTCCAGCACCACCCGGTGGCCGAGCGGCAGCAGCAGGGCAAGGGCCAGGACCCAGCGCAGGGCGTTCAGCCACAGGGGATCGATATCCCCGATCACCAGCCGGGCAAAGACGACATTGCCGGCCCAAAGCGCGGGCGGCAGCGACAGCAGGAACAGCAGCCGGGGGCTGACGGACATGAGCAGTCCTTCGGGCGCAGGGCAGGGGGGCTATCCCTACCCCCGGTCCGTCGCCACGGGAAGCGCTATATCTGCAGGGGCACCCCGCCCCCGGCGGTTGGCCAGGAGATAGACCGTCGGCACGACGAAAAGGGTGAGCAGCGTGCCGAAACTCATGCCGCCGACGATGACCCAGCCGATATCCTGCCGGCTTTCCGCGCCCGGCCCGGTGGCGAGCGCCAGCGGCACGGCGCCCAGCACCATGGCGCCGGTGGTCATCAGGATCGGGCGCAGGCGCAGGCGCGCCGCCTCGATCACCGCATCGCGCCGGCTGCGCCCCTGTTCGAGCAATTGGTTGGCGAATTCGACGATCAGGATGCCATGCTTGGAAATCAGGCCGACCAGGGTGATCAGGCCGATCTGGCTGTAGACGTTGAGCGTGCCCCCCGACAGCAGCAGGGCGGCCAGCGCGCCGGCAATCGACAGCGGCACCGACAGCAGGATGACCACGGGGGCGACGAAACTCTCGAACTGCGCCGCCAGCACCAGGAAGATGAAGGCGACGGCAAGCAGGAAAGTGACGTAGAGCGAGCCCGACGCCTCGCGGAACTCGCGGCTCTGGCCGGCATAGTCGTAGCGATAGCCGGGGGGCAGGGTCTCGCGCGCCGCCGCCTCCATCGCCTGGAGCGCCTCGCCGAGACTGTAGCCCGGCGCCAGATTGGCGCCGATGGTCGCCGAGCGCGCCTTGTTGAAGCGCAGCAATTCCTTCGGCCCGACCCTTTCGGTCACCCTGGCGAGGCTCGATACCTGCACCATCTCGCCCGAGGCCGCCCGGACATAGAGCGAGGTCAGGTCCGAGGGCTGGCGCATGTCGCTGTCGGCGACCTGCACGACCACATCGTATTGCTTGTCGTTCCGCTCGAACTTGGTGACGTTGCGCCCGCCGAAGAAGGTTTCGAGGGTGCGGGCGATGACCGCGGCATCGATGCCGAGGCTGGCCGCCTTCTCGCGGTCGATCGCGACCTCGAGCTGCGGCTTGTTCAAGGTCAGGTCGCTTTCGACATTGACGAGGCCCGGGTTGCCGGCGATGGCGGCGATCAGCTTCTGCGCCGCCTGGTCCAATTCGTCGAAACTGCCGCTCGACTGGATCACGAATTGCACGGTCTTCTCGCGCCCGGACTGGCCGAGCGAGGGCGGATTGCTGGCGAAGATGTTGATGCCGGGCACGCGCGCCAGCTTCGGCTGGATTTCGGCGGTGATCGCCTGCTGGGCGCGGTCGCGCTCCTCCCAGTTCCGGAGCACGAGGCTGGCGGTGACCGTGGTCACGTCGGGCGAGCCGACGATGAAGAGAATGCCCGCGACTTCCGGAAGATCGGCGCCCAGCTTCTCGACGATGGCGCCGTAGCGGCCGGTGAAATCCAGGGTCGCCCCTTCGGGCGCGGTGCCGCGGATATTGATGGTGCCCCGGTCCTCGACCGGCGCCAGTTCGGATTTCAGGCCGGTGAACAGGAACCAGTTGGCGATGCCGACGGCAAGGCCCGCGACCACCACCACCGGCCAGCGCCGTAGCGCCCCGTCCAGCGCGCCGGCATAGAGCCGGTCGAGGCGGTCGAGCACGGCTTCGATCGCGCGGTAGAAGCGGCCGTGGTTCTCGCCATGGTGCAGCAATTGGGCGCACATCATGGGCGTCAGCGTCAGGGCGATGAAGCCGGAGACGAGCACGGCGCCCGCCAGCGTCAGGGCGAATTCGGCGAAGAGCCGGCCGATCCGCCCCTCGGCGAAGGCGACGGGGGCATAGACCGCGGCCAGCGTCAGGGTCATGGCGACGACGGCGAAGGCGATCTCGCGGACACCCAGCATGGCCGCTTCCCGCGGCCGCATGCCGTTCTCGACATGGCGGTAGATATTCTCGAGGACGACGATGGCATCGTCGACCACGAGGCCGATGGCGAGCACGAAGGCGAGCAGCGTCACCGTGTTCAAGGTGAAGCCGAGCGCGAACATGATGGCGCAGGCGCCGACCAGCGAGACCGGGATGGTCACCAGCGGGATCAGGGTGGCGCGGCCGCTGCGCAGGAACAGGAAGATGACGATGACGACCAGCACCACCGCCTCGGCCACGGTGTGGTAGACGGCCTGGATCGAGCGGTCGATGAAGATCGAACTGTCGTAGCTGATCTCGATCTCATAGCCGGCGGGCAGGGCGGTGCGGATCTCGGGCAGGCGGTTGCGCAACTCGGCGGCAATGTCGAGCGGATTGGCCGTCGCCTGCTTCACGATGGCGACGGTCACCGATTCCCGGCTGTTGTAACGCGCCAGGATGCGCTCGTTTTCCGGGCCCAGCTCGACCTTGGCGACATCGCCGAGGCGGACCAGATAGGTGCCGTCCTGGCGCAGGATCACTTGCGAGAATTGTTCCGGCGTCGCCAGGTTGGTGCGGGATTCGACGGTGAATTCGCGCTGGTTCGATTCGATCCGGCCGGCCGGCACGGTCAGGTTCTGGGCCCGCAGCGCATCCTCGATATCCTGGGCGGTGATGTTGAAGGCGGCCATGCGCGCCCGGTCCAGCCACACCCGCATCGAATAGCGCCGTTCGCCCCGCAGTTCGACCGACGAGACGCCGGGGATCGTCTGCAGGCGGTCGACGACATAGGTATCGGCGACCTCGGTCACTTCGAGGCGGGTGGCGCCTTCCGCATTGGTCGAGAGATAGATGATCGGCTGGGCGTCGTCCTCGACCTTGGAGATCTGGGGCTCGGTCGCCTCGTCCGGCAATTGCCGGCGCACCCGCGACACCCGGTCGCGGACGTCGCTGGCGGCGACATCGGGCGAAACGCCGAGCACGAAGCGCACGGTGATCGCGCTGCGGCCGTCGCGGCTGCTCGAGGTGATCGTGTCGATCCCGTCGAGGCCGGAGATCGAATCCTCCAGCACCTGGGTGATCTGATTCTCGACCACGGCGGCGCTGGCGCCGACGAGGTCGGTGCGGACGCTGACCACGGGGACGTCGATATTCGGATATTCGCGGACCGCGAGGCGCTGATAGGCGACGAGGCCGACAAGGCAGATCACCAGCGACAGGACCGTCGCGAAGACCGGCCGGCGGATGCAGATCTCGGGCAGGCTCATGTCCGGGCCTCAGCCGTTGGGGCGGGTGCCGACCGGAACGCCGTCCGGGCCGACGATTTCGACCTTGGTCTTGGCGCTCAGGCGCTGCTGGCCGGCGACCACGATCGTCTCCCCGGGGGCGATGCCCGCGGTGATCTCGACCCGGCCGTCGCTGCGCTCGCCCAGCGTCACGGGAACCTGTTCGGCGGTGCCCGCCGCCACCCGGAACACGAAGAAGCGGCCGTTGCGGGTGACCACCGCCTGCTCGGGCACGACGACGCCCGCCGACCCGCTGCCGAGGCCGAGGCCGACGCGGGCGAAGAGGCCGGGCATCAGGGCGCCGTCGGCGTTGGGCACCAGGGCGCGCAGCGCGATCGAGCGGCCGCGCTCGTCGATCAGGGGGTTGATGGCATAGACCTCGCCCTCGAAGCTGCGGCCGGGCAGGGCGTCCACGGTCACCGTCACCCTCTGGCCGGGGCGGAGCCGGGGCAGCAGGAGGTCCGGCACCGCGAAGTCGAGCTTCAGGGGATCGATCGATTCGAGATTCACGATCGCCTGGCCGGGCTGTACCACATCGCCGACGCTGACCTGGCGCAGCCCGATGATACCGGCGAAGGGGGCGATGATGCGGGTCTTGGCGAATTGCGCCTCGGCCAGGGCCAGGGAGGCGCGGGCGCTGGCCAGGCGGGCCACCGCCTCGTCGCGGGCGCGGGCCGTGCCCGCCTTCTGGTCGAACAGGGTGCGGGCGCGTTCCGCATCCGCCTCCGCCAGCTTCAGCTCGGCGCGGGCGAGCGCCAGTTCCGCTTCGTTGGTCGAGGAATCGAGTTCGACCAGGGCCTTGCCCGCCTGGACCGGGCGCCCCTCGTCGAACAGGATGCGGGTGACGCGGCCGGCGACCTCGGGCCGGATCACCACCGATTCATTGGAGCGCAGGGTGCCCACGACCTCGACCGCGCGCCCCAGGCTGCCCGCTTCCGCCGTCGCCACTTCGACCGGCCGGTCGCCGTCCGCAGCCAGGGCGGCACTGCCGAGGCCGAGCACCAGGGCCAAAGCGAGCATAGAGGACGGCAGCGCCCGGGCGCGGCGGGCGCACGGCCTTGCGGCGGGGGGAAGGGGATAAGCGGGTACGGTCATCGTGGGCCTCGACGATCACGCCGAATATGGGCAAAAGCATGACGGTTTCGCCGGTAAAATGAAACGGGGCCGGTCGCTGTGCGGCGACCGGCCCCGTGTTTTTATCGGCCGAATCCCGAATTCCGGCGATTACTTGTTGCGCCCGGGCGGCGGGGGCGGGGCGCCGGCACCGCTGCCGCCGCCGACCGGCGTCGCCGGGGCATTGAAGTTCACCGAGATCGACGGGAGTTTGGCGTCCAGGCGCTGCATCACCGTGTCGGTAATGTTAAGGTTATTTGACGAAACGAGGACGCGGGCCGTGTCGAGAACGATGGTGGCGCCCACTTCCTTCGCCACTTCGGCGACGATCTGGTTGAACACCGGTTCCAGCTTCTTCATCGCGTCGTCCTGCGCGAAAGCCATCTGCTGGCGGCGGCGCTCGACCTGCTGGCGCAGGCTGTCGACCTTGGCCTGGAATTCGCGCTGCTTGGTCGCGAAGGCATCGGCGGCGATGGAGGCGCGCTGCTTCTTCAGCTGGTCTTCCTCGGCGCGGAGCTTTTCGGTCTGCGCCTTGATTTCGGCTTCGTAAGCCTTTTCCTGGCGGTCGAGCTGGGTGCGCACGCTCTTGGCGGCGGCGCTGTCGCGCATGATGCGCGGCACGTCGACGAACGCGATGGTGGCCGCCTCGGCCTCGGCGGCGCGGGCCGGCGCCTGCGGCAGGACAACGGCCCCCGCGGCAAAGGCAAGCCCGACACCGAGGGCCAGGCCTTTCACGATCTTATGCATAGTAGTCTCCGAACCTTGCCGGGCGGCCCGCGGGGGCCGGCCCAATCCTCTCAACTCGATGTCCCGACCGGGGCGCGCCGACCGGCGCGCGTCAGCGGGTCTCGGCCTTCTCGTAGCACCAAACGCGCGCCGGGGGCAGATTGATCCACACATGGCCGGCGCGGCGCCCGGTGACGCCCAGTTCCGCCATCAGGGACGGCCGCAGCGGCGAGGCCGGGCCATAGGTGAACTGCACCATCCGGCCGCCCGGCCCGAGCATTTCGAACGCCGCCCCGGCGATCCGGCGCTGCACCGCCGGCGGCATGCCGAGCAGGGGCAGGCCCGAGACCACGGTCGCCGCCCGGTCGATGCCGCGCGCGGCCAGCAGGTCGACCAATTCGCCGGCATCGCCCTCGATCAGGTTCAGCCGGGGAAAGCGGTGGCGCAGGGTCTGCGCCATCTCGCGGTCGTATTCGATGGTGATCAGGCGGTCGTAGCCGGCCTTTTCCGCCAGCACGCGGGTGATCGCCCCGGTGCCGCCGCCAAGCTCGATCACCGGGCCCGGGCGCGACAGGTCGGCCTGGGCCACCATTTCCTCCGCCAGATGCCGGCTCGACGGCGCCACGGCGCCGATCCGGAACGGTGCCCGCAGCCATTTGATCAGCATCGATGGCGTGCGGAAATGCTGCTGTTCGCTGAAATGCTCGCGTGCCTTGTTCACGGCCACCCGCCCGAGAATGGGGTACCGTCGTGGCCCCCTTGGCGCGGCACACTATCATGCGAATTGCGGAAAGAAAGTGGCGGCTTGCGCCAATTGCGCCAGGATTTTCCGCCATCGCGGCGAAACTCGTTTAGTTTGCGGGGACGCTTCCCAAGGCGGTAGGTGCGTGATATACAGCGCTCCTCCGGTGAAGCGCCCATTCTTCACCGAACGGGATTTTGTTTTTGATCGTGCTCCTCCGCATGGTTCCGAGTCGGATCCTTGGGGGGCTGGAAGAGGTCAGTCGAATGCAGGTTTTGGTGCGGGACAACAACATCGACCAGGCGCTGCGCGCGTTGAAGAAGCGCATGCAGCGCGAGGGCATTTTCCGCGAGATGCGCCTGCGCGGCCACTACGAGAAGCCCTCCGAGAAGCGTGCCCGCGAAAAGGCCGAAGCTGTCCGCCGCGCCCGCAAGCTGGCGCGCAAGCGCGCCCAGCGCGACGGCGTGGCGTAAGCGGCTTCAGGCTCCTGACGTCATAGACCCCTGGCGGTCGATCGAGGTTCGCGCATCATGTCCGCCCAATCGACCGTCATCAGGCCGAATACGGTCCCGAAGCTCCGTGCCCGCAAGGGCGCGGAGCCGATCGTGTGTCTGACGGCCTATACGGCGCCCATGGCCCAGCTGCTCGATCCGCATGCGGACCTGCTGCTGGTCGGCGATTCTCTCGGCATGGTGCTTTACGGCCTGCCCAGCACGGTGCCGGTCACCCTCGACATGATGATCGCCCATGGCGCTGCGGTGGCCCGCGGTGCGACCAGGGCGCTGGTCGTCGTCGACATGCCCTTCGGCACCTATGAGGAAAGCCCGCAGCAGGCCTATCGCAATGCGGTCCGCGTGCTGCGCGAGAGCGGCGCCTCGGCGGTGAAGCTCGAGGGCGGGGCCGTGATGGCCGAGACCATCGCCTTCCTGACCAGCCGCGGCATTCCGGTGATGGGCCATGTCGGCCTGCTGCCGCAGTCGGTCAATGCCAGCGGCGGCTATGCCGCGCTCGGCACCGCCGATACCTCGGGCTGGGACCGGATCATCGCCGATGCGGTGGCGGTGGCGGAGGCCGGCGCCTTCCTGATCGTGGTCGAGGCGGTGAGCGAGCCCCTGGCCGTCCGCATCACCGAAAGCATCGCCGTGCCGACGATCGGCATCGGGGCCTCGGCGTCCTGCGACGGCCAGGTCCTGGTCATCGACGACATGCTGGGCATGTCCAGCCGCACGCCCAAATTCGTCAAGCGTTATGCCGAGCTGGGCGTCGCCATCGGCGAGGCCGCCGGCCGCTATGCCGAAGAGGTGCGCAGCCGGCAGTTCCCGAGCGAGCAATATACCTACAGGCTCAAGGGCGACAATCGGCCGTCGGACGGCGACCGGAAGCCCTGAGCCGCCGTCAGATGGCGATAACAGCCCTGCGCCGCCGCGACCGGGGTTTGCCAAGGCGCCGGGCTTTGGCTATCGTTCGACGCCTTTTTTGGCGTCGCCTTTTTTGGCCTGCGTTGCCTTCGGTGGGGTAGAAGTGTCCGACATCTTTCAGGAAATCGACGAGGACCTGCGGCGCGAACGACTGATGGGCATCTGGCGCCGTTACGGGACCGCCATTGTTGCCCTGGGGATCGGGCTCGTCGTCGGTGTCGGCGCCTTCATCGGCTGGCGCAATTATTCCGAATCGAAGCTGAACGACAATGCCCATGCGCTTGCCGCCGCCGCTCAGCTGATCGGCGAGGGCAAGCATGCCGAGGCGGCGAAGGCCTTCGCCGATCTCGGCGCGGATGCCGGCGGCGCCTATGGCGACATCGCCCTGCTCGATGCTGCCGCCGCCACCTATGACGCCGGCGATGCCGCCGCTGCCGTCGCACTCTACGACCGCGTCGCCGCCGGTTCGGCCGATCCGTCGCTGGCGGCGCTGGCGCGGGTCCTGGCCGTCCAGGTGCTGCTCGACACGGCGCCGGTGGCCGATCTCGATGCCCGCCTCGATGCGGTCGGGGCACAGCCCGGCTTTGTCCCCGCGGTCCGCGAATTGCGTGCCTATGTCCGCCTCAAGGCCGGCGCGACCGACGACGCGCGCAGGCTACTGGCCGAGGTGGTGGACGATGCCGCCGCCCCCGGCCGCGTGAAGGGCCGCGCCAAGGAAGTTCTGGATGCCCTGGGCGGCCGCCTGCCGGCTGCCCCGGTCACGCCGCCGTCCGATCAACCGTCCGAGAGCGAGGGGCAACGCCCATGATCGCAAGTGCCTCCCTGCGCCCCGGCGCGACCAGCCGCCCCTTGAAGCCGCTGTCGGCGGTGCTGCTGACCGCCTTTCTCGGCGCCTGCTCGTCGCTCAATCCGTTTTCCTCCGAACCCGCCCAGCGGGTCGAGGGCGAGCGTATCTCGGTGCTCGGCACCCAGGCCCTGACGGTGACGCCCGACGCCTCGGTGGCGGGTCTCTCCGTGCAGCTGCCGCCGCCCTATCTGAACACCCAGTGGCCGCAGCCGGGCGGCTTCCCCGCCCATGCCATGTATCACCTCCAGACCGGGCCCGAGCTTCGCGTGGTCTGGACCGCGTCCGCCGGCGCCGGCGACAGTGCCGATACCCGCCTGGTCGCCCAGCCCGTGGTGTCGGAAGATTCGGTCTATATCCTTGACACCGTCGCCCGCGTCCATGCCCTGTCGACGGACGGCAAGGCGCGCTGGACCATCAGCCTTCAGCCCGAGGACGAGGATTCGCCGACCGGCTTCTTCGGCGGCGTCGCGGTCGACGGCGGCCGGGTCTATGTCACCACCGGTTACGGCGAGGTCGTGGTGCTCGAGGCCGCCACCGGCAATGTGGTGTGGCGGAAGTCGATCGGCATTCCCTTCCGCTCCGGCCCGACGGTCAACGGCGGCCGCGTCTTCGGCGTGACCCAGGACAACCAGCTTTTCGCCCTCTCGACCGAGGACGGCGAAGTGCTGTGGAACCATGTCGGCATTTCGGAAAGCGCCGGCTTCCTCGGCGCCGCCAGCCCGGCGGTGGCGGGCGAAGCGGTGGTCGTGCCCTTCTCCTCGGGCGAAATCTTCGCCCTCCGGGTCGAGAACGGCCGCGTCATCTGGTCGGACAACCTGATCCGCACCGGGGCGACGACGCCGATCGCCGCCCTCAACGATATCCGCGGCCAGGTCGTGATCGATCGCGGCGACGTCTTCGCCTCCAGCCATGCCGGCAGCACGGTCGGCATCGAGCTGCGCACCGGCAGCCGGCTGTGGGACCGCGCCATCGGCTCCAGCAATACGCCCTGGGCCGGCGGCGATTTCATCTACATGATCTCGGACGAGAACGAGGTCATCTGCCTGACCCGCAACGACGGCAAGGTGCGCTGGGTCACCCCCCTGCCGCGCTACCAGGACGACCGCTCGGCCACCGGCGCCATCGTCTGGTCGGGCCCCGTGCTCGCGGGCGACCGGCTGCTGCTCGCCTCCAACACCGGCGTGATGACGGCGATCTCGCCCTATTCCGGCGATGTCCTCGGCTCGATCGAACTGCCGGGCAAGACGGTGATCGCCCCCGTGGTCGCCAATGCCACGGTCTATGTCCTGACGACGAACGGTACGCTCGTCGCCATCCGCTGAGGATACGCATTCTGCCGGACGGCACGCCGACGTCTCGTCGCGTGCCGTTTTGCATTTGAGATGAGGAGGCCCCATGGTCTCGGAACACCATAAATTGCGGTTCGCCATCGTCGGCCGCCCCAATGTCGGCAAGTCGACCCTGTTCAACCGCCTGGTCGGCAAGAAGCTGGCCCTGGTCGATGACACCCCGGGCGTCACGCGCGACCGCCGCGAGGGCGAGGGACGGCTGGCGTCGCTTCAGTTCTCGGTCTTCGATACCGCGGGCTTCGAGGACGTGGTCGACGATTCGATGGAAGGCCGCATGCGCCGCCAGACCGAGCGTGCGATCACCGATTCCGACCTCGTGCTGTTCCTGTTCGATGCCAGGGCCGGGGTAACCCCGCTCGACCTCGCCTTCGCCCGCCTGCTGCGGAAATCCGACGTTCCCGTCGTCCTCTGCGCCAATAAGGCCGAGGGCAAGGAGGGCCAGATCGGCGCCGCCGGGGCCTGGGAAATCGGCCTCGGCGATGCGGTGCTGCTCTCGGCCGAGCACGGCGAGGGCATGCTCGACCTCTATGAGACCATCGTCGACCGCCTGGAAGCGCGCGGCATCGATCCCTTCGCCCATGAGGACGAGGGCGCGGAGGATGACGCCGGCGAAGCCTTCGACCCGGATGTCGAGGTCATTGAGGACCCCCTGAAGCCGCTGCGCGTCGCCGTGGTCGGGCGGCCCAATGTCGGCAAGTCCAGCCTGGTCAACCGCATCCTCGGCGAGGACCGGCTGATCACCGGGCCGGAAGCGGGCCTGACCCGCGATTCGATCTCGGTGGTCTGGACCTGGCAGGGGCGCGAGATCAAATTGTTCGACACCGCGGGCCTGCGCAAGAAGGCGCGGGTCGAGACCAAGCTCGAAAAACTGTCCGCCGGCGATACCATCCGGGCGGTGAAATTCGCCGAGGTGGTGATCCTGCTGATCGATGCCGTCCAGGGCATCGAGCGCCAGGATCTCGTCATCGCCGACCGGGTGATCTACGAGGGCCGCGCCCTGATCGTTGCACTGAACAAATGGGATGCGGTCGAGGATCACAACAAGACCCTGGTCGACCTTAAGGAAAAGCTGGAGATCCACCTGCCGCAGGTGCGCGGCCTGCCGGTGGTGACCCTGTCGGCGCGGACCGGCCGGGGCGTCGACAAGCTGATGCCCGCGGTGCTGACGGCCTATGCCAAGTGGAACCGGCGCGTGCCCACCGCCAAGCTGAACCGCTGGCTGGCCGAGGCGACGGAACGGCATCCCGCCCCGGCGGTGGGCGGGCGGCGTCTCCGCCCGCGCTACATGACCCAGGTGAAGGCGCGGCCGCCGACCTTCGCCCTGTTCATGAACCGGCCGGGCGAATTGCCCGAGTCCTATATCCGCTATCTGGTGAACGGCCTCCGCGATGTCTTCGACATGGAAGGCTCGCCGGTCCGGGTCATGCTGCGGAAGAACGAAAACCCCTATGACGACGAGTAAAAGCCAGTAAAAGCCGGGGTCACTCTTCCGGCAGGTCGTGGTCCATGCTGAGGGCGGGCGCGCCCTGCTTGCACCAGCCGACCACCTTGGCCGGCACGCCGGCAACGGTGGCATAGGCCGGGACGTCGTGCAGCACCACGCTGCCGGCGCCGACCTTGGCGTTGCGGCCGATCTCGATATTGCCGAGGATGGTGGCCCCGGCGCTGAGCAGCACGCCGTCGCGCACCTTGGGGTGGCGGTCGCCGCCGGTCTTGCCGGTGCCGCCCAGGGTCACCTTCTGCAGGATCGAGACATTGTTGCCGATCGAGGCGGTCTCGCCCACGACGAGGCCGGTGCCATGGTCGAGCATGACCCCGGTGCCGAGCGGCGCGGCCGGGTGGATGTCGACGGCGAAAACCTCGGCCGCGCGGCTCTGGAAGAAGAGGGCGGCGTCGTGGCGCCCGGCCTGCCACAGGTGATGGGCGATCCGGTGCACCTGAAGCGCCTGGAAGCCCTTGAAGAACAGGAAGGGATGGGCGGCGCCCTTGACCGCCGGGTCGCGGTCCAGGATGGCGGCGAGGTCGGTCAGGGTGGCGGCGGTGATGACCGGATCGGCCAGCAGGGTTTCCGCGATCACCTCGGCGACCGTATCGCGCGGGGCCATATCGCCCGAGACCTTGTCCGCCAGCATGGCGCCGAGGGCTGCGGCGAAATCCGGCTTGCCCAGCACCCAGCGCCGGGCGAGGGGGGCGAGCAGGGGTTCGCCCCGGGCGATGCGCCCGGCATGGTCGACCAGCGCCGCCCAGACATCGGCGGGCGCACCCGGCCCCCGGTCCCGCGAAAGGACCGTTACCGGGGTCGGCAGGGTTTGACGCTGGGGCATGGGCCGGCCCTCACCGTGAACGATCAGTTCCGATGATAGCGCACAATCTGGCCGTGGCGGGTTTCTTCCTTGCGCGCCAGATCGACGAAGAGGGGGGCGACATCGGCCGGCCGCGGCAGCAGGTCGCGCTCCTCGCCCGGGAACGCCTTGGCCCGCATGCCGGTATTGACCGGCCCGGGCGAAAGCAGGTTGACCCGGAGGCCGGTGGTCGCGGTTTCCGCGGCATAGGCCTTGACCAGGGCGTTCAGCGCCGCCTTGGAGGTGGCATAGCCGCCCCAATAGGCTTCGCCCTTGTCGGCGGCGCCCGAGGTGACGAAGATCGCGCGCCCGCCGTCGGAGGCCCGCAGCAAGGGATCGAGCGAGCGGATCAGGCGCCAGTTGGCGGTGACGTTGATCGCCATCAGCGCCTCCCAGTCCTTCACCTTCAGGTGGCCGAGCGGCGACAGCGTGCCCAGCACGCCGGCATTGGAAACCAGGATATCGAGCTTGCCCCAGCGTTCGGCGATGGCGCCGCCCAACCGGTCGATGCCGTCGTAATCCTTGAGGTCCAGGGGCACCAGGGTCGAGGGCCGGCCGCCGTGGGCGCGGATGGTGTCGTCCAGTTCCTCGAGCGCGCCGACGGTGCGGGCGATCAGGATCAGGTCGGCGCCGGCCTCGGCATAGGCGCGGGCGACGGCCCAGCCGATGCCGCGCGACGCCCCGGTGATCAGGGCCAGGCGCCCTTCAAGCGGTCGTTCGGTGCTCAAGATCTCTCAGCCTGCAATCTTCACCCGCGAGCGGCGGGACTGGTCCTCGTCGCCGCCCCAATGGTCGGTCAGCGACACCGGATAATCGCCGGTGAAACAGGCGTCGCAGAATTGCGGCGCGGCCGGGTTGCGGCCGGCTTCGCCCATGGCGCGGTAAAGCCCGTCCATCGAGATGAAGGCGAGGCTGTCGGCCTGGATGAACTTGCGCATGCCCTCGATATCGTGGGTCGCGGCCAGCAACTGGCTGCGTTCCGGCGTGTCGACGCCGTAGAAGCAGGAATGGGTGGTCGGCGGGCTGGCGATGCGCATGTGCACCTCGCGGGCGCCGGCGTCGCGCACCATCTGCACGATCTTGAGGGAGGTGGTGCCGCGCACGATCGAATCGTCGACCAGGACCACGCGCCGGCCGGCGATCTGCGGCCGGTTGGCATTGTGCTTCAGCTTGACGCCGAGATTGCGGATCTGCTGGGTCGGCTCGATGAAAGTGCGGCCGACGTAGTGGTTGCGGATGATGCCCAGTTCGAACGGGATCCTGGCTTCGGCGGCATAGCCGATCGAGGCGGGCACGCCCGAATCCGGCACCGGGATGACCACATCCGCGTCGACGCCGCTTTCCCGCGCCAGTTCGGCGCCGATCTGCTTGCGCACGTCATAGACGCTGCGGCCCTCGACCACGCTGTCGGGACGGGCGAAATAGATGTGCTCGAAGATGCAGAAGCGCGGGCGCGGGGACTGGAACGGTTTCAGGCTCTGGATGCCGTCGTCGCTGATGATGACGATCTCGCCCGGTTCGACGTCGCGCACGAAATCGGCGCCGATGATGTCGAGGGCGCAGGTCTCGGAGGCGAAGACCATCGAGCCGTCGTCGAGCTTGCCGAGCACCAGGGGCCGGACCCCCAGGGGATCGCGCATGCCCAGCATCATGCTGCTGGTCAGGGCGACCAGGCTGTAGGCGCCTTCGATCTGGTGCAGGGCGTCGATCAGGCGGTCGATCTCGCTGTTTTTGGTCGAGGTGGCGACCAGGTGCAGGATGGTTTCCGTGTCCGACGTCGACTGGAAGATGCAGCCCTGCTTCACCAGCTTGCGCCGCAGGGTCATGGCATTGGTCAGGTTGCCGTTATGGGCGATGCCGAAGCCGCCGAAGGACAGGTCGGCGAACAGCGGCTGGACATTGCGCAGGATGGTGGCGCCGAAAGTGGCGTAGCGGACATGGCCGATGGCGGCATAGCCCGACAGTTCCGCCATCACCCGGTCGGATTCGAAGGTTTCCGAGACATGGCCCATGGCGCGGTGGGCCTGGAAACGGGCGCCGTCGAAGGCGACGATCCCCGCCGCTTCCTGGCCGCGATGCTGAAGCGCATGCAGGCCGAGGGCGACGTGGCGGGCGGCTTCGGCATGGCCGTAGATGCCGAAAACGCCGCATTCCTCACGAAGATGATCGTCGTCGAAAGGGGTCGTCAACGAACCCTCCTCCTTCAGTTCGAGGTCGTCGCACCCACCTGGTCGATGAGGCGATTGATGTCATTGACCTGATCGGTCGAATAGCTGGTCTCGCGCCTTGTTCCCGGCAGCGCGCCCTGGGGCTTCGGCGGGGCGGCGGGCGGCGGCGGGGCCAGCGTCGGCGCGGCCGGGGCCGGCACGGTGGTCCCGGGCGAGAGCGAGGGGACGACGGCGGGCGCCAGCGTATCGAGGGCGCGGACGCCGTCGCGGAGCGCATCGCCCTGGGCCTGGAGCCGGCCCATGGCTTCCTCGCTGCGCAGGTCCTGTGGCAGCAGGTCGAAGACGATCTCGGCGCCGGCGCGGATGATCGGCAGGGTCTTCGCCTCGCGCATCCAGGCCGGGTCTTCCGGTTCCTGCACGAGGTTGATGACGGCGAGATAGAGCACCGAGACGACGACCAGGGCCCGCGCCACGCCGAAGACGAAGCCGAGCGTGCGGTCGAGGGGGCCGACCGCGCTCTGCTGCACGCGGCTGGCGATGATATGGGTCAGGATCGAATAGACCAGCAGCGAGACGATGAAGGGCGCGCCCACGGCGATCGCCAGCGCCAAGGTCTCGCTCCCCGTCGCCTGCAGGGCATAGGGCCGGATCTGGTCATAGAGGTAGAGCGCGGTGAAGGCCGCGCCGACCCAGGCGGCGATCGACAGGACTTCGCGGGTGAAGCCGCGGAAAAAGGCGAACAGCGCCGAAAGCACGACGAGCGCGATAACCACCCCGTCGACAATGTTGAAGGGCAGATCGGACATGATCAGCGATTCCTCGGAGGGTGGCCACCATCGGTTCCCACCCCATCTCCTACTAGGCGATGGACCATGTCCGCAAGCCGGGAGATCTCCGTAATACCGGCGGACGTCGAACGTTTTGCCCCACCGGCCGGCACTAGCGCCCGATCGAAGCCCAATTTGGCGGCTTCCTTCAGTCTGGCCTCGGTCTGGGTCACCGGCCGGACTTCACCCGTCAGGCCGATCTCGCCGAAGACTACCATGCTTTGCGGCAATGCAATATCGACCATGGCGGATACCAGCGCTGCGGCGACCGCAAGATCGGCGCCCGGCTCGTTGATGCGCAAGCCCCCGGCGACGTTGAGATAGACGTCGCGCGGCCCGAAGGCAATGCCGCAGCGCGCCTCCAGCACCGCCATGACCATGGCGAGGCGGCCGCTGTCCCAGCCGATCACCGCCCGGCGCGGCGTGCCCAGGGCCGACGGGGCGACCAGGGCCTGGATCTCGACCAGCAGGGGGCGGGTACCCTCGATCCCGGCATAGACGACGGTGCCCGAGACATCGTCGCGCCGCTCGCCCAGGAAGACGGCGGAAGGGTTGGGCACCTCGGCCAGGCCGCGGTCGGTCATCTCGAAGACGCCGATCTCGTCGGTCGGGCCGAAGCGGTTCTTCACCGCGCGCAGGATGCGGAACTGGTGGCTGCGCTCGCCCTCGAAATAGAGCACGCTGTCGACCATATGCTCGACCACCCGGGGGCCGGCGATCTGCCCGTCTTTGGTGACATGGCCGACCAGGACCATGGTGACGCCCCGGCGCTTGGCATAGCGCACCAACTCGCCCGCGACCGCGCGGACCTGGGAGACGGTGCCCGGCGCGCTTTCGATATTGTCGGCGAACATGGTCTGGATCGAATCGATGACGACGACATCGACCCGCCCCGCGCCGTCGAGGGCGGAAAGGATATCGGCCAGGCTGGTCTCGGCCAGGAGCTTCACCGGCGCGGCGCCAAGGCCGAGGCGCCCGGCGCGCAGGCGCACCTGATCGACCGCCTCCTCGCCCGAGATATAGGCGCAAGTGCGCCCGGCCAGCGCCAGCGCCGCGACCACCTGGAGCAGGATGGTGGATTTGCCGATGCCCGGATCGCCGCCGACCAGAAGCGCCGAGCCGGGCACCAGCCCGCCGCCGGCGACCCGGTCGAATTCGTCGATCCCTGAGGGCAGGCGCGGCGCCGGCGCCTCGCCGCCGCGGAGATCGGCGAAATCGGCGGCGCGGCCCTTCTTCCGGGATTTGGCGTCCAGGCCGCCGGGCAGGGCGGCGGGGGCCGCTTCCTCGACCATGGAATTCCAGGCGCCGCAGGCTTCGCAGCGCCCGGACCATTTCCGCGCGGCGGTGCCGCAGGCCTGGCAGACCCAGGACTCGCCGGCCCGCGCCATCAGGGCTTCAGGACATCCATGCTGATCGGGCCGTCGGCCCGGCCATGGATGAACTGGTCGACATAGGGGTTGCCGGAATGGTCGATCTCGCTCTTCGGGCCGCACCAGATGATATGGCCCTTGTAGATCATGGCCAGCTTGTCCGCGATCTTGCGGGCGGACGCCATGTCATGGGTGATGGTGAGGGTGGAGGCGCCCAGGTCCTTCACGCATTCGACGATCAGGTCGTTGATGACGTCGGCCATGATCGGGTCGAGGCCGGTGGTCGGCTCGTCGAAGAAGATGATCTCGGGCTCGGTCGCGATGGCGCGGGCCAGCGCCACGCGCTTCTGCATGCCGCCGGAGAGTTCGGAGGGGTAAAGCTCGCCCACATCCGCCTTGAGGCCGACCCGGCCCAGCTTCTCGATCGCGATCTCCTTCGCCGCGGCCTTCTTCATGCCGCGGCCCTGGATCAGGCCGAAGGCGACGTTCTGCCAGACCTTCAGGCTGTCGAACAGGGCGCCGCCCTGGAACAGCATGCCGAATTTGGACAGATAGTCTTCCTTGGCCGAGCCGCGCAGGCCGACGACATTCTGCCCGTCGATCAGGATCTCGCCGCGGTCGGGCCGGATCAGGCCCAGCACGCATTTCAGCATCACGGACTTGCCGGTGCCCGAGCCGCCGATGACGACGAGGGACTCGCCCCGGCCGATCTCAAGGTCGATGCCGTCCAGCACCTTCTTCGGGCCGAAGTGCTTGGCGACACCCCGGAGTTGCAGTTTCGGCGTCGTCATGAGGCGAAGAACAATTCGGTGATGAGGTAATTGGCGGCCAGGATCAGGACCGAGGCGGAGACCACCGCATTGGTGGTGGCGGCCCCCACGCCCTGGGCGCCGCCCCGGCTGTGATAGCCATGGTAGCAGCCCATCAGCGCGAGGAGGAAGCCGAAGGCCCCCGCCTTGACGAGGCCCGAGATGACGTCGATCGGTTCGAGGAAATCGACGGTCGATTTCAGGTAGGAACCGTAATTGAAGCCGAGCTTGGCCGTTCCCACCAGATAGCCGCCCATGACGCCGATGATGTCGGCGATGAGGACCAGGAGGGGCATGGTCAGGGTGGCGGCGATCAGGCGCGGCGCCACCAGATATTTGAACGGGTTGGTCGACAGCGTGGTCAAGGCGTCGATCTGCTCGGTGACGCGCATGGTGCCGAGTTCGGCCGCCATGGCCGCGGAAACCCGCCCCGCCACCATCAGCCCGGTCAGGACCGGGCCGAGTTCGCGGGTGATGCCGATGACGACGATGGTGGCGACCGCACTTTCCGCATTGAAGCGCGACGAGCCGATATAGATCTGCAAGGCCAGCACCATGCCGGTGAAAAGGGCAGTCAGGCCGACCACCGGCAGGGAGAAATAGCCGATCGTGATCATCTGCCGGCCGATCAGGCCGAAATAGAACGGCGGGCGGACGACATGCTGCATGCCGTTGCCGGCAAAGAGCGCGAGGCGCCCGGACGAGGCGAGGAAGGCCAGCGTCGCGCGCCCGACCAGGGCGAAGGGATTGGTCATGCCGCACTCCCCCGGTAATGGCGGGCGAAGCGCCGGCCGAGGCGGGTGAGCAATTCGTAGGACACGGTATCCATGGCGGCGGCCACGCGGTCGATGGTCAGGCGGTCGCCGATCAGGGTGATGGGCATGCCGGGCCGGCTCAGGGCCGGCGGCACGTCGGTCACGTCGATGGTCATCAGGTCCATGGAGATGCGTCCCAGGATCGGAATGTCTTGGCCGGCGACAAGGGCCATGCCCCGGTTGCCGGCCGCGCGGAGATAGCCGTCGGCATAGCCGACCGCCACGGTCGCGACGCGCGTGTGCCGCGTGACCTTGTGGACGGCACCGTAGCCAACGGCCTCGGGCGGGTCAATCTCGCGCACCTGAAGGATGTCGGTCTCCAGCCGCACCACCGGCGTCAGCGGCGCGGTTCGGCCCGGGATCGGGTTGCCGCCGTAAAGCGCGATGCCCGGCCGGACCAGGTCGAAATGATAGTCGGCGCCCCACAGCACCCCGGCCGAATTGGCCAGCGCCCGGCGGAACTTTTGCCCGGTGGTCGGCAGGCGGGCGGTGATGTCCAGGAAACGCTGGCGCTGGCGCGCCGTCATCGGGTTGGCCGGATCGTCGGCGCAGGACAGGTGGCTGATGACGAGGCGAAGCTCGATCCCGTCCAGGCGCTCCGGTTCCGCGATCAGGGTTGCCACTTCCGCATCGGAAAGGCCGGTCCGGCACATGCCGGTGTCGATATGCAGGGCGGCGGGCAGGCGCCGGTCCGCGGCCTTGCCGGCGGCCGACCATGCCGCCATGTCGCCGAGGCTGTTCAGGATCGGCGTGATGCCGGCGGCGGCGAATTCGCCCGCCGTGCCCGGCGGCACCCCGTGCAGGACATAGACCACGGCATCGGGGGCGAGCCGGGGGCGCAGCGACAGGGCTTCGCCCAGGTGGGCGACGAAGAAATGGCGGCAGCCGGCGGCATAGAGCGCAGGCGCGACGCGCGCGGCGCCCAGGCCATAGGCATCGGCCTTGACCGCGGCGCCGGCAAGGGCGGGGGCGGCGGTTTCGGCCAGAAAGCGCCAGTTGGCGGCGATGGCGTCGAGATCGATGGTAAGGCGGGTGGTGGCGCCGATCGGAGCTTCGGAACAGGCAGGCTCAATAGTCGTCGGCATTTGACAGGTATTCCTCACGCGCCAGGTTCTGGAACAGGGTGAGGGACGGGTCGAATCGCAGCTTCACGATGCCGATGGAGCCGTGGCGCTGCTTGCCGATGATCACCTCGGCCAGATTATGCACCTTTTCCATCTCATCTTGCCATGCAGCATGCTCAGGCGTGCCTTCCCGGGGCTCGCGGCGCATCAGGTAGTATTCCTCGCGGAACACGAACATGACGACGTCCGCGTCCTGCTCGATCGTGCCCGATTCGCGCAGGTCGGCGAGCTGCGGGCGCTTGTCCTCGCGGTTCTCGACCTGGCGGGACAGCTGGGACAGGGCGACCACCGGCACGTCCAGTTCCTTGGCCAGCATCTTCAGGCCGCGGGTGATTTCGGAGAGTTCGCCCACCCGGTTGTCGGTGCGCGACTTGCCCGACGGGTTCAGGAGCTGGAGATAGTCGACGATGACGAGGCCGAGGCCGGATTGCCGCTTCAGGCGCCGGCAGCGGGTGCGCAGCGCCGAGATGGTGATGCCCGGCGTATCGTCGATATAGAGCGGCAGGCGCTGCACTTCCTGCGCCGCCTGGACCAGGTGGTGGAACTCGTCCGTGTTCATCTGGCCGCGCCGGATCTTTTCCGAGACGATGCGCGACTGTTCCGACAGCATGCGCATGGCCAATTGCTCGGCCGACATTTCAAGGCTGAAGAAGGCGACGACGGCGCCTTCGGCCGTCTGCATCCGGCCTTGCGCGTCGCGCTCGAAACGGGCGGCGCGGGCGGCGTTGAAGGCGATATTGGTGGCGAGCGCGGTCTTGCCCATGGACGGGCGCCCGGCCAGGATCAGCAGGTCGGAACGGTGCAGCCCGCCCAGCTTCTGGTCGAGGTCGATCAGGCCGGTGGTGACCCCGGTCAGCTTGCCGTCCGACTTGAAGGCGCGTTCGGCGGCCTGGATCGCCGCGGTCAGGCCGTGGGCGAAGGGCATCAGCCCGCCCTCGCGGCTGCCGGATTCGGCCAGGGTGAACAGCTTGCCCTCGGCGGCCTGGATCAGGTCTTCGGCGGTATTGTCGATGTCGGGCTCATAGGCGCCGTTGACGATATCCTCGCCGACCTGGATCAATTCGCGCTTGAGGGCGAGATCGTAGATGGCCCGGCCATAGTCGCCGGCATTGATCACGGTGACCGCATTGGCGGCGAGGCGGGCGAGATAGGACGGGCCGCCGATCTCGGCGATCGCCGGGTCCTGCTCGAAGAAGGGGCGGAGCGTGACCGGGTTGGCGATCTGCTGCTTCTCGATCAGCTTCACCGAATTGGTATAGATCCGCTGGTGCAGCGGTTCGTAGAAATGGTCCGCCAGCAGGAATTCGTTGACCCGGGACACCGCTTCGTTGTTGACCAGGATGGCGCCGAGCAGGGCCTGTTCCGCCTCGAGATTATGGGGCGGCGTGCGGTAATGCGGGCCCGTCCCAGCATCGTTCGAGGCGACGGCCGGGGCGGCGAGGGGGCGAAGCGTGTCCATGGCCGCAGTCTAGCCGGATCGGCCGGCAATTCGAGCGATGATCTATCCACAGGCTGTGAACGTCGGGGGCAGTTTGGGGGGAGGGCGCGGTTTCAGGCCGGCAGGGGCTGAAGCTCCGGCCCCGGCAGGCGGGCCTGGTCGATCATGCCGTTGGCGATCTCGCGCTCGCCGTTCACGACCGCATTGGCCCCTTGCGCGGTCAGGTGCTCGATCTCCGCATCCTCATGGGCGCGGGCGATGATGGTCAGGCCGGGATTGCGGGTCCGCGCCCGCTTGATGATCTGCCCGGCCTCGAAGGATTCGGGAATGGCGACGAAGAGCCAGCGGGCGCCGGCGATATTCGCCGCCTCCAGCACTTCCCCCGTCACGGCATTGCCGTTGAAGGCTTCGATCCCCTGCTGGCGCAGCAATTCCAGCCGGGGCACCCGTTCCTCGATGGCGACGAAGGGAATGCCGGCGGCGGTCAGGGCATCGCCGATCGGGGCGCCGACCCGGCCGTAGCCGACCAGCACCGCATGGTCGGCAAGGCTGGTGGGCACGAGTTCGGCCTCGTCGGGCCGGGCTTCCGCGGGCGGGGCGCCGGCGACGGCGGGGGCGGCCTCGGGCTTCGGCTTGAAGCGGTCGAGCAGGCCGAAGAGCAGGGGGTTGATCATGATCGAAAGGATGGCGCCGGCCAGGATCAGGTCGCGCGCCTGTTCCGACATCAGGCCGAGGCTGAGGCCGAGAGCCGCCAGGATGAAGGAGAATTCGCCGATCTGGGCGAGGCTGGCCGAAATCGTCAGCGCGGTATGGGCCGGCTTGCCGAACAGGCGGACGATGGCGAAGGCGGCGACCGACTTGCCGATGACGATGATGAACACGGTCCCCGCCAGCGAGGCGGGATTGTCCATCAGTTTCCAGGGGTCGAACAGCATGCCGACGGAAACGAAGAACAGCACCGCGAAGGCATCGCGCAGCGGCAGGGTTTCCTGCGTCGCGCGCTGGCTGAGTTCGGATTCGCTGAGGATCATGCCGGCGAAAAAAGCCCCGAGGGCGAAAGAGACGCCGAACAGATGGGCGGCGCCATAGGCAACCCCCAGCGCCACCGCCAGCACGCACAGCCGGAACAATTCGCGCGAGCCCATATGGGCGATGGTGTGCAGGAGCCACGGAATCACCCGCCGCCCGACCACCAGCATCAGGACGATGAAGGCGACGACCTTGCCCAGCGTGATGCCGATGATTTCCAGGACCTGCACGCTGTCGGCCCCCGCATGGTCGCCCTTCAGCAGGCCGGCCAGGGGCGGCAGCAGGACGAGGGTGAGGACCATCACCAGGTCCTCGACGATCAGCCAGCCGACGGCGATGCGCCCCCGCTCGGTCTCGATCAGGCGGCGTTCCTGCATGGCGCGCAGCAGCACGACGGTCGAGGCGCAGGACAGCGCGAGGCCGAAGACGACCGCACTGCCCACCGGCCAGCCGAGCGCCACCCCAAGCCCGAGGCCGAGCACGGTGGCGATGGCGATCTGGGCCACCGCCCCCGGAATCGCGATGGTGCGGACCGACAGCAATTCCTTCAGCGAGAAATGCAGCCCGACGCCGAACATCAGCAGGATGACGCCGATTTCCGCCAGCTGCGCCGCCAGATCCTGGTCGGCGACGAAGCCCGGGGTCGCCGGCCCGACCATCACCCCCGCCAGCAGATAGCCCACCAGCGGCGAGATGCGCAGGCGGTTGGCTAGCGCGCCCAGGATGAAGGCAAGGCCGAGGCCGATGACGATGGTGCTGATCAGCGGGGATCCGTGGGGCATGCCTTTGCCGTCTCTCCTCGTTCTCTCCGGCCCCCGGGCCGGACGCGCCTTGTTCCCTATTGTGCCGCCATCCGGGGGGGCATTTCCACTGGTTGCGGATAGAGATAGTGTCGCGTCACCGGCAGGCTGGCCAGTTCGTGGCCCAGCTGCACCTGGAACACCACCTGTCCCCCGACCCGGAACGAGGCTTCGCAGGCGGCGAGATAAAGCTCCCACATGCGGCAGAAGCGGCGGTCGTAGAGCGCCTCGGCCCGGTCCCGATTGGCAAGGAAGCGGCGGCGCCATTCCTTCAGGGTCTCGGCGTAATGCAGGCGCAGGATCTCGACATCGGCCGCGATCAGGCCCGAGCGCTCGACCGCGGCCATCATCTCCGACAGGGCGGGCGTATAGCCGCCGGGGAAGATGTATTTGGCGATGAAACTATTGGTCGGGCCCGGCGGGCCGGCGCGGCCGATGGTGTGGACCATGGCGACCCCGTCCGGCTTCAGCAGGGTGCGGAGCTTGTTGAAATAGGTGTCGTAGAAGCCGATGCCGACGTGTTCGAACATGCCGACCGAAACGATGCGGTCGAAGGATTGGCCGACATGGCGGTAATCCATCAGTTCGAATTTCACCCGGTCGGCAAGGCCGGCCTGCGCCGCCCGCTGGCGGGCCAGGGCCAGTTGCTCGGTCGACAGGGTGATGCCGGTGACGTCGGCGCCGTAGTCCCGCGCCAATGTCAGGGCAAGGCCGCCCCAGCCGGACCCGATGTCGAGCACGCGCATGCCCGGCTCCAGGCGGAGCTTCCTGGCGATATGGGCTTT
Organism: Zavarzinia compransoris; assembly: GCF_003173055.1. Classification (NCBI taxonomy): domain Bacteria; kingdom Pseudomonadati; phylum Pseudomonadota; class Alphaproteobacteria; order Rhodospirillales; family Zavarziniaceae; genus Zavarzinia; species Zavarzinia compransoris. The sequence continues at coordinate 554,708 of NZ_QGLF01000004.1, forward strand.
CTTCGCGGCCTGGGCCTGTTCGAGGGTCATGTCCGGCCGGGTGAAATAGGCGCAGGAATATTGCCGGTCGGCATCGAGGAAAAGGTCGTAGAGCGCGCCCGAAAGATCGTAGTGATGGGCGACGTTCCGGCGCGACGCCCTGGCCAGGTTCCGCTGCTCGAACGGGCGCAGCCAGCCGCGCAGCGCCGATTTCAGCCGGGCGAGGCCGGACAGGCCGACCAGTTCGAAATTGCGGACGACGACCATGCAGACGTCGTAGACGTCGCCCCGCTCGATGGTGATCCGGCCGTCCATATAGGCTTCGGCAAAGCCGAGGCTGGGGTCGATCGCCGCGCGCAGCAGGACCGACCGGTGGTGAATGCGGATGGCGGGGTGGGAGACGCTGCCGTCCCCGGCGCCATAGGTTCGGCTGGTGCCGTCCGGGCCGATCACGGTCAGGCGGCCGTGGCGGATCACCGTCTTCAACAACGCGTCGAGCATCATCGTACACCCCCTGCACATGTGGAAGGCTGCACAATCGGCCGGCGACCTTTGGCGGGGCGCCGGGGCCCGGGGGGCTTGTTGTCTAAGGCTGCTGCGTTCTCCGGGCCTTTTCTGGAACGAGTTTAAGGAGAGGCGATAACGCCTTGCAATATGCGATGTTGCGTAAGGCCCGGTGCAAAGCGCGCATGGCGGTGCCCTGACCCGGTGGCCCGAGCATAACACGAAAAAGCCCGGCGCAGTCGCCTGCGCCGGGCTGGATCATGGACGGCCGCGCGGGCCGTCCGGATCAGAGTTCGTCGTCTTCGACCGCGGGCAGCAGGTCTTCGTCGTTCACCACGGCTTCCTCTTCGCTTTCGAAGACGGCTTCGCCGGTCGCCGCCTGCTGGGCGGCGTCGGCGGCCGAGCGGGCGATGTTGATGTTGACGGTGACCGCGACTTCCGGATGCAGGATCACGCGGACCGGGGTCACGCCCAGAACCTTGATCGGCTGGCCGAGCTCGACCTGACGGCGGTCGATCGAATAGCCGGCCTCGATGATGGCGGCCGCCACGTCGCGGTTGTTCACCGAGCCGTAGAGCTGGCCGGTGTCGCCCGCCTGGCGGACGACGACGACCAGCAGGCCGTCCATCTTGACGGCCACGGCCTCGGCTTCCTTGCGGAGTTCGAGGTTGCGGGCTTCAAGGTGGACGCGTTCCTTCTCGAAACGGGCCAGGTTTTCCTTGGTCGCGCGCAGGGCCTTCTTCTGGGGCAGCAGGAAGTTGCGGGCATAGCCGTCGCGAACGCGGACGACGTCACCCATCTGGCCCAGCTTTTCGATGCGCTGCAGGAGAACGATTTCCATGACCGCCTCTCCTTACTTCACGATGTAGGGCAGCAGGGCCAGATGGCGGGCGCGCTTGACCGCCTGGGCCAGTTCGCGCTGCTTCTTGGCCGAAACCGCGGTGATGCGGGACGGAACGATCTTGCCGCGCTCGGAAATGAAGCGCTGCAGGAGCTTGACGTCCATATAGTCGATCTTCGGCGCGTTCGGGCCCGAGAAGGGGCACGACTTGCGACGGCGGAAGAACGGACGGCGGGCGGCGCCGCCGGCATTGCCCTGGGTGCTACGCTCGCTCATGCTTCTGCTCCGAATTCGTCGCGGTCGCCATAGCCGTCACGGTCGCGGCGGCGGCCTTCGGTCACTTCGCGGCGGGCGCGCTCCTCGCGGGCGGCCTTCACCTGCATCATGATCGACGGGCTTTCCGGCAGCTCATCCTTGCGCAGCGTCAGGGTGCGGATGATGTCTTCGTTGAGGCGCAGGTTGCGCTCCATTTCCGCGACCGCGGCGTGCGGGGCGTCGATGTGCATCAGCACATAGTGGCCCTTGCGGTTCTTCTGGATGCGGTAGGCGAGGTTGCGGAGACCCCAATACTCGGTCTTCACGATCGAGCCGCCGTTGTCGGCGACGATCTTGGTCAGATCCTCGACCAGGGTTTCGACCTGCGCGCTCGAAACGTCCTGGCGAGCAATCAGAATATGCTCGTACAGTGCCATACGCTGTCTCCTTATGGCTTTTCGCGGCCCGGAGTTGCCGCTGGACCTCCAGGGACAACCGGTCGGACCTAGCCGGCACCATGCCGGCAAGGAGCGTTGGAAGCGCGGCACTATACATATTCGCGAGGCGGCGGCAAGCCTGCCGTGGAGAAAGGAGCGGAATCGAAAAGATTTTCGAAATGCCGCTTTATCCCCCAGTAGACAAACCGCTTTTTCACCGTCGAACGGTGGCAGTTTCGCTGGATCGGGCGGGCGGAATCCGCACAGTTCCTTGACAGCGGGGGCGACGACAGGCAAACACCCCGGCCAGCAGTCAACGGATGACGGATCCACACCATGCGTCGTGCCTTCACTTTCCCTGGCCAGGGGTCGCAAGCCGTCGGCATGGGGCGTGAACTTTACGATGCCTTTGCCGCCGCGCGCCATGTCTTCGAGGAAGTGGACGATGCGCTGGGCGAGAAGCTGTCGGCCCTGATCTTCAACGGCCCGGTCGAAGACCTGACCCTGACCCAGAACACCCAGCCGGCCCTGATGGCGGTCAGCGTTGCCGCGGCCCGGGTGATCGAAGCCGAATCCGGGCGGAAACTGTCGGCGATCGCGGATTTCGTCGCCGGCCATTCGCTCGGCGAATATTCGGCCCTGGCGGCGGCCGGGGCGATCTCCGTCGCCGATGCGGCGCGGGCCCTGCGCATCCGCGGCCAGGCCATGCAGAAGGCGGTGCCGGTCGGCGTCGGCGCCATGGCGGCGCTGCTCGGCGTCGAACTCGACGTCGCCGAGGCGGTCGCCCGCGAAGCCTCCGCCGGGGGCGAGGTGGTCGCCGCCGCCAACGACAACGGCGGCGGCCAGGTGGTGATTTCCGGCAATAAGGCGGCGGTCGAGCGCGCTTCGGCCCTGGCCCTCGAAAGGGGCGCCAAGCGGGCGCTGCCGCTGCCGGTGTCGGCGCCCTTCCATTGCCCCCTGATGCAGCCCGCCGCCGATGCCATGGCGGAGGCGCTGGCGCGGATCGAGATCCTGCCGCCGGTGGTGCCGGTCATCGCCAATGTGACCGCAGCCCCGGTCAGCGACCCGGATACCATCCGCGACCTCCTGGTGAAACAGGTGACCGGCGTGGTGCGCTGGCGCGAATCCGTGCTGCGCCTGAAGGCGGAGGGGGTGGAAACCCTGGTCGAGGTCGGCGCCGGCAAGGTCCTGACCGGCCTCGTGAAGCGGATCGACAAGGAATTGGCCTCGGCGACGGTGAACACGCCCGCCGATGTCGACGCCTTCCTGAAGACTCTTTGAGGGAAAAACCCATGTTCGACCTTACCGGCAAGGGCGCGCTCGTCACCGGGGCCTCGGGCGGAATCGGGGCGGCCATCGCCCGCGCCCTCCATGCCAATGGCGCGACCGTCGCCCTGTCCGGCCGCAAGGTCGAGGCGCTCGAATCGCTGGCGGCCGAACTCGGCGGTACGCGGGTCCACGTCGTGCCCGGCGAACTCGGCGATGCCGCGGCGATCGAGGCCCTGGCCGAAAAGGCCGAGGCCGCGCTCGGCGCCGTCGACATCCTGGTGAACAATGCCGGGCTCACCCGCGACATGCTGATGCTGCGCCTCTCCGACGAGATGTGGGACGAGGTGATCGCGGTCAATCTCACCGGCACCTTCCGCCTCACCCGCGCGGTTTCCAAGGGCATGATGCGCCGGCGCTATGGCCGCATCATCTCGATCACCTCGGTGGTCGGCGCCATGGGCAATGCCGGCCAGGCCAATTACGCGGCGTCCAAGGCGGGCGTCGTCGGCATGACCAAGTCGCTGGCGCAGGAAATCGCCTCGCGCAACGTGACGGTCAATTGCGTGGCGCCCGGTTTCATCGCGACCGCGATGACCGACGTGCTGAACGAGAAGATCAAGGACGCGACGCTCGCCAAGATTCCGGCCGGCCGATTCGGCAAGGCGGAAGACGTGGCGGCGGCCGTGACCTTCCTCGCTTCGGGCGAGGCGGGCTATGTCACCGGCCAGACCCTGCACGTGAATGGCGGGATGGCTATGATTTAACGTCGAAAGGCGCGGTTTTCCGCCCGGTTCCGGTGCTGGCGTTGGTCCTTCGATTATGTTACGAAGCCAGCCATCGGTTGCCGAACGGGGCCCGCCGGTCGCGGTATGCACCGCTTCCGCCGCGGCTGGTGGCATCGTGAAGCCGGCTGCTTCGGGGCATCAACAGTCTGGCGTTAAGGCGCCGTGTTTAGAGCAGGGGATATGGAATGAGCGACATTGCCGAGCGCGTGAAGAAGATCGTGGTCGAACACCTCGGCGTCGATGAGGAAAAGGTGGTCGAGACCGCCTCCTTCATCGACGATCTGGGCGCCGACTCCCTCGACCAGGTCGAGCTGGTCATGGCCTTCGAAGAAGAATTCGGCGTCGAGATCCCGGATTCGGCCGCGGAGAAGATCCTGACGGTCAAAGACGCCATCGACTTCATCAAGGAGAACGTCGCCTGATCCGGGCGACGTATCCGGCCCCATTGCGCGCACCCCAGCCATGAGGCGCGTCGTCATCACCGGCCTCGGCCTGGTCACCCCGCTCGCCAGCGGGGTCGAGGAGACGTGGACGCGTCTTCTCGACGGCCAGTCAGGCATCCGGACCATCACCTCCTTCGATACCTCCGATCTCGGCACCAAATACGCGGCCAATGTGCCGCGCGGCGACGGGACCGGCGGCAGCTTCAATCCGGACGACTGGATGGAGCCGAAGGAACAGCGCAAGGTCGATGATTTCATCGTCTATGCGATCGCCGCCGCCACCCAGGCCGTGCGCGACGCCGGCTGGGAAGCCCCCTCGGCCGAGGAGGCGCTGCGTACCGGCGTCCTGATCGGCTCCGGCATCGGCGGCCTCAACGGCATCGCGGAAGCCGCCCTTCTCCTCAAGGAAAAGGGTCCGCGCCGGATCAGCCCGTTCTTCATCCCGGGGCGGCTGATCAACCTCGCCTCCGGCCATGTTTCCATCAAATACGGCTACAAGGGCCCGAACCATGCGGTGGTTACCGCCTGTTCGACCGGCGCCCATGCCATCGGTGACGCCGCGCGCCTGATCGCGCTCGACGATGCCGACGTGATGGTGGCGGGCGGGACCGAGGGCGCGCTGTGCCGTCTCGGCATTGCCGGCTTCGCGGCCGCCCGGGCGCTGTCCTCCGGCTTCAACGACGATCCGACCAAGGCCTCCCGGCCCTGGGACCGCGACCGTGACGGTTTCGTCATGGGCGAGGGCGCGGGCGTCGTCATCCTCGAGGAATACGAGCACGCCAAGGCGCGCGGCGCGAAGATCTATGCCGAAGTGAAGGGCTATGGCCTGTCGGGCGATGCCTATCACATCACCTCGCCGGCGGAAGACGGCGACGGCGGCTTCCGCGCCATGCAGGCGGCCCTGAAGCGGGCCGGGCTTACGCCCTCCGACATCGATTACGTCAATGCTCACGGCACCTCGACGCCGATGGGCGACGAAATCGAATTCGGCGCGGTCAAGCGCCTGTTCGGCAATGCCGGGGCATCGGTCTCCATGTCGTCGACCAAGTCGTCCATCGGCCACCTGCTCGGCGCTGCCGGCTCGGTCGAGGCGATCTTCTGCGCCCTGGCGATCCGCGATCAGGTGGCACCGCCCACCCTGAACCTGGACAATCCCTCGGACAGCGTGACCGGTATCGATCTGGTTCCCCACAAGGCGAAGCCGCGTGAAATCCGCGCGGTCCTGTCGAATTCCTTCGGGTTCGGCGGCACCAACGCCTCGCTGGTCCTGACCCAGGCCGACTGAGGACAAGGGGCGCGGGCAGTCCGATGCTGCGCGCGCTCCTTCTCGGCCTCTTCACGCTCGTCTTCCTGGCCGGCGCCGGGGTCCTCTACGTCTATTACGAAATCCAGCGGGCCGGGCCCGCGCTCGAACCCGTCACCGTCGTCATCGAGCGGGGCACGGGGATCGAGGGCATGGGCGCCGCCTTCGAGCAGGCGGGCGCCGTCCGCTCGGGCTATTGGCTGGTCGCGGCCGGCCTTGCCCCCGGCGACACCCGCCCGCTCCAGGCCGGCGAATACGAAGTGCCGCCGGGCGCCAGCGCCCTGGCCATCGTCCGCCTGCTGCGCGACGGCAAGGTGGTGGTCCATCGCCTGACCGTGCCGGAAGGCCTGGCCGTGCCCGAGATCATGAAGCTGGTCGGCGATACCGCGGCCCTGTCCGGCAGCCTGCCGCCTATGCCGCCGGAGGGCAGCCTGCTGCCCGAAACCTATAATTTCACCCGGGGCGAGAACCGTTCCGCCATGGTCGACCGCATGCGCCGGGCGATGACCGAGGCGCTGGACGACGCCTGGGCCGCGCGGGCCGACGACCTGCCCTTTTCGAGCAAGGAGGAGGCGCTGGTGCTTGCCTCGATCATCGAGAAGGAAACCGCGCGCGACAGCGAGCGGCGGCGCATCGCCGGGGTCTTCGTCAACAGGCTGCGCAAGGGCATGCGCCTGCAATCGGATCCGACCGTGATCTACGGCATCATGAAGGGGCAGGGGCCGCTGGGCAGGGCGATCACCCGCAGCGACCTGGACACGCCGACCGATTACAATACCTATACGATCCCGGGCCTGCCGCCCGGGCCGATCGCCAGCCCCGGCCGGGACTCGATCCGCGCCGCGGTCAACCCGCTGAAGCACAAGGATTTGTATTTCGTCGCCGACGGCACCGGAGGCCATGCCTTCGCCGAGACGCTGGACCAGCACAACGCCAATGTCCGGCGCTGGCGGGCACTGCGCGAAAAGGCGAATTGAGGAGGCGGCCATGGCGCGCGACCGCGGTCTGGAGGAATTGGTCTGGGATCATCTGGGCGACCGGCCGGGCCTGTCGGCCAAGCCGATGTTCGGCGGTCTCGCCTGGATGCTGCACGGGCATCTGCTGTGCGGCGCGCGCGAGGACATGATGATGGTCCGCCTCGGCAAGGGCAATGATGCCTGGGCCCTGGCGCTCGACGATGTCGAAACGCTGGCGGCGGGGGCGCGCAAGATGCCGGGCTGGGTCGCCGCCGGGCCCGACACCTATGGCGACGACGATCTGCGCGCCCGCCTGCTCGATGCGGCCCTGGCCTTCGTCCTGGCCCTGCCGCCGAAATAGGCGTTACGCCGCCTTGGCCAGGGCCGCGTCGATGGCGGCGGTCAGGCGCGGGTCGTCGGCGGCGATATCGGGGGCGAAGCGGCCCGCCACCTTGCCGTCGCGGCCGATCAGGAATTTCTCGAAATTCCACAGCACGGCGGGCGGGGCGTCGCGCTCGATGCCGAAGCCCTTCAGGCGCTCGCGGAACGGGCCGTCGCCGGTCGCCGCCGGCTGGGCGGCGGTCAGGAAGCCGTAAAGCGGGTGCTGGTCGTCGCCAAGGACCGAGATCTTGGAGAACAGGGGAAAATGGACGTCGAAGCTGGTGCTGCAGAAATCCTGAATTTCCGCATCGGTGCCCGGTTCCTGCCCGAGGAAATTATTGGCCGGGAAGCCCAGGATTTCGAGCCCTGCGTCCTTCTTCGCCTGATAAAGCGCTTCGAGCCCCGCATATTGCGGCGTCAGCCCGCATTTCGAGGCGACATTGACGATCAGCAGCACCTTGCCCGCGAAGGGGGCGAGGGTGCCCTCGGCACCGTCGATCCGGGTCACGGGAATGTCGAAAAGGCCGTTTGACATGGAGGTTCCTCCCTTGAAGATTCAGGCGGCTTCGATTCAGGCGGCTTCGACCCGGCCGAGCCAGCGGTCGAGATCGGCGAGCGCCCGGGCCGACTGGGCGGCCTTGCGGTCGCCTTTGCGGGTCCTTGTGTCCGGCGGCGGGAACAGGCCGAAATTCACATTCATCGGCTGGAACGATTTCGCGTCCGCGCCGCCGGTGACATGGTTGAGCAGGGCGCCCAGCGCCGTGGTCGGCGGCGGCGGCGACAGGACTTCGGCCAGCGCGTCCGCGGCGGCGAAACGCCCGGCGATCAGGCCCATGGCCGCGCTCTCGACGTAACCTTCGACGCCCGTGACCTGGCCGGCGAAGCGCAGGGCCGGCCGCGCCTTCAGGCGCAGGGTGGCGTCGAGCAGGCGGGGGCTGTTGATGAAGGTGTTGCGGTGCAGCCCGCCGAGCCGGGCGAAGGCGGCATTCTCCAGCCCCGGGATGGTGCGGAAGACACGGGTCTGTTCGCCGTGCTTCAGCTTGGTCTGGAAGCCGACCATGTTGTAGAGCGTGCCCAGCGCATTGTCCTGGCGCAGCTGGACCACGGCGAAGGGCCGCCTGGCGGTATGGGGATCGGTCAGGCCGACCGGCTTCATCGGGCCGAAGGCGAGCGTATCGGGCCCGCGTTCCGCCATCACCTCGATCGGCAGGCAGCCCTCGAAATAGGGCGTGTTCTTTTCCCATTCCTTGAAATCGGTCTTCTCGCCCGCGAGCAGCGCCTCGATGAAGGCGTAATATTGCTCGCGGTCCAGGGCGCAGTTGATGTAATCGGCGCCATCGCCCTTGTCGTAGCGCGACTGGAACCAGGCGCGGGACATGTCGATACTGTCCTTGTGCACGATGGGGGCGATCGCGTCGAAGAAGGACAGGCTATCCTCGCCGGTGAAGGCGCGGATCGCCTCGGCCAGCGGCGGCGAGGTCAGGGGACCGGTGGCGATCACCACATTCGCCCAATCGGCGGGCGGCAGGTCCGGCACTTCCTCGCGGACGATGGCGACCAGCGGCTCGGCGGTCAGCGCGGCCTCGACGGCGGCGGAAAAGCCGTGGCGGTCGACCGCCAGGGCGCCGCCCGCCGGCACCCGGTGGGCATCGGCCGCGCGCATGATCAGGCTGCCGGCCCGGCGCATCTCCTCGTGCAGCAGGCCGACCGCATTGGAAACCGGATCGTCCGAGCGGAAGGAATTGGAGCAGACGAGTTCGGCCAGCCCGTCGGTCGAATGGGCGTCGGTCGCCCGCACCGGGCGCATCTCGTGCAGGACGACGGGCACGCCCCGGCGGCTGATCTGCCACGCGGCCTCGGAACCGGCAAGGCCGCCGCCGACGACGTGAACGGGAGCAAGGGAAGGGGTATCGGTCATGATGCCCTTCCCTATACCGGTTGCGGCGGGCGCCGTCAGCCCCAGATCGGCGGCTTGCGCCCGGCCCAGGGCAGGGCGCGTTCGAGATCGGCGCCGAGGGCGATCAGCGTATCCTCGTCGCCGAAGCGGCCGACGATCTGCACCCCGACCGGCAAGCCGTCCGCGCTCTGGTGCAGGGGCAGGCTGATGGCGGGCTGGCCGGTGAAATTGAACACCGGGGTGTTCACATATTCCGCGGCCTTGTGCAACGTGCCCTCGAAATCCGGCGAGGTGACGTCGAAAAAGCCGATCTCGACCGGCGGACGGGTGAGGGTGGTGGTGACCAGCACGTCGATGCCTTCAAAGAACTGGGCGATGAAGCGGCTGATCCGCTGCAGCGTCACCTGGGCGATGACATATTCGGCCGCCGTGGTCCGGCTGGCCTTCTCGACCAGGGCCCAGGTCATCGGCTCCAGCGTGTCGGGGCCGGCGATGCCGCCGCCCTGCATCGGCGCGACCTGGGCGAGCGCCGCCATGCCGGCGGTCCACAGCGTCATGAACGCCTGGGAGACCAGTTCGGCCGGTGCCGCCGGCACGCCGTCCTCGACATGATGGCCCAGGGCTTCCAGGGCCTTGCCGGTCTTCTGCACCGCTTCGAGGCATTCGGGGTGCAAGGGGTTGCCAAGGAAATCCGTGGTCCCGAGCGCAACGCGCAGGGGCCGCTTCACGCCTTCCAGGGCCTGGGCGAAGGGCCGCTTCGGCGGCGGCGCCCAATAGGGATCGCCGATGTCGGGCCCGGCCAGGGCGTCCAGGGCGACGGCGGTATCGCGCACGGTCCGGCTGACCACATGGTCGCAGACGAGGCCGCCCAGCGCATCGCCGAGATCGGGGCCGAGGGGGGTGCGCGCCCGCGTCGGCTTCAAGCCGACCAGGCCGCAGGCGGAGGCGGGAATGCGGATGGAACCGCCGCCGTCATTGGCGTGGCCGACGGGCACGCAGCCCGCCGCGACCATGGCCGCAGAACCGCCGGACGAGCCCCCGGTCGAATGGGCCGTGTTCCAGGGGTTGCGCGCCGGGCCGTAGTAAAGCGACTCGGTGGTCGGCAGGATGCCGAATTCCGGCGCATTGGTCTTGGCCAGGATATTGAAGCCCGCCGCCTTGAAGCGGGTGGTCAATTCGCTGTCGTGGTCGTCCATGGCGCCGTCGAACAGGCGCGACGCCTGGCGGGTGGACAGGCCGACGCAAAGCGCGTTGATGTCCTTCAAAAGCAGGGGAACGCCGGCGAAGGGCCCGGCGGGCAGGCCGGCGGCGGCGGCCTTGCGGGCCATGTCGTAGGCTTTCTGCACCACGCCGTTCAGGGCCGGGTTGTGCTTCTCGATCAGGCCGATGGCGATCTCGGCCAGTTCGAGCGCCGTCACCTCGCCCCGGGCCACCAGCCTGCCCAGGCCGACACCGTCCTCGGCCAGATATTCGGAAACCTGCATGATCCTCCCCTTCGCCTTGTTTGTGAGGGAGCTTCATGTTGCCGGTCCCCGAAGTCAAGCCGCGGAAAGGCCGCCCCGGACGCAGGGCAGGGCGGCCTGCCCCGGTCAGAAGGCGACGGTCAGCCCGATGTTGAACGAGCGGCCTTCGCCTTCCACGGCCTTCAGATTCTGATTGTTGCCCCATTCGACGAGGTCGACGCCGCCCAGCGGATCATACCAGCGCTGGTCCAGCAGGTTGTCGATCCCGGCATCGATGCGGAGCCCGTCCCATTGGTAGGCGGTGCGCAGGTTGACCAGGGCATAGCCCGGGGTTTCCAGCTCGCGCCGGGTGCCGCTGACATCGGATTTGCGGGCCGAGGCGATGAGTTCCAGGGCATTCGACCACTCGCCCAGGCGGTGATCCAGGGTGATCCTGCCGTGCAGCGGGGCCAGGCGATAGAGATCGTCGCCGGTGTCGCGGTTCTCGCCCTTGACGAAGCCGGCCCCGAGGCCGAGGTCGAGATCGCCGAATGCGCCGCCCCGGACGAGGGCCGCGGCCACCGAAACATCGGCGCCGTAAAGCAGGGCGTCATGGTTGGCGAAGCGCAGCTTGGCGAAGGGGCTGGCCATGGCAAAGCTGCCCGCCGGATCGGCGTCGATGAAATCCTCGACATAGGAGAGATAGGGCGTGACCTTCACCCGCCAGGCGCCATCGGCGGCGTGCCAGTCGCCGCTGAGGCCCAGGGTATGGGCAACCTCGGGCTCGAGGTCCGGATTGCCGACATAGCCGTTGCCGTCGCCGAACCAGTTGATCATGCTCATGGCCATGTCGCCCCGGCCCCAGCTATAGCGCTCGTAAAGGCTGGGCGAGCGGGTCTTGCGGGCATAGCCGAAGCTGTAGGCGGCGGTTTCCGACGGCTCGAAGCGGAGGAGGGCGGTCGCATCGACATTCACGTCGCTGCGCCCCCGGTCGAGGGCATTGAAGGCATTGGCGGCGGCGACATCGGCCGCCTGCATCATGCCGCTGCCATAGGGACGGACGTCGCCCGTGTCCATCAGCACGAGATCGCCGCGCAGGCCGAGCAGGGTGCTCCACCGGCTGTTCCACTGCGCTTCCCATTCGGCGAAGGCGCCGATCCTGGTGCGGGTGCCGTCGTCGATATTCTCGAAAGTGCCGGGCCCCATCATCATCGAGCCCGCGACCGGCGGCCACCAGTCGTCCATGGCCAGGCTGTGCAATTCGGTGCCGAAGCGCAGGGTATCGGCATCGCTCAAGGGGACTTCGGCCGTCACGCTGTAACCGAGATCGGTGGTCCGCGTGTTCATGGGCATGGCGCCGCCCTTGTCCGCCAGCATGTCCATCTCGTGCTCGACATGCTGCCAATAGGCGCGGAGGTCCAGCCTGCCCCAGGCGAATTCGCCCTGGTAGCGGCCGTTCAGATATTGGCTCTGGTTGTCGGTGAGATCCATGTACTGGTTGGGAAAGGCTTCATAAGGCGAATAGCGAAGGCCCCCGCGCAGGGTCAGGCGGTCGCCGCCCCGGCGGATGCCGAGGGTGAGGTTGTGGTCGTAAGCCTCGCCCTCGGTGGCGCGGACGGTGCGGCCGGGGCCGCCGCCGTCGTAGTCGCCGGTGCGCGACCACGACCCGGCATAGGTGAGGCTGAGGTCGTCCTTCGCCGCCGTCGCCGTGCCGAAGACCGACAGGGCATCGCCGTTGGAGCGGTAGAAGGTGGAGACCCGGCCCGTCACCAGTTCACCGCCCGGGTCGGCGAAGGCCGGGGCTTCCGGCTCGACCACGATGGTGCCGCCGATACTGTCGCCGCCCAGGCTGACCGGCGTGATGCCGGCGATCGCCTCGATCCGGGCGACGCGGCCGGGCGCCATATAGACCAGCGGCGGGTTCATGTGGTTCGGGCAGGCGGCGGTCACGGTCATGCCGTCGACCAGCAGGCGCACCCGGTCGTCGGCGAAGCCGTTCAGCGCCGGCAGGCTGGAAAAGGCACCGCCGGCCGCCAGCGTCACCCCCGGCAAGCCGGACAGGAGGGCGGCGGTATCGCCGGTATTCGCCGCCTTGCTGGCCAGCGGCTGGCCGGAAAGCACGGCGCCGCCATCGTCGGGCGTGCCTTCGACGACGACGGTGGGCAGGGTTTCGGCGCCGTCGGCCCGGGCCGGGGCGGCGAAGAGGGCGGGGGCAACGGCAGTCATCAGCGCAACCGCCGAGGTTGCGCGGCGCAGGGAAAGGGTCATCTGTCGATCCAGTCTGAAAAGGGCAGGCGCGGTGCCAAGGGGGCGCCGGGTGCGGGGCTTCAGACGGCGGCGGGCGGACCCCGGGCCTGGACCGGCGCGTCGCGGGCGATCCGCAGGCCCGCGGGCGGCGGCGGCGCGAAAGCGGCGGCGACGGCGAGGCTGGCCGCGGCGGCGGCACCCGCGGCAGGCGTGACATAATGGCCGTTCAGGTCGATGCTGATGCAGATCTGGCAGCCATGGTCCGGAGTCGCGGGCTTGCCGCGCTGGTCCGCTTCCGCGCCGTCGGCTATGCACAGGTCGGCAAGCGCGGTGACCAGGCTGCCCAGAGTCGTGATCGGGCCGGGGGTCGTGATCGGGCCGGGACGTTCGCCCCGCATCGGCATGGGCGACAGGGGGGCGACCAGCTGGAGCAGCAGGGCAAGGCAGGCCAGCAGCGCCGCATGGCGGTGCCGGCGATGGCTTCCCCTCTCTTCCACAGTCGGCACGCGGCAATCCCCGGTGGGTCTTCGGGGCCGTCTTAGGATCGGGGGGCGGGCATCGCAATGAGACGAAAACGCACAGGGTCAGGTCGGGTGGCATGATGGCAAGGGCGAAGGGCAAAGCGGAGGCGGCGACGGTGCCGCCCCTGCCGGCGGCGGGCGAACCGCGGCGGCGGCCGGTGCAGGCGCGCGGGCGGAAACGGGTCGAACTGATCCTGGCCTCGGCCGAGGCGCTGATCCGCGAGCACGGGGTCGACGCCCTGAAGATGAGCGAGATCGCCAGCGCGGCGGCGGTGCCCATCGGCTCGATCTACCAGTTCTTCGCCGACCGGGGCGCCATCCTGCGGGCGCTTGCCGAGCGCTATATGGAACAGAACCGCCGCATGCTGGAAAGCACGCTGCGCAACATCAAGACGGTCGAGGATGCGAAGCGGAAGCTGTGGCTGGCCGTCGACCTGTCGTTCGAGATGACCTGGGCCGATCCCGCCTTTCGCGACGTCTGGTTCGGCCTGCTGGCCGACCGCGACCTGCAGCAACTGAACCATGCCGCCGCACGGCGTTCCGCCGCCATCATCGTCGAGGCGCTGCGGCCCCTGTTCCCCCATCTCTCGGCCGCACGCCTCACCCTGGCCGCCGAGACCATGGTCCATATGTCGGAAGGGCTGGTGCGGTCGGTCAGCCTCGAAGGGGCGGAAACCGGCCAGGCCATGGTGCGGGAATTCAAGCATCTGGTGGCCCTCTATCTCCGCGACCTGTCGATCGAGGGATAGGGCGTTGACAGGGTCGGTATATTCATGTCATTAAAACTGACATGAATACACCGCCCAAGACATACGACAGTCCCCTGCGCCGCCGCCAGCAGGCCGCGACCCGGGACGCCATCCTGGAAGCCGCCGGCCTGCTGGTCGAGGAACGGGGGCTGGACGCCCTGTCCTTCGCCGCCGTCGCCGAGCGGGCCGGGGTCCAGGAACGCACGGTCTATCGCCATTTCCCGACCCGGGGCGAGCTTCTGGCCGCCTTCTGGACCTGGGTGAACGATCAGGCCGGCATCGCCGGCTTTCCCGACAGCGAGGCCGCGCTTCGCCGGCTGCCCCCCGCCGTCTTCGCCCGTTTCGACGAGCGGGCGGGGATGATGCGGGCCCTGGTCTTTTCCGAGGCCGGCCGCCAGTTCCGCCTGGCCGTGAACGGGGAACGGCAGGCCGCCTATCGTACCATCCTGGCCGAGCGCCTGAAGGACCTCGACCCGGCGGCGGCGACCCGGATCTGCGCCGTCGTCCAATTGCTGTACAGCGCCACCGCCTGGGCCACGCTCCGCGATTGCTGGCCGCTGGACGGCAAGGCCGCGGGCGAGACCGTGGCCTGGGCCATCGACCGGCTGCTGGCCGCGGTCGAGGCCGGCGATTGCCCTCCCATTCCCGAAACCAGCGAAAGCGAGTGAGCACGATCATGCTGTTCCATGCCTCCATCCCCGCGCGCGATGCGGCCAAGGTGGCCGATGTCCTGGCCAAGGTCTGGCGCGGCGAAGCCATGGCTTTCCCGCCGGTGCCCGGCGCCCATGTGGTTTTCGCCGGCGACGAGCGCGCGACTACCCTCGAAGTCTATCCGGACGACCGGACGCTGGAGCCGTCGCCGGCCGGGGTCGCCATCGGCCGGGGCGAGGGGCGGCACGGCTATGTCGGCGATCATGTCGCGATCGCTTCGCCGCTTTCGGTCGGGGAAGTGCTGGCGATCGCCGCCGAGGCCGGCTGGCGCGCCCAGGAGGCGAACCGCGGCGATATCTTCCACGTCGTCGAGCTTTGGCTCGAGGACCGCTATATGGTCGAAGTGCTGACCCCGGACATGCAGCGCGACTATGTGGCCCGGGTTACCCCGTCCGCCTGGCGCGCCCTGCTGGCGGCGGGGCCGCAGGCGCCGGGCGGGGTCCGGGCCTGATGACCGGCCGCCGGCATCTCTTCCTGCCGGAACTGGCGACGGCGGATGCCCCTTACGCCCATGCGGTGGCCGAGGGCGACATGGTCCATCTGGCCGGCTTCATCGCCCAGGACGATCCCGCCTGGGCCGGCCGGCACGGCACCATCGAGGAAGAGACCGCGGCCGCCCTGGACCTGATGGCCCGGGCGCTGGCCGCCGCCGGCTTCGGCCTGGGCGATCTCGTCCGCGTCGGCGTGTTCATGACCGACCTCGGCGATTTCGCGCGCATGAACGCGGTCTATGCCCGCTATTTCCCCGCCGGCCGGCAGCCGGCGCGCACCTGTGTCAGCGTCGCCGCCCTGCTCGGCGGCGCGAAGATCGAGATCGACGGTATCGCGCGGCGCAGGGCGCCATGACGCCGTTGCAATAGTCGGCTCATTCTAGAATCGCTATTCTAATTACCATCATGGTTCGGATAGCCCAATTTTCGGCCGACGCCTTCATCGGCGCGGCCATCGCCCTGGTCGCCGAGGATGGCCCGACGGCCGCCTCGATCCCGGCGATCGCCCGCCGCGTGGGTGCGCCCACCGGCTCCCTCTATCATCGCTTCCCGTCGAAGGCGGCGGTGCTGGCCGCCGCCTGGGCCGAGGTGCATGGCGATTTCACCCGCGCCATGGTGCCGCCGCTGGCCGAGGGGCGGGCAGGGGCCGCAGCACTCACCCTGGTGCAATGGGCGCGGGCGAAGCCGCGCCTTGCCCGCTTCCTGCTGCTGAACGATTTCGCCCTGCTGGTCGACGGCGCCCCGGTGCCGGACGAATGGCGCGCCGCCATCGCCCGCCAGGAGGAGGCGCTGGACACCGCCTTCCGCGCCCTCCTCGGCGGCGAGGTACCGGCGGCGGCGGCGGCGCGCCTGCGCTTCCTGGTGTTCGATGCGCCGATCGCGGCGCTGCGCCCGCATCTCCTGGCCCAGGGGCCGGTTCCCGAATTCGTCGACGACCTCGTGGCGGGGCTGCATGACGCCCGCCCGCAGCTTGGACAAGTGGCATGATCCGTTATTCAGAACAGATGGAAGGGGGCCGTCGCATCTCCCTGCACGACGAGGAAGGTTTCGAGGGCATGCGCCGCGCCGGGCGGCTGGCCGCCGCCACCCTCGACTTCATCGCGCCCTATGTGAAGCCCGGGGTTTCGACCGCCACCCTGGACCGCCTGTGCGAGACCTATATGCGCGACCACGGCGGCGTGCCGGGGACGATCGGCTATCACGGCTACCAGCACGCCAGTTGCATCTCGGTCAACCATGTGGTGACCCATGGCATTCCCTCGGCCGACAAGGTGCTGGCCGAGGGCGACATCCTGAACATCGACGTCACCCCGGTGGTCGACGGCTGGTTCGGCGATACCAGCCGCATGTTCGTCGCCGGCGAGGCCAATCTCCGCGCCCGGCGCCTGATCGACACCACCCTCGAAAGCCTGCTGGCGGCGATCGCCGTGGTCCGCCCCGGCGCGACGCTGGGCGACATCGGCCATGCCATCGAAGTGATTGCCCGGCGCGAGCGCTACGGCATCGTCCGCGACTATTGCGGCCATGGCGTCGGCCAGGTGTTCCACGATGCGCCCAGCGTGCTGCACTGGGGCCGGCCGGGCACCGGCGTCGTGCTCGAACCCGGCATGATCTTCACCATCGAGCCGATGCTGAACGCCGGCCGGCCCGAGGTGAAGCGCCTGTCGGACGGCTGGACCGTGGTCACCCGCGACCGCTCGCTCTCCGCCCAGTTCGAACATTCGATCGGCGTGACCGGGACCGGCGCCGAGATCTTCACCCCCTGGCCGCAGCCGGGGCAGGGGCTTCAGGCCGCGTCCTGATCTTTGCGGGCGTCACCCCCTCACCCCGGCCCTCTCCCCCAAGGGGGCGAGGGGGCCCGCCGACGCGCGGCATCGACTCCCTCGCCCCCTTGGGGGAGAGGGCTGGGGTGAGGGGGAAAGACGGCAGGGCCTCGACAAAAACCTTCCCAAAATTCCCGCCATGGTGGAAAATTCACCATGGCCAATTCCACCATCCAGCGCGCCCGCCGTCTTCGCCGCGATGCGACCGATGCCGAAGCCCTGCTCTGGTGCCGTCTGCGCACTGCGGCGTTACCGCTGCGCGCGCGGCGCCAGCACCCGGTGGAGGGGTATATCGCCGATTTCGCCTTTGTGCTGGCGCGTCTGGTCATCGAGGTCGATGGCGGCCAGCACGCGGGGTCGGAGACGGACCGGGACCGGGATCGCCGTCTCCGCGCTGCCGGCTGGCGCGTGCTTCGTTTCTGGAACCATGAGGTGACGGACAATATCGAGGGCGTGCTGGAAACGATCGCGCAGACGCTGGCGACATCGCCTCTTCACCCACCCTCGCCCTGCAAGCGCGGCGAGGGTGGGTGAAGATCGCCGTTACCCCTTGGTCCGGCCGCGCCTCTCGCCGCGGGCGGGTTTCGGCCGGGCCTCCAGGATCTTGGCGAGGTAATGGCCGGTATAGCTCCGGGCGACGGCGGCGACCTCTTCCGGGGTGCCTTCGGCGACTACTTCGCCGCCGCCGTTGCCGCCCTCGGGGCCCATGTCGATGATCCAGTCGGCGGTCTTGATCACTTCGAGATTATGCTCGATGACGAGGACCGTGTTGCCGGTCTCGACCAGGGCCTGGAGCACTTCCATCAGTTTCCGCACATCCTCGAAATGAAGGCCGGTGGTCGGCTCGTCGAGGATATAGAGGGTGCGGCCGGTGGCGCGCTTCGACAGTTCCTTGGCCAGCTTCACGCGCTGGGCCTCGCCGCCCGACAGCGTCGTCGCCTGCTGGCCGACCTTGATGTAACCGAGGCCGACCCGCTTCAGGGTTTCCATCTTGTCGCGCACGGCGGGCACGGCCTTGAAGAATTCAGCCGCCTCCTCGATCGTCATGTCCAGCACGTCGGCGATCGAGCGGTCCTTGAAGGTGACGTCCAGGGTTTCGCGGTTGTAGCGCCTGCCCTTGCAGACGTCGCATTGGACGTAGACGTCGGGCAGGAAGTGCATCTCGATCTTGATGACGCCGTCGCCCTGGCACGCCTCGCAGCGCCCGCCCTTCACGTTGAAGGAGAAGCGCCCGGCCTTGTAGCCGCGGGCCTGGGCCTCGGGCAGGCCGGCGAACCAGTCGCGGATCGGGGTGAAGGCGCCGGTATAGGTCGCCGGGTTGGAGCGCGGCGTGCGCCCGATCGGCGACTGGTCGATGTCGATCACCTTGTCCAACAGGTCGACGCCCTCGATCGCATCATGGGGGGCGGCCAGGTCCCGGCTGCCGCTCAGGCGCCGCGACAGGCCCTTGAACAGGGTTTCGATGATCAGGGTCGACTTGCCGCCGCCGGAAACGCCGGTCACGCAGGTGAAGGTGCCGAGCGGGATGCGGGCCGTCACGGCCTTCAGGTTGTTGCCGCGCGCCCCGACGATGGACAGCATGCGCTTCCTGTCGAAGGGCCGGCGGAGTGCCGGGATCGGCACCGACCGCGCGCCCGAGAGATATTGCCCGGTCAGGCTGGCGGGATTGGCCATGATCTCGGCCGGGGTGCCGGCGGCGATCACCTGGCCGCCGTGGATGCCGGCGGCGGGGCCCATGTCGATGACATGGTCGGCGGTGCGGATCGCATCCTCGTCGTGCTCGACCACGATCACCGTATTGCCGAGATTGCGCAGGCGCTTCAGGGTTTCGATCAGCCGGTCATTGTCGCGCTGGTGCAGGCCGATCGAGGGTTCGTCGAGGACGTAGAGTACGCCGGTCAGGCCCGAGCCGATCTGCGAGGCGAGGCGGATGCGCTGGCTTTCCCCGCCGGACAGGGTGCCGGAGGCCCGCGCCATGGTCAGGTAGTCGAGCCCGACATTGACCAGGAAGCCCAGGCGCTCGTTGATTTCCTTGAGGATGCGGGCGGCGATCTCGGCCTGCTTCGGGGTCAGCCGGTCGGTGAGGTCCAGGAACCAGCGCGCCGCCTCGGCGATCGATTTCTCCGTCACCTCGCCGACATGAAGACCGCCGATCTTCACCGCCAGCGCCTCGGGCTTCAGGCGGTGGCCGTGGCACGCCTCGCATTCCGAGGCGGACTGATAGGCCGAAAGCTCCTCGCGCATCCAGTCGCTTTCGGTTTCCTTCCAGCGCCGTTGCAGGTTGGGGATCACGCCCTCGAACGGCTTGGTGGTCTCGAAGCGGCGGGTGCCGTCCTCATAGGTCATGGTGACGGCGGTCTTGCCCGAACCGTTCAGCAGCAGGTCGCGGACATTGTCCGGCAGGTCGCGCCAGGGCTTGTGCAGGCTGAACTTATAGGCCCGCGCCAGGCTTTCCAGGGTCTGGGTGAAGAAGGCGGAAATCGTCTTGGCCCAGGGCGCGATCGCGCCCTGGCCGAGGCTGAGATTGTCGTCCGGCACGATCAGGGCCGGATCGAAATAGAGTCTCACCCCCAGCCCGTCGCAGGACGGGCAGGCGCCGAAGGGATTGTTGAAGGAAAAGAGCCGGGGCTCGATCTCGGGAATGGTGAAGCCCGAGACCGGGCAGGCGAATTTCTGCGAGAACAGGGTGGTCTCGCCGGTCGCCGCGTTCTCGGCGACGGCGATGCCGTCGGCCAGTTCGAGCGCGGTTTCCAGGCTGTCGGCCAGGCGCGAGGCGATCTCGGGCTTCACCACCACCCGGTCGACCACGACGTCGATATCGTGCTTCAGCTTCTTGTTGAGGGCCGGCACCTCGGCAATGTCGTAGAGCGTGCCGTCCACCTTCACCCGCTGGAAGCCGCGCTTCTGCAGGTCGGCCAGTTCCTTGCGGTACTCGCCCTTCCGCCCGCGCACGAAGGGCGCGATCAGGAGCAGGCGGGTCCCCTCCGGCAGGGCCAGGATGCGGTCGACCATCTGGCTGATGGTCTGGCTTTCGATCGGCAGGCCGGTCGCCGGCGAATAGGGCACGCCGATCCGGGCATAGAGCAGGCGCAGGTAGTCGTAGATCTCGGTGACCGTGCCGACCGTCGAGCGCGGGTTGCGCGAGGTCGTCTTCTGTTCGATCGAGATCGCGGGCGACAGGCCCTCGATCTGGTCGACGTCCGGCTTCTGCATCAGTTCGAGGAACTGGCGGGCATAGGCCGACAGCGATTCGACATAGCGGCGCTGGCCCTCGGCATAGATCGTGTCGAAGGCGAGGGACGACTTGCCCGAGCCGGACAGGCCGGTGATCACCACCAGCTTGTCGCGCGGGATGTCGACGTCGACGTTCTTGAGGTTATGTTCGCGGGCACCGCGGACGCAGATGAACTTGGACGACATGGGGCCTCAGCAATGCGGCACGACGCGGACGCGACGGAAAACCGAACCACGGCATGATATGGTCTGAAGGTTCATCGCAGTCTATGCCTCGGCGGCGGATTATGAGTAGAAACGTCGCAACATGCCACTTGATCGAGTCGGCATCATCGTTCTTATTATGTTCTAGTCTGTCGGTGTCGCAAGCACCAAGGGGAGAGCCATGGCGGGCAGTGTCAACAAGGTCATTCTGGTCGGCAACCTGGGCCGCGATCCGGAATCCCGCAACCTGCAGGACGGCAGCCCGGTGGTGAACCTGTCGGTCGCCACCTCGGAATCCTGGAAGGACCGCATGTCCGGCGAGCGCAAGGAGCGCACGGAGTGGCATCGCGTCGTCATCTTCAATGAGAACCTGGCCCGCATCGCCCAGCAGTACCTGCGGAAGGGCAGCAAGGTCTATGTCGAAGGCGCGCTCCAGACCCGGAAATGGACCGACCAGCAGGGCCAGGAGCGTTTCTCGACCGAAGTCGTGCTGCAGAAATTCCGCGGCGAACTGACCCTGCTCGACGGCAAGGGCGAGGGCGGCGGCATGGGCGGGCCTGACGACATGGGCGGCGATTTCGGCGGCGGCTCGGGCGGCGGCCGGTCGGGCGGCGGCGGCGGCTTTGGCGGCGGCGGCGGCCGGTCCTCGGGCGGTGGCGGCGGCGGCGGCGGCCGGTCGGGCGGCGGCTTCGGCGGCGGCCCGGATCTCGACGACGAAATTCCCTTCTGATCCTCGCCCGTCAAGGGAGGGCAGGGCATGAGCGCCGGGTCGGGAACAGGGGCTGAACCGCGCCCGTTCGAGCGCATCGCCATCGTCGGCGCCGGGGCCTGGGGCACGGCGCTGGCGCTCACCGCCCATCGCGCCGGGCGCGGGGTCGCGCTCTGGGCGCGGGAAGCCTCGGTGGTCGAAGCGGTGGCGCGCGACCGGCGCAATCCTTTCCTGCCGGCCCCGGTCGACCTGCCGGCGGCGATCGCCGTCACCGGCGACCTGCCGGCGGTGGTCGCGGGGGCCGATCTCGTCCTGATGGTGACGCCGTCCCAGCACCTGCGCCGCATGCTGGGCGAGGTCGCGCCCCTGCTCGGGCCGGCCGTTCCGGTGGTCATCTGCGCCAAGGGCGTCGAGGGGGAAACCGGCGCCCTGATGAGCGCGGTGGGCGCGGCCGCCTTGCCCGGCCGGCCGCTGGCCGTCCTCTCCGGCCCCACCTTCGCGACCGAAGTCGCCCTGGACCTGCCGACGGCGGTGACCGTCGCCGCCCGGGGCGACCATGGCTTTGGGCCCGATCACCTGGCGGCGCGCGTCGCCGTCACTTTCGCCACCCGCCACTTCCGGCCCTATCTGTCGGACGACCTGATCGGGGTCGAGATCGGCGGCGCGGTGAAGAATGTCATCGCCATCGCCTGCGGCATCGCTGCCGGCAAGGGCCTGGGCAGCAATGCCCGCGCCGCCCTGATCACCAGGGGGCTGGCCGAACTCACCCGTCTCGGCGTCGCGGTCGGGGCCCGGTCGGAAACCCTGGGCGGCCTGGCCGGGGTGGGCGACCTGGTGCTGACCTGTTCGAGCGAGCAGTCGCGCAACTTCTCCTTCGGCAAGGCGCTGGGCGAGGGGCGGCGCGCGGCCCTGACCGACGACGGGCCGGTGGTCGAGGGGGCGGTGAATGCCGCCGCCGTGGTCGCCCTCGCCCGCAGGCTCGGCATCGCCATGCCGATCTGCCTCGGGGTCGAGGCGATCCTGAACGGCGCCGCGGTCGACGACATCATGGCCGGCCTGATGACCGGCGACCTGAAACCCGAAGCCCTGGCCGCCGAGAAGCAATTCCAGATCCCGCACCCGGCGCTTTGACAAGCGGCTTCATCGCTATCAAAATTAGCGCATATTTTGACATCGATGGCGGATCGCCCGCGGGGCGGAGGTTCACATGAATGTCTCCTTGGGTGAGCGATGGGAGCATTTCGTCGCCATGATCGTGGCCGAAGGCCGTTATGGCTCGGCGAGCGAGGTCGTGCGCGAGGGGCTGCGGCTGGTCGAGGAACGCGAGGCCCGATTGAAGGCATTGCGGGACACGCTCGATGCGTCGATCGCCGATGGCGGCGACCATAGCGATGCCGATGTCGCAGCGGCACTGGATGCCAGGGCCGCGAAACTGGCCGACGACGGTCTTTGAGGTGCGTCGCCTGGTTTACCGCTCGGCGGCCCGCGACGATCTTCTTGCCATTTTCGAGTTTATCGCCCGGGAAGCCGCGAGTACGGACCAGGGCAGGCGCGTCGTCGACGCGTTGCGTCGGAAATGTGCCCGGCTGGCGCAATTGCCCGGTGAATTGGGGCGGCCTCGGCCGGAATTGCGCCCCGATATCCGCAGCTTTCCCTTCAAAGGTTATGTGATCTTCTTTCGCTACCGTGGCGACGTGCTCGAAGTGGTGAACATTCTTCACGGAAATCGCGATGTCGATGCCTATTTTGGATCTTGAGAAGGCAGGCTCGCACCCGGCGCTTTGACCTGTTTACCCGGTTGCTTTCCCGTGCGCGCCGTCACAGCGTGGGGGCGGGCACCTGTGGCTTGATGGGCGGGGTGCGGTTCATCGTTCGGGGGGTAGAATGTCTCGCTTGATCAGGTTTGCAGGGGTGCTGGCGCTTGGGGTCGTGGCGACGGCCGGTGGTGCGGCGCTGGCGGAGACCACGGATTGCGGCAAGTGCAAGGATATCCCCTTGCTGTCGCGCTATCCCGGGTCCTTCCTGGTCGGCCAGGAGCAGCGCGCCTTCGACGAGGTGAGCCTGCCCGCCGGCCCGACCATCGAGACGCCGGACTTCAAGCGCGTCTTTTCGAAGACCCAGGATCTCGAAGGCAGGGTGGACAAGCTGTTCTACCACGGGCCGAAGGGGCGCAGCGGCCTCGAAGTCTATGCCAACTACCAGGAGGCCCTGGCCAAGGCCGGCTTCGAGACCCTCTATTCCTGCAAGGGCGACACCGACGACGGCTGCGGCAAGAATTTCGGCTATGCCTACAACAATGTGAACCCGGTGCCCGGCGGCAGCATGGAGGCGGGCCAGGGCATCCCCGACCTCGACAAGCCGCGCTATACGCTCGCCCGCCTGCGCCGCCCGGAAGGCGACGTCTATCTCGGCATCGCCGCCGGCGACCTGAAGTTCCGCGATGTCGCCGGCATCCTGATCACCGTGGTCGAGACCAAGCCGATGGACCGGGGCCTCGTCACCGTCGATGCCGCCGCCCTGTCCAAGGCCCTGGTGGCGGACGGCAAGATCGCCCTTTACGGCGTCTATTTCGATGTCGACAGCGCGGTGGTGAAGCCGGAATCGAAGGACCAGCTGGATCAGGTCGCGGCCCTTCTCAAGAGCGATCCCGCCCTGAAGCTGCTGGTCACCGGCCATACCGACAGCACGGGCGATTTCGCCCACAACATGAAACTGTCGGCCGACCGGGCGGCCTCGGTGGTCGCGGCCCTGGTCGGCACCTATGGCATCGAGGCGGCGCGCCTGACCTCGGCCGGGCTCGGCTCCACCTCGCCGGTCGCGCCCAACGACACCGAGGAAGGCCGCGGCCGGAACCGAAGGGTCGAACTGGTTCGCCAGTAAGGGCCGCCTCCCCGCGGGCGGGGGCTGAACGGCCGGGGCCCGATCGCCGCCGATATGCCCTTCACCGCGTCGCGAGGATGCAGGTGAAGCCGAGGGCACGGGTATCGAGGGCACGGGTATCGGGGGTCGGCCGAATGGTCATGGTGCGGACGCTCTCCGGCGCGCAGATGCCGCTGCGCTGAAGAACGACGGCCTGCCCCGCAACGGTCATGGCCGCGCGCAGGCGGCTGCCGGGCGGGCATTGATGCTCGGCGACGGCGGCGATGACCTCGGCGGCCGTGCGCGCCGTGTCGGACGAGGCCGCGCAGAGCGGCGGATCCTGGGCAACGGCGGGATCGGCCGCCATGATCAGGGCCAGGACAGGGACGGCGAGGCGGGTGACACGGAACACGGCTGGCCTTCTTTTCTTCGCGGGCGGCTGAAGATGCGCGCGATCGAAATGAAACCATGCCACGCGCCCCGGCACCGGGCCAGCCGGGATACGACCCTGCGGCTGCCGGCGATACCGGCTCAGGCTGCCGGCGTCAGCCGGGCGCGGTGGCTGTCCAGGTCCTCGCGGTTGTCGTGGTCCCAGGGGTGGAAGCCCGGGCGGAAGAAGTCGAGCCAGGGCAGGGCCGTGCGCGTGATCACGCCCTTCGGCCCCCAGAACAGGCCGAGCAGGCGCAGCCAGTTGCGCAGGTTGCTGTGCCCGTCCGCCTTCAGGATGGTCGCGACATGAACGAAGAGGAAGAAGCTGAAGGTCAAGGTCACCGTCAGCATGACCTGTGCCCGCAGCAGATAGCCGAGGATGCCCGGCGCGACCGTGCGATAGACATCGAAGGCGACGGCCTTGTGCTCGCTCTCTTCGATCGCGTGCCAGCGCCAGAGGCGGGCCATCTCCGGGTCGGCATCGGCAAGGAGGTCGGTCCGCTTCAGCAGGGAAGAGGCCAGGATGGCGGTGAAATGTTCGAGCGCCACGGTCATGGCCAGGCGCCGCTTCGGCCCGAAGATGCGGTTGACGAAGGCGATCCGCTTTTTCACCCCGTCTTCCAGCCGGGTGACGGCGGGCCCGGCGCGTTCGGTCACCATGCGGTTGTAGCGCAGATGCTCCCGGCTGTGGATCGCCTCCTGGGTGGTGAAGCCCTTGATCTCCGCCTGAAGCTGGGGATCGCTGACGGCGCCCGCATTGTCGCGCACCGCGTCCATGAAGAAGCGCTCGCCCTCGGGGAACATCAGCGACATGCCGTCGAAGAAGGCGGTGCGGGCCGGGTCGCCGCCGCACCACAGGCCGCGCGGGCCGTCGACCTTGAACATGATGTTGCGCGGGGTGATCGTCGTCAGGCTGGCCATGACCGCCTCCATGTCATATTGACAAATATGTTAGTATAACCGGTCGACGTCAAGCGCCGTCACAGGTGATGGGTCGGCAGGGCGGCGGAGAGTTTCACCGTCTCCATCGAGATATGGGCCGACATGTCGTAAAGCTCGATCCGGCGCAGCAACTGCTTATAGACCGTGTCGTAATATTCGACATTGGGCAGCACCAGCTTCAGCACATAGTCGAAATTGCCGGTCAGGCGATGAACCTCGACGATTTCCGGAATGGCGGTGACGGCGGCGTGGAACTGGTCCAGCCACTCTTCCGCGTGGCGCCCGGTGCGGACCAGGAGGAAGATCGTGGTCGGCAGGTTCAGCTTGCGGCGGTCCAGCCGGGCACTGGTGCCGAGCAGGTAGCCGTCGTCCCGCAAGCGCGCGATCCGGCGCGAGCAGGCGGAAGGGGAAAGGGCGACCGCCGCCGCGATCTCGGTCACCGGGGTCTCGGCATCGGTCTGCAACAGGGTCAGGATACGGCGGTCGCGGTCGTCGAGCATGGCGGGATTCCGATGGATGCAATGGAAATGCGCGTTTCTTCCACTATACGCTTCGGGCATGCGTTGTAATGGCCGGAAATCCTGTCGAAAGCGCGCCGATTGCCGGTGATCCGCGCGATAAATGTCCCGGTGAAACGGCGGAGCGCGACATGAAGACCATCGGCCTGATCGGCGGCATGAGCTGGGAATCGACGGCGACCTATTACCGGCTGATCAATCAGGCGGTGCGGGCGCGGCGCGGCGGGCTGGCCTCCGCCGACCTGATCCTGCATTCCCTGGATTTTTCCCGCGTCGCGGCCCTCCAACAGGCCGACCGCTGGGACGAGGCGGGCAAATTGCTGGGCGCCGCCGGCGCCGGGCTGGCCCGGGCCGGGGCGGATTGCGTGCTGATCTGCACCAATACGATGCATCTGGTGGCCGAACCGGTGGCGCGCATGGCCGGCATCCCCCTGATCGACATCATCGATGCGACGGCGGCCGCCCTCAAGGCGGACGGGCGCCGGGCGCCCCTGCTGCTGGCCACGCGCTATACGATGGAACACGGTTTCTATGCCGAGCGCATGGCCCGCCACGGCATCGCGGTCCAGGTGCCGGCCGCCGACGACCGCGCCCTGGTCCATGACGTGATCTTCCGGGAATTGTGCCAGGGCGTGATCGAGCCCCGGTCGCGGCAGCGCTTCTTCGCGGTCATCGAGGCGGCCCGGGCGCAGGGCGCCGATGCCGTGATCCTGGGCTGCACCGAAATCTCGCTGCTGCTGGACCCGGACGGGCTGGCGCTGCCGGGCTACGACACCACCGCCATCCACGCCGAGGCGGCGGTCCGCTTCGCGCTGGACGTGGGCGCCCGGGCGGCCTAACCGAACAGGCCGCTGGTCTTCAGCCCGTCGAAGACGAATTGCACGGCCAGCGCCGCCAGCAGCACGCCGAAAATGCGGCTGATGACATGGACGCCGGTGACGCCCAGCACCCGCTGCACCCCGGTCGCCACCAGCATCAGCAGGTAGCCGACCAGCAGCACCCCGGCGAGGCCGAGGAAGACCATGGTTTCCTTCAGCGGATCGCCGCTGTTGGCCGAGGTCAGCAGGATGATCGAGCCGATGGCGCCCGGCCCGGCGAGAAGGGGCGTCGCCAGGGGCACCACGGAAATATCCGGCCGGTTCAGGGCCTCCGCCTCTTCCTCGTCGGTCGTCGTCGTGCTGCCGGATTCCCGGACGAAGACCATGTCGAGCGAGATGAGCAGGAGGAGGATGCCGCCCGCGACCCGAAGCGCCGGCAGCGAGATCCCGAACAGGCGGAGCAGGGGGTCGCCGGCCAGGCCGAACACCAGCATGATGCCGCCGGCGAACAGGGTCCCCTTCAGGGCGATCCGGCGCCGTTCGGCCGGCGTATTGTTGTTGGTCAGCGCCGCGAACAGCACGGCGACATCGGCTGGACCGATGGTGGCGAAGAAGGTGGTGAAGGCGATCAGGAAGGTTTCGATCATGGACGCCCCGGCACAAAGGGGAAGTCTAACCCCCAAACTTTCCCGCTGTCGCGCCCCGATTCTCCACCCGGCCCGGGCGAATGCGCCGCGGCATGCCGAAAACGGATAGAATATCTATATTTTCCAATGGCTTATGGGGCGCCAGATAGGGCTGGCCAGGGATGTGTCGGACTTGCTACAGTCCGGCCACGGATGAGGCCCGCTCCCGGCCTTCCCAGACGCCGACCACCGGCGCAAACAGCAAGCATTTCTCTTGAGCGAACCCAATACCGCAGACCAGCCGGAGCCGCAGGACGCGGGCACCCCGACCGGCGGGGGCGTGCCGCCCCGCCAGGATATCGCGCCGATCTCGATCGAAGACGAGATGCGCCGCTCCTACCTCGAT
This sequence comes from Zavarzinia compransoris, assembly GCF_003173055.1. Lineage (NCBI taxonomy): Bacteria > Pseudomonadati > Pseudomonadota > Alphaproteobacteria > Rhodospirillales > Zavarziniaceae > Zavarzinia > Zavarzinia compransoris. The sequence goes on from NZ_QGLF01000004.1 coordinate 582,487, forward strand.
TACGCGATGAGCGTGATCGTGGCGCGGGCGCTGCCTGACGCCCGCGACGGTCTGAAGCCGGTGCATCGCCGCATCCTGCATGCGATGAACGAAAGCGGCTATGTCTGGAACAAGCCCTATCGCAAGTCGGCGCGCATCGTCGGCGACGTCATGGGTAAATATCACCCCCATGGCGACAGCGCGATCTATATGGCCATGGTGCGGCTGGTGCAGCCCTTCTCCATGCGCCTGCCGCTGCTCGACGGCCAGGGCAATTACGGTTCGATGGACGGCGACATGCCCGCCGCCATGCGTTACACCGAAATCCGCTTGGGCAAGCCGGCCCATGCCCTGCTGGAAGACATCGACAAGGACACGGTCGATTTCCAGCCGAACTACGACGACAGCGCCCGCGAGCCGGTGGTCCTGCCGGCGCGCTTTCCCAATCTCCTGGTCAATGGCGCCGGCGGCATCGCCGTCGGCATGGCGACGAATATCCCGCCGCATAATCTCGGCGATGTGATCGACGCCTGCCTTGCCTATATGGACAACCCGCACCTGCCGATCGAGACCCTGATCGACATCGTGCAGGCGCCCGATTTCCCGACCGGCGGCCTGATCATCGGCGGCGGCGGGGCGCGCCAGGCCTATCTCACCGGGCGCGGCTCGGTGCTGATGCGCGCCCGCACCCATGTCGAGGAAATCCGCAAGGACCGCTGGGCGATCGTCGCGACCGAGATCCCCTATCAGGTCAACAAGTCGACCCTGCTGGAGAAGATCGGCGAGGAGATGCGCTCGAAGCGGATCGAGGGTATCGCCGAACTGCGCGACGAATCCGACCGCGACGGCGTCCGCGTCGTCGTCGAGCTGAAGCGCGACGCGATCGCGGACGTGGTGCTGAACCAATTGTTCAAGCACACGCCCCTGCAGCAGAGCTTCGGCATCCAGATGCTGGCCATCGACCACGGCCGGCCGCAGACGATGACCCTGAAGCAGCTGATCGGCGCCTTCGTCGAATTCCGCGAAGAGGTCATCACCCGGCGCACCCGCTTCGAACTGAACAAGGCCCGCGACCGCGCCCATATCCTGGCCGGCCTTGCGGTCGCCGTCGCTAATATCGACGAGGTGATCCGGGTCATCCGCACCTCGCCCGATCCGGCCAGCGCCCGCGAAGCCCTGATGAGCCGCGACTGGCCGGTGGCCGAGGTCGACGCGCTGCTGAGGCTGGTCGAGGAGACGGGCCAGGCCGGCGCCGTCGACGGCACCTATCGCCTGACCGAAGTGCAGGCGAGGGCGATCCTCGACCTCCGCCTTCAGCGCCTGACCGCGCTCGGCCGCGACGAGATCGAGGAAGAGTTGAAGCAGCTTGGCGAGCAGATCAAATACCTGCTTTCCGTGCTGCGCAGCCGCGAGATCCTCTACGGCGTGATGCGCGAAGAACTGCTGGCGGTGAAGGCCGAGTTCGCCAACCCGCGCCGGACCGAAGTGGTCGCCTATTCCGGCGACCTGGAGGACGAGGACCTGATCGCCCGCGAGGACATGGTCGTCACCGTCTCCCACAGCGGCTATATCAAGCGCGTGCCGCTGACCGCCTATCGCGCCCAGCGCCGCGGCGGCAAGGGCAAGACCGGCATGGCGACGCGGGACGAGGATTTCGTCTCCCGCGTCTTCGTCGCCAATACCCATACGCCGGTGCTGTTCTTCTCGTCCCGCGGCATCGCCTATCAGATGAAGGTCTGGCGCCTGCCGGAAGGCCTGCCGCAATCGCGCGGCAAGGCCCTGATCAACCTCCTGCCGCTCGATCAGGGCGAGCGCATCGCGACGGTGATGCCGATGCCGGAGGATGAGGAAAGCTGGGCCCGCCTGCATGTCGTCTTCGCGACGAAGAAGGGCAATATCCGCCGCAACGCGCTGTCCGATTTCATCGACGTGCGCGCCAACGGCAAGATCGCCATGAAGTTCGAGGGCGAGGATGCGGACGACGAATTGATCGCCGTCAGCCCCTGCGACGCCGAGAGCGAGGATATCCTGCTCGCGATCGAAAGCGGCCGGGCGATCCGCTTCCCGGTGGACGAGGTGCGCGAATTCGCCAGCCGCCATTCGACCGGTGTCCGCGGCATCCGCCTGGACGAGGGCGACCGGGTGGTCGACCTTGCCCTGCTCGGCCATGTCGAGGCGACGCCGGCCGAACTCCGCGCCTATCTGAAGGCCGCCAAGGCCGGCGACGAGGAGGGGGCGGAGATCGCCCCGCCCGCCGATGAGGACGAGGGCGAGGACGGCGCCGAGGTGACCCTGACCGACGAGCGCTTCGCCGAATTGCAGGCCAAGGAGCAGCACCTGCTGACCGTGACCGCGAACGGCTACGGCAAGCGCACCTCGGCCTACGAGTACCGGCTCACCCGGCGCGGCGGCAAGGGCATCATCGCCATCACCACCAGCGCCCGGAACGGCAACCTGGTCGCCGCCTTCCCGGTCACCGACCGGGACCAGGTGATGCTGGTGACCGACGGCGGCCAGGTGATCCGCTGCCCGGTGCACGACATCCGCACCGCCGGCCGCAATACCCAGGGCGTCACCCTGTTCCGCACCGCGGAGGGGGAGCGGGTGGTCTCGGTCACCCGCCTCGAAGATGCCATGGACGAGAGCGACGCCGACGGCGAGACCGAGGCCGGCGCCGAAGAGGGGACCGGGGCATGAGCCGCATCGGGGTCTATCCCGGCACGTTCGATCCGCCGACCCTCGGCCATTTCGACATCATCCGGCGCGGCGCCAAGCTGGTCGACCGGCTGGTGCTGGGCATCGGCGTCAATTCCAGCAAGGCGCCCCTGTTCGATTTCGAGGAGCGGCTGGAAATGATGCGCGAACTGGTCGCCGGCCTTGCCGACGAGCCGGGGGTGGGGGAGATCGCGGTGGTGCCCTTCAAGGGCCTCGTCGTCCATTTCGCCCGCGAGCATCGGGCGACCGTGCTCCTCCGCGGGCTTCGCTCCGGCACCGATTTCGACTATGAGTTCCAGATGACGGGCATGAACGCGACCATGGCGCCCGAGGTCGAGACCGTGTTCCTGATGGCCGATCTCGCCCATCAGGCGATCGCGTCCAGCCTGGTCAAGGATGTGGCGAAACTGGGCGGGCCCTACGCGGCTTTCGTGCCGCCCGTCGTCGCCGAACGCCTGCGCCTGAAGCTCGAAAAACTCAAATCCGCGTGATGCGGAGCCTTTACCCAAGACCTGCGGGAGGAGTTGGGGTATGAAGCGCCTGTTTGCCATTCTACTTGCGATGTTTGCCATGACCACTGCTGCGGCTGCCGCCGATCCTGAAAACACCCTTCTGCTCGAACTGAAGGACGGCACCGTCGTCATCGAGCTGCGCCCGGACCTGGCGCCGAACCATGTCGCGCGGATCAAGGAACTGACCCGCCAGGGGTTCTATGACGGCATCCTCTTCCATCGCGTGATCGAGGGCTTCATGGCCCAGACCGGCGATCCGACCGGCACCGGCATGGGCGGCTCGGGCAAGAAGCTGAAGGCCGAATTCACCAACGAGCCGTTCGTGCGCGGCACGCTCGGCATGGCCCGGGCCCAGAGCCCGGATTCGGCGGACAGCCAGTTCTTCATCTGCTTCCAGCCGGCTCGTTTCCTCGACGGCCAGTATACCGTGCTCGGCCGCGTCATCTCGGGCATGGAATTCGTCGACAAGATCAAGCGCGGCCTCGGCCAGTCCGGCTCGGTGCCGGCGCCGCAGGACAAGATCATTTCGCTGAAGGTCCAGGCCGACGTGAAGTAATCCCGCCCTCAAGGCGTGCTGCGATGGCCGGGATTTCCCGGCCATCGTGTTTTTGGGCCATCCTGTTTTTGGCCATCGGGTGACGGGACATGAAGGTCGCCGATTTCGATTTCGCTCTGCCTGCCGACCGGATCGCGGTTCGCCCCGCGGTGCCGCGCGAGGCGGCCCGGCTGCTGCGCGTCACCGCCGACGGCCTTGCCGATTTCACGGTCGGCGACCTGCCGGCCCTGCTGCGCCGGGGCGATCTTCTCGTCCTCAACGACACCAAGGTGATTCCGGCCCGGCTCGAGGGCCTGATCGGCGCGGGGCGGGTCGAACTGAACCTGATCCGCGCCGTCGACGGCCGCACCTGGGATTGCCTGGCCCGGCCGGGCAAGCGCTTCCGCCCCGGCGCCGTGGTCCGCTTCGGCGACCGGCTGGCGGCGACGGTGCGGGCCAAGGATCCGGAAGGCACCATCACCCTCGAATTCGACCGGGCGGGCGCCGATCTGATGGCCGCGCTGGATGCGGTCGGGACCATGCCCCTGCCGCCCTATATCGCCCGGAAACGGACGCCCGACGCGCAGGACCGGGCGGATTACCAGCCGGTCTTCGCGGCACGGGAGGGCGCGGTGGCGGCGCCGACCGCGAGCCTGCACCTGACGCCCGATCTCCTCGCCCGGCTGGAGGCCATGGGGGTGGAGCGGACCATGGTCACCCTTCATGTCGGCGCCGGCACGTTCCTGCCGGTGAAGGTGGAGGATACCCGCGACCACCGCATGCATGCCGAATGGGGCGAAGTGACGGCGGCGGCGGCCGAGGCGATCGGCCGCGCCCGGCGCGAGGGGCGGCGGGTGATCGCGGTCGGCACCACTGCGCTGCGCCTGATCGAAAGTGCGGCGGCGCCGGACGGCACCCTGTCGCCCTATGCGGGCTGGACCGATATCTTCATCACCCCCGGCTATCGCTTCCGGGCGGTCGATGTCCTGATGACCAATTTCCACCTGCCGAAATCGACGCTGTTCATGCTGGTTTCGGCGCTGGCCGGCACGGAGCGCATGAAGGCCGCCTATGCCCATGCGGTCGAGGCGGGCTACCGCTTCTATTCCTATGGCGATGCCAGCCTGATCGACCGCCTGGAGGTTCCGGCATGACCGCCCTTGATTTCGGCTTCACGGTGGAGGCGCGGGACGGCATGGCCCGGGCCGGCCATGTGCGCACTGCCCGCGGCGTGATCCGTACCCCCGCCTTCATGCCGGTGGGCACGGCGGCAACGGTGAAGGCCTGCATGCCCGAAACCGTGCGCGCGGCGGGGGCCGACATCATTCTCGGCAATACCTATCACCTGATGCTGCGGCCGGGGGCGGAACGGGTGGCGCGGCTGGGCGGCCTGCATGCCTTCATGAACTGGCCGCACCCGATCCTGACCGACAGCGGCGGCTTCCAGGTCATGTCGCTGTCGTCGCTGCGCAAGATCACGGAGGAGGGGGTCACCTTCCAGTCCCATATCGACGGCAGCAAGCACGCCATGTCGCCCGAGCGTTCGATCGAGATCCAGCGCCTGCTCGACAGCGATATTGCCATGCAGCTCGACGAATGCGTCGCCCTGCCGGCAACGCGGGACGAGGCGGCCCGGGCCATGGAGCTTTCGCTCCGCTGGGCCCGGCGCTCGAAGACGGCCTTCTACGCCAGCGAGCCGCCCCCGGGCCGGGCGATCTTCGGCATCGTGCAGGGCGGCACCGATGCGGACCTGCGCCGGGCCTCGGCCGAAGGGCTGGTCGAGATCGGCTTTCCGGGCTATGCCCTGGGCGGCCTTGCGGTGGGCGAGCCGCAGGCGGAGATGTTCGCGACCATCGCCGCGACCACGCCCCATCTGCCCGGGGACAAGCCGCGCTACCTGATGGGCGTGGGCAAGCCCGCCGATATCGTCGGCGCCGTGGCGCGCGGCATCGACATGTTCGACTGCGTGATCCCGACCCGTTCCGGCCGGAACGGCCAGGCCTTCACGCGCAGCGGCGCGCTCAATATCCGCAACGCCAAATTCGCCGAGGACAAGCGCCCGCTGGACGAGCGCTGCCATTGCCCGGCCTGCCGCGCCTATAGCCGCGCCTATCTTCACCATCTGGTGAAGGCCGAGGAAATCCTGGGCGCCATGCTCATGACCGCGCATAATCTGCGCCATTATCAGGACTTGACGGCGGGCCTGCGCACGGCGATCCGCCGCGGCCGCCTCGACGCCTTCGTCGAAGCCTTCGAGGGCGGCGGCGCTGACTATTGACCTTTCGGCCAGCCCCCCTCTATGGTGCCCCCCCGCGTGAGCCACCGACTCACGCAGGCCTTTGCAGTGTGAGCCGGTAGCTCAGTCGGTAGAGCACGTGACTTTTAATCATGTGGTCGCGGGTTCGATTCCCGCCCGGCTCACCACTTCTCCTCGATCCAGGATTTCGGCACACCGGCCTTGAGTCCCCGCCCCGATGGGTGGCCGGCGAAGCGCCGGAGATCCCGCTTGCCGGGAATCTTCTATTTGAATCATCTGTCTGGCCCTGGGCCGCTTACCCAATTTGGGCAGACAATGCCTAAATCGGCAGCAAAACTATGTCCGAAATGTGATGCGGCGATGGATTCAAGGGCGGGAACAGTGATCAATATATAGGCAAAGGGGCGGCATCAGGCGTCGCTCCATTTTTTGTGCGCCGCAATCCCGGCCGGAGGTAAACCCCATGCAGCGTCGGAAATGCAGAAATGCCCTGCTGAACTCGACGTCCCTTCTCCCCGTGCGGGTTGCGCTGGTGACATCGATCATCACCGCGATGACGGGCCAGGCCTTCGCCAATGCCGGCGCCGCGCAGCTCGAGACGGTTGCGGCGCCTTCGGCCGTGACCTCGCTGGCGCGCCAGATGCTGACCGATCCCGGCCAGGTGAAGTCGCTGATCCGGGGCAATCTCTCGACGCTGGGCATCGCGCCCGATGCGGCCGACCTCGAGGCCTATATCGCGGCGGTCGCCGATGCGGTTCAGGGGGGCGAACTGATCTCGGTCGTGCGGGCCCTGCAGAATGTCGCTGCGGCTCAGCGGCTGGACCTGTCCCCCGGTTCCGGCACCGCCTCGGGCGCAACGGAAGCGGCGACCGTCAGCCCCGCCGTCCTGATCGGTGCCGGCGTCGGCATCGCCGCCGCCGTCACCACCGCGATCATCGTTGCTGAAAACAACAACGGGAAAAAGGCAACGCCGACCCCCACGCCGACGCCGACCCCCACGCCGACGCCGACCCCCACGCCGACGCCGACCCCCACGCCGACGCCGACCCCCACGCCGACGCCGACCCCCACGCCGACGCCGACCCCCACG